>NZ_AP025344.1:1492500-1607500 GCF_021654795.1 Paenibacillus dendritiformis
GCAGGCCGAAGAAGAAGCGGCGCTGGAAGCGGCCAAGGTGACGACCGGCGACGATATGAAGTGGCAGTCCCTGTTCCTGCAGCGGGTGAACGATGAGCACAGCTTCAAAAAAGTCCGCATGTGCATCGTCCAGCGCGAAGAGACGCTGGATACGATCGCGGATCGTTATCAGATGAATACGAATGAAATCGTGCTGTATAACCGCCTGCCCGACCAGAACGTGACGGAAGGCCAGGTGCTTTATATTCCGGTCACCTCCTGAACCGGGACACAATAGACCCGTCCGGCGAATCTCGCGGACGGGTCTTGTATGTGGTATGCGCATGCTGGGAAGGCCTGCCGCGAACTCAGTATACATCGAGCAAAAACCCGAGATACACGAGGAACAGCGCGAACAGCAAAAAGACATCGAGCCCGGTGGGCAGAAGCAGCGTCCGGACAAACTGCAGGCAGATGAGGGGAAAAATGACTCCTTTTACCGAATAGCGAATACGCCACCACCAACGTTCCATATGAGGACCACCTCCTATAGTACATGTTATGAAAGTGGAAAATCGGGATATGACTAATACGAAGAACGATTTGAAGCCGTCTATTGACTCGTGTGGAGAGCGAAGGTAAAATATATCGTAAACATGTGGTTGTCAGCGCTTGTCGCTGATGCCGCGGAGCAAAGACGTCGAACAGGAAGAGTAAGCGTCAAGGCCCCTTACAGAGAGCAGAGCGATGAGGTGTAACGCCTGCAGGAGCGTCCCGCTGAAGTCACCTGGGAGTTGCCCGTTTGAACGCGTCACGGTAGTGTATGAGCCCGGTGCTCGACATGTGCCGCCGCGCGCTAGAAGGGGACGGCCGCAACCGTTACATGCAGTGGAGTGCCGCCGCGTTCATGCGCATCATGAGACGCTTGGCGGAATTAAAGGTGGTACCACGGAAGTTGAACCTTTCGTCCTTTGCGGCGGAAGGTTTTTTTATTTGTCATAACGGAGGGAATGCTTATGTCAGAGAGTCAGGAACAATTGTCCATGCCGACCACGTATGATCCGAAGGCGGCGGAACAGAAATGGTACGCCTATTGGCAGGAGGGCGAATATTTCAAAGCCGGCCGCCGGCCGGATGCCGAACCTTACACGATTGTGATCCCGCCGCCGAACGTAACCGGGATGCTGCATATCGGGCACGCGCTCGATTTTACGCTGCAGGATATCATTATCCGCTCCAAGCGGATGCAGGGCTATGATGCCCTCTGGCTGCCCGGTTCCGACCATGCAGGGATCGCGACGCAGACGAAGGTGGAGCAGAAGCTGCGGGAAGAAGGTCTCACCCGCTATGATCTGGGCCGGGAGAAATTCCTGGAGCGCGTCTGGGAGTGGAAAGGCGCCTATGCCAAGACGATTCGCGAGCAATGGGCGAAGATGGGCTTCTCGCTCGACTATTCCCGCGAGCGCTTCACGCTCGATGAAGGGCTGTCCCGCGCGGTCCGGGAAGTATTCGTGAAGCTGTACGAGAAAGGGCTCATTTACCGCGGCAAGTACATTATTAACTGGGATCCGGCAGCCCGCACGGCGCTGTCCGATATCGAGGTTGAATATAAGGAAGTACAGGGCCACCTTTATCATTTGAAGTATCCGCTTAAGGACGGCAGCGGCTCGATTACGGTCGCGACGACCCGTCCGGAGACGATGCTCGGCGACACCGCGGTAGCCGTTCATCCGGAGGACGAGCGTTACAAGCATATGATCGGCAAGATGCTGGTGCTGCCGATAGCCGGCCGCGAGATCCCGATTATCGCCGACGACTACGTCGACAAGGAATTCGGCAGCGGCGCCGTGAAGATTACGCCCGCGCATGACCCGAACGACTTCGAGATGGGTCTCCGTCATGATCTGCCTCAGATTAATGTCATGGATGAGAGCGGCACGATGAATGAGGCGGCAGGCTCTTACCAAGGACTGGATCGCGCGGAGTGCCGCAAGCAGATTGTCAAGGATCTGGAAGCGCAGGGCGTGCTCATCAAGATTGAAGACCATGTCCATCAGGTCGGGCACAGCGAGCGGACGGGCGCGGTCGTCGAGCCGTATTTGTCGACGCAGTGGTTCGTCAAGATGAAGCCCCTGGCCGAGGCCGCTATCGAGGCGCAGAAGAACGGACAAGGCGTCCGCTTCGTTCCGGATCGCTTCGAGAAGACATATCTCCAGTGGATCGAAAATGTGCGCGATTGGTGCATTTCCCGCCAGCTCTGGTGGGGACACCGCATTCCGGCATGGTACTGCGAGGACTGCGGACATATGACCGTCGCGCTCGAAGATGCCGCTTCCTGTTCCTCCTGCGGCAGCGCGAAGCTGAGACAGGACGATGATGTGCTGGATACCTGGTTCAGCTCGGCCTTGTGGCCGTTCTCTACGCTAGGCTGGCCGGAGCAGACAGACGATCTGAAGCGGTACTATCCGACCAGCGTGCTGGTGACGGGCTATGACATCATTTATTTCTGGGTGGCCCGCATGATCTTTACCGCGCTTGAGTTCACGGGCGAGATTCCGTTCAAGGATGTGCTCATGCACGGCTTGGTGCGGGATGCCGACGGACGCAAAATGTCGAAGTCGCTTGGCAACGGCGTCGATCCGCTGGAAGTCATCGAGAAATATGGCGCCGATGCGATGCGCTTCATGATCTCGACGAGCAGCACGCCGGGACAGGATCTGCGTTTCCGTTGGGAACGGGTGGAGCAGGCGCGCAATTTCGCGAACAAGATCTGGAACGCTTCCCGCTTCGCCTTGATGAACCTGGAAGGCTTCACATACGAAGACATTGATCTGTCCGGCAAGCTGGGCACCGCGGATCGCTGGATTCTCCACCGCCTGAATGAGACGGCACGCGATATTACGCGTCTGATGGATGCGTATGAATTCGGGGAGACCGGCCGCGTCCTGTACAACTTCATCTGGGATGATCTGTGCGACTGGTATATCGAATTCGCCAAGCTGAGCCTATATAACGGCGATGCGGCGGCCAAGAAGACGACGCAATCGGTGCTGGCCTACGTTCTTGATCGGACGCTGCGCATGATTCATCCGTTCATGCCGTTCATCTCCGAGGAGATATGGCAGCATCTGCCGCATGAGGGCGAGACGATTACGCTGGCGGCCTGGCCGGAATACGACGCCGCTTTCGAAGCGCCGGATGCCGTGCGCGAGATGTCGCTCCTTATGGATATGATCCGGGCAGTGCGGAATATTCGGGCGGAAGTGAACGTTCCGATGAGCAAAAAAATCGAACTGCTCGTCAAGCCCGCGAATGCGGAATATGACCGGAACATTCATGATAATCTCGAGTACGTGGAACGCTTCTGCGGCACGTCCAAGCTGTCCGTCGAATTGAATGCGGCCGCCCCAGGCAAGGCGATGACGGCCGTCGTGACGGGAGCCGAGCTGTATCTGCCGCTGGCGGGCCTTATCGACATCGATCAAGAGATCGCGCGGCTGGAGAAAGAAGTCGAGCATCTGAACAAGGAAGTGGAGCGCGTCGAGAAAAAGCTGGCCAACGAGGGCTTCATGGCGAAGGCGCCGGAGAAGGTCGTGGCGGAGGAGCGCGCGAAGCTGCAGGATTACAGCGGCAAGCGCGACAAGGTGATGGCGCGCATTGCGGAATTGAGAGAAGTGTAATCGAGATTGCCATTGAACGGCCGAACCGTCGGGGATCCGTCTCCATGACGGTTCGGCCGTCGATGAGTTCATAGGTAAGGATGAATTGCTTATGTCGGACAACCAACGAACGAACCTGTCTGCTGCCACGGATGCCTTCGCGACGGCGGAAGCTGCTATTGACTGGATTAATTCTTTGATTCCTTTTGGCATCCGTCCCGGATTGGAGCGGGTTGAACTCATGATGGAGAAGCTCGGCCATCCGCATCGCCGCCTGAAGTTCATCCATGTGGCCGGAACGAACGGCAAAGGCTCTACCTGCGCGCTGCTGACCAGCGTGCTGATGGCCAACGGTTACGATGTCGGCACCTTCACTTCGCCGTACATTGAGAAATTTACGAACCGCTTCAAATATAATAATGAAGATATTCCGGAGGAGACGCTGCTCCGCCTGGCGAATGAATTGAAGCCTCTGGTGGACGAGATCGCGGCGACGCCGCTCGGCTCCCCGACGATGTTCGAGGTCTCGACGGTGCTGGCCATTTGCTACTATGCGAAGGTGGCGTTCCCCGACGTTGTCGTCCTGGAGACCGGATTGGGCGGCCGGCTGGACGTTACCAATATCGTGACGCCTATCGTCTCGGTTATTACGAATATCGGGCATGATCATATGGATATTTTGGGCGACACGATCGAACAGGTGGCGTCGGAGAAAGCCGGCATCATCAAGCCCGGCGTCCCGATTGTCAGCACGGTGGAGCAGCCGGAGGCGATCGAAGTCATCCGCCGTACGGCTGCGGAACGGCGCTCCACGCTATACTTGATGGGCGAACAGTTCCGCTACGAGGCGCTCCATTCCGTGGAGAATGAGCAGACCTTCCATTTCCATGGACCGTTCCGGGAACTGGGGAACTTGACGATTACGCTGAACGGCGCGCATCAGATGAAGAATGCCGCCGCGGCGCTCATGACCCTCGAGGTGCTGAGACAATATATGGCCTTCCGGGTGGATGACGAGGAGCTCCGGGCGGGCCTCCGCAGCGCGGCCTGGCCGGGAAGACTGGAAATGGTAAGCGAGCAACCCCGCATCCTGCTGGACGGAGCCCATAATCCGGAAGGGGCCGAGACGCTGGCTCAGGCGCTGCGGGACACGTACCGGTACAAGCGGCTCCATGTGATGATGGGGATGCTGTCCACCAAGAATCATCATGACGTGCTTCGTCATATACTTCCTTTAGCGGATACTCTCATTTTTACGGAACCTGATTTCCGCAAGAAGATGAGTGCGGAGAACTTGAGTCATATTGCAGAAGAATTGCTGGCAACAGCCTCGCGCCGCCCACAGATTGCAGTAGAGCCGAACTGGCGCGAGTCCCTAGAACGGCTCAAGGCGATGACCGAACCAGGCGATCTGGCGGTGGTCACCGGCACATTATATCTGATTGCGGACGTTCGCTCGTACGTCTTGCATCGGACCGAATCGGAAAAAGGTTGGTGAGTTCGTGTGAAGACGACGGAACATATTCATTTTATCGGCATCGGGGGCTATGGGATGAGCGCCATCGCCCGCGTCATGCTGCAAATGGGGTACGCCGTCTCCGGGTCCGACGTGGCCGCATCCGAGGCGACGGAGAAGCTGCAGGCGCAAGGAGCGAGAGTACATATCGGGCATGATCCCGAGTATGTTGACGATGCCGACATGGCCGTATATTCTACGGCTTGCCCGGTCGACAATGTGGAGCGCATCGCGGCGGAGCGCCGGGGGATTCCCGTCCTGCACCGCTCCCAAATGCTGGCGAAGCTGCTGAATGCGAAGAAGGGCGTGGCGGTCGCCGGGGCGCACGGCAAGACGACGACATCGTCGATGATTGCGTTCGTGCTGGAGCGCTGCGGGGCCGATCCGACTTATATTATCGGGGGAGAAGTGACGAACCTGGGGACGAACGCCCGGGCGGGCAGCGGCGAATTCGTCGTAGCGGAAGCCGACGAGAGCGATGGCTCGTTCCTTGCTTACCATCCTTACATCCCCGTCATTACGAATATCGAAGCCGATCATTTGGAGAATTATGAGGGGGATTTCGAACGGCTCAAGGCGGCGTATGTTCAGTTCCTGTCCCAGCGCAATCCGGATGGGATCGCGGTGCTGTGCGCCGATGATCCGATCCTGCGCAGCATGGCGGCGCAGCTTGGGCAAGGGGTGGTCACCTACGGCATCGACGAGGCTGCCGACTATACGGCGGACGAGATCTACGCCGCGGGTCGCGGCATGACTTTCCGGATGCGCCATTGCGGCGAGACGCTGGGCAGCGTCCGTCTGTCCATACCGGGCCGGCACAATGTGCTGAACGCGATGGCAACGCTGATCGTGGCGATGCAGGCGGGAATCTCCTTCGAGAGTGCTGCTGGTGCCATTACCGAATTTATCGGCGCGAAGCGCCGCTTTCAAGTTATTGGGGAAGAGGGCGGCATTCTGGTCATCGATGATTATGCTCATCATCCGACGGAGATTGAAGCGACCCTGGCGGCGGCCAAGGCGACCGGACGCCGGCTCGTGGCTGTCTTTCAGCCGCAGCGGTATTCGCGGACCTATTTCCTGTTCGAGCAATTCAGCCGCGCCTTCAGGGAGGCGGATGAACTGATTGTGACCGATATTTATTCGCCGGCAGGAGAGAAGCCGATAGAAGGCGTTACAGCTGCCGCGCTCGTGAACCGTATCCGGGAGAACAGCAATGGGCAGGCTCAATATATCGCGAACAAGGACGACGCGCTGGAGCGGCTGAAGGCGCTTGTGCGTCCGGGGGATCTGGTGCTGACGATGGGCGCGGGCGATATATGGAAGACCGCATATGCATTGAGTGCGGCTGTGAAAGAACGGATCTAGCTGAAAAGACAGAAGGAGACCATTCCGGCGGAATGGCCTCCTTTTTTGTTGCGGGGATATGCCCAGATGATTCGTGCGTCCGGCGGCGTCGGTAGCATCTCTGTCTTCAGCAGGCGATGCGTCTCTGTCCCATTCGATGCTGCGCACCCGCGGCGTGCCGGAGAGATGTCAATACATTGCTTAAGGTTCACTGCCGCTCCCTTCGCTGCTATGCTCTCGCATGGTTTGGCCGAAGGCGGAATCCCGGCGAATCTAGCATGCGATATGCCTTTTTTCATTTTCATAGACAGGGAAGGTTCTAAGGCCTTGTAATCTATCATAGATTTCATAGTAAAGAAGAGGACAAGGTGAGGTGTAGCAAAATGAATCGTTCGCACAGCAAAATGACATTCCGGTTCGGCGAATCCGGAACGGCATCCGGCCGGGAGCGGAACGAGCGGAACGAGCGGGATGACCGGGAGCAGGGGAACCTCGAGCAGACGGCCAACGCGATAGATAAGATTGCCGAAGAGGCAGGGACGCTGCTGGACGGTCCGGGAAGCGAAGATGAACCGGAAGCGCACGGGCGTCCGCATTCGGCAGAGGCAGATGACCGTCCAAGCCCGGCCGGCGCAGAGGAGGACGAACTACGAAGAATCGAGACCTTCATCCGGGAATCGGACCAGGAGTCATCTCAGCGCTATCCCCTTCCGGTCTCTATCGCCGATCCAGCGGGCGAATCGATGAGCGAGCAAGGGGAATGGACATGGAGCGGGGTGCATACCCGCACCCGCAAGCCGTCTCTGTGGAAGGTGCTCGCTTCCGTGGCCGGGGCGCTGGCGACCGGAGCGGTGTTCGGCTTCATCGCTCTCTCCCTGTTCAAGGGGGAAGTGCAACTTCCGGATCCGACGGCGGGACTGCCGGATCTGTCCTCGCAAGCGGCGAAGGTGACGGACGGCGGGAAGAAGGCTCAGACCGCTGCGGACAAGCCGCCTGCGGACCAAGCCGCCATTCCGGCCGCCGCACAGCCGGCGGCCGGCAACGGGGAGAAGTCGGAAGCGGCTTGGCAAGCGGCTGGCGTCTATGTCACTGACGTGAACATTCCGGAGAAAACGTTCTATATGCTTCAATATGGCGTCTTCGACAAACCGGAGGGAGCCAAGACAGCGATAGGCGATCTGCGGGATAAGGGAATGGCGGCGATGGAGGAGCAGGGGGATCAGTATCGCGTCTATGCGGCTATCGCTTCCGCGCGCGAGGATGCAATGAGCTTGAGCCAACTGCTGAAGAACCGGCAGATCGATCTCTATGTCCGGGAGATGAGCCGGCCAGCCTTGACGAAGCTTGCCTTCCAGGGGAACGCCGCCGATGTGGAGCAGTTCATCGCAGACAGCGACAAGGTCATCGGCTGGCTCATGGCGCAATCGGTTGCCCATCTGGAGGGAACCGAAGCCGCGGCCTTCGCCGCGGAAGATACCGAGCGGCTGCGGGAGCAGCATCTGCAGTGGACCCAGCGCATGAGCAAGGTGCAGAAGGGCCAGCCGAAGCAATCCGGCGATGCCTGGACGAAGCTGGTGCAGGCGATGAACACGGCGATTAGCGCCGTCAATGAGTATAACAAACAGCCGTCCACCTCGCATCTGTGGAGCATTCAGCAAGCGGTGATGCAGTATTTGTCTGCGGAACGCTCCTGGCTGGAGACGATGAAGGCGTAGCCTCGGGGCGTGCGGCAGAACAAAAGTAGAGGCTTACCAAAGCAAAAAGCCGGCATCAGCCGGCTTCCAGACTGTCGAGAAAGACCTGTCGACAGTCTTTTTTTCTTAGGAAGGGCGGGGGCCGGGGGAGGCAGGACAGGTTAGGTTAGGGCAAGCTGGTCTGTGCATGAAACTAGATGGTCCGCGCATGAAGCTGATGTTCCGCGCATGAAGCTAGATGGTCCACGCATGAAACTAGATGGTCTGTGCATGAAACTAGATGGTCCGCGCATGAAGCTGATGTTCCGCGCATGAAGCTAGATGGTCAACGCATGAAACTGATGGTCCACGCATGAAACTAGATGGTCTGCGCCTGAAGCTTGATCGTCCGGGCATGAAGCAAGCTATCCCCGTATGAAAATGCTGCACAGGCGCAGCATTTTTAACCTCAAGAGGCTAAAATCCGAGAAAATCCTGCAAAATTACATTATTTGGCCATTTTGATTGCTATTTATGCCTAGCCGTAGGGTAATTGCTGTATTTTTGCAGCAATCTTATTTTCGCAGCCCCGTCTCAATGAAATTGCTGCATTTTTGCAGCATTGGTGGGGTAGGTGACTAGAGCAACGGGAGAGACTGCAGCATTGGCGGAACAGGTGACTATAGCGACGGGAAGTACTGCAGCATTGGTAGAGCAGGTGACTAGAGTGGCGGGATTTACGCAGCTTCTGCCTCTTTGATGAAGCAGGTGAAAAAAAGTCATTGGTTACCTATTTTGCGTTCAATCCATCCAGCGAGCTGAGGATACTCAATCAGCGTTTGCAGCGCAGCCAATCGCTTGGTGCAGCGGATGATGATATTCTCGAGGCGGGTCACCTTCGCCATACAGAAGAAAAGAAACGGATATATGCGCAGCGAAAAGAAACAATAGAGCGGGGGCTTGCCGATTTAAAGGAGCAGCATGATATTCGGTGAACGACCTTTTACGCGGGTAAAGAGAGCGTCTACTGCAAAGCGATGCTTGTTTTTGCTGCGATGAACCTCAAAAAAATGGCGACCTGGCTCTGAAAGATCGGATGGATAAAAAACGTAAAGAACTCCCGCGACTGCAGTCTTAAGCGGGAGTTTGTCTTCAATCTGAAAGCCGGCATCAGCCGGCTTCTTTTTCTCTACAGCGAGCTCGTCAAAAGATCAGTTGACGGGAGGAGCCATAATTTCCTCGATGCGCGTCAGCACGTCCTGGGTCAGCGCGGTGCCGGAAGCCATGACATTTTCCTTCACTTGCTCCGGCCGGCTGGCTCCGACGAGGGCGCTGGATACGTTGCTCTGGCGAAGTATCCAGGCGATGGCCAGCTGCCCGACCGTGATATTCAGCTCCCCGGCCAGCTCTGCGAGCTTCCGGACCTGATCGATCCGCTCTGGCGTAATTCCTTTGCGCATCCCTTCCAGCTTGGAGGCGCGGCTGTCTTCCGGGAATGCCGAGGCGGAGCTGTATTTTCCGGTCAGCAAGCCTTGGGCCAACGGGGAGTAGACGACTTGTCCAATTCCGTTCCGTTCCCCGAACGGAATAATTTCTTTCTCGATATGACGGTCGAACAGATTGTAGACGGGCTGGTTGACGACGATTCGGTCCAGCAAATAGCGATCGGCAATGGCCAGAGCCTCCGCCATCTGCGCCGCCGTCCACATGCTGACACCGACGTACAAAATTTTGCCTTGGCGCAGGAGATCGTCCAGAGCGCGCAGCGTTTCTTCCATCGGCGTCTGATCGTCGAAGCGGTGGCAGTAATACAAATCGATATAATCATGCCCGAGCCGCTTCAAGCTTGCGTGGCATTGCTCCGTAACGTGCTTGCGGGACAGCCCGCGATCATTGGGGCCGTCTCCCATGGGGCCGAATACTTTCGTAGCGAGCACATAGGATTCGCGCGGATAGGCCTTCAGCGTCTCGCCGACGACCTTCTCCGCCTCGCCGCGCTCGTATACATTGGCGGTATCGAAAAAGTTCACGCCCAGTTCATAGGCGCTCTGTATCGCCTGAACCGCGTTTTGGCGTTCGACGTATCCTCCGTAGGTGAGCCAGCTTCCGAGACTGATCTCGCTTACTTTCAGCCCGCTTGCTCCCAATCTGCGATACTGCATGCTTCCAACCTCCTAGACTCCGTTATGATGATCATGCTTAGATAGACCTTATTCCATTGTAAAAGAAGTCATATGCGTTTGGAAAGCCGAAGTATGCGAACGCTTGGCGTTTATCTCAACATTTTCCTCCGTAACTTTGGGGCGCCCCGCACGTCTAACATAAGGATAAAGCAGGCCTCTGCACCGCCCCGGCGCGCTTCTGGAACATTTCCACAAACTCCCGCCATTTTTTGCGCCAAATGGAATAGGAAAGCGTTTGTTTCAAAGTCAACTTCCGCGTATAATAAAAATGGTGTCAAAAAATGGCGAGGAGCGGATGAACATGGCAATGCAGACACAACGACAACCGGAATTGATTTTGGCTTCATCCTCCCCTCGCAGGCAGGAATTGATTCGCGCTCTGGGCCTTCCTTATTCGGTCCAACCCAGTGATGCGGACGAGACGGTGCCTCCCGGATGGCCGCCTGATCGCATCGTCGAACAATTGGCTTTGCGCAAGGCCGACGCTGTGGCCCGCGTGCGGCGCAGCGAAGGGAAGGACGGCATCGTCGTCGGTTCGGATACGATCGTCGTGCTTGACGGCGCGGTGCTCGGCAAGCCGGTGAACGAAGCGGATGCGGAGCGGGCGCTGACGGCGCTTCAGGGACGATCTCATGAAGTATATACGGGCGTCGCCCTCGTCCAGGTATCCGACGGGCGGACAGCCGTGAGCCATCGGGCCACGGTCGTACATATGAAGCCCTGCAGCACGGAGCGAATCCGCCGGTATATCGCGACGGGAGAGCCGATGGACAAAGCCGGGGCGTACGACACCACAATGCACCTTGGAGACATTGGTCAGTATCGTGTATTATCTCAGTCGCCAAGCGGACAGCCAGAGGTAATTGTGGGACATACTGTCAGTAAAGTAACGTTTAGACCTATGAGTGACGCGGAAATCGAAGCTTATGTAAAAACTGGTGAGCCACTCGATAAGGCAGGAAGTTACGGGGCACAGGGGTTGGGCGCTGTTTTTATTGAAAAAATTGAGGGTGATTTTTTCAGTATTATGGGACTTCCCTTAAACCTGTTGTACCAGATGTTGCTGAAGTTTGGTATCAGTCCATTTCAAGAAAAGTAAAGTTTACCCGACAGAAGGTGCTCGAAATATTTAGCACCTTTTTCGTATTTCTCGAGCGAAGACAAGGCTTCACACTATGTGTGGGGCTTTGCCTTTTTTATTTAAGGTTTTTCTTTTCAAGTCGACCTCATTCAAGCTAATGTATTAAAAACGGTAACCAGACGTAACTTGGAGGAATGAGGGTTGTGGCAAATATTACGGGATACTGGAGCCAAGGAGAAATCCTTTATACACATATGGAGGAAGAAGGGATTGTTTTCTTTCCTAACGAAACAGGATTATTGATTTGGTTCAACCCTTATGTAGAAATAATTGATACATTTCAATGGGCACAACAGAGCGGGAGAGTTTCACTTATAGGCAAAAAGCAGATTATCTTTCGAGACGATGAACTCTCTGAAATAAAACCTTCTGATCTTTGTGTCGCTGACGTTTTAATGAATATGGTCAGGCGTAAGTCAATCAATAGCGGAACTGTAAAGACACTTGAATTTTCAGAGCAAATTGGGTATTCACCTTCAAGTCGATTTGGCTACATATGTAGAGATATATGGGGTATGGATCATTACAAAAGTAAGCAAGAAGTAATATTGAGATACGGTGATTTCTCGAAAAGTCGGAATTGAAATACAAGATAAAGGCAGCTTTGAATTCTCAAGCTGTCTTTATTTTTTGCACCTAACGTACTACGAGTGAGTATTTCTTCAAAAAGAATTTTTAGGTACTTGAAAATCCTCGATACTTCAACATCTGAAATTAAACCTAAAACATATTAAGTAGTGACATTTATAAACAATGCAAACCAAAAGGACGGAGGGATAATGTTGAGCCAACCAGAATGGATCGAGGAGTATCCTATGGACATGAATTATGAACATACCTCGCCTACCGAGCTAAGTTTGAACGCTCTAGCGGCAATGGCACAGGACTTTGCAGCTTTAACTGGACTTAGTTCGAGTCAATTGCGACACCATCTTATAGAAAGGACATTACTGCCACTGGCAGCGAAGAAAGGAATGACCGACGATATAATCCTTTCTTTCAACAACGAAGACGGTAAGTTTAAAGCGTTGGTATGTGAGCTATATCCGACTTTGGTTAAGATGGTGGACAATGTAGATCAATCAAAGAATCGCCCATACTTACTGGAGCTTCTTACAGTAGCAATGTCATTAGTTGTTTGGAACGCAATCGAGAATAAAGTAAAGGCGAAGTCAATCGATACGAAGCAGTTTCAAGGAGTTACCCAACAAGTTTGTGACACTACGGTTTATTTTGAAAACGAAGTCTTTCCGATCACCGACTTTGTAGGATCAGTTGCAGTAGAGCACCGCTCCGTAGAGAAGGGTGATTTTGAAGTCATTTCAGATTTGCTTGAGGTATTGAAAGTCTTGAACACTGTTGGAACAGGAAACTCATCGGTTGTTTCTGAAAGAGTAGCTAAACCTACACAAGACAAGCAAACCTATATCAGAGAGCTTGCATCAAAGGGTTTTTTCCCGAAGGATAATAAGACTTCTGTTGCAGGAAAAACAGGTATTCATGACACTCTGATTGGCTTAATCAAGCTGTTCTACTCGGAGTCACCAGTTAGTAGTCTTGGCTTCAAGGATAAAGTGTACATGGTCAATCAATCCCTTTTGGAGTCTAAAGGTGTTAATCCAAAAGGAGTCGATATCTGGAACGCAGCAACGTACACTCTGGACGAAGATTTGATGTTCCGAGTATTCATCAAAGAAGACGATCTTTCATTTACTGTTCTGATAAAGTTACCAGTAGGAGTCACCAATTTTGATTTCTCGAGAAAGTCCAGCGAATTGGACGCTATCCCGTTATTATTCAGTAACATGAATCCTTCAGCGGGAACCGTCTATTCCAGTTCATTAATGAAACAACCGAGAGTCTGTAACTTAGGCTCAACGAGGAAAGTTACGTCAGCCTATGACTGTATCGAGATGGTTTTATCCAAGGACTTACTGGCATTCCGAAACGCCAATTGGTCATTGCGGGATTACATTAGAGCTTGTCAGGGCGAACAGAACGCCTTTACTTCATTTGACGATTTGTCTTTAGGTGAGAAGATCGTTGTCGGTGTCATGCCAGGAGCTTTGAAAGCCGAACGATTTGACTGTACAGGAAAATACAATGTGAGCGGTATTGTAGGTGGAGGAGCCGGTTCAGGTAAAACCGCAATGTATGACAGTTTATTGGTGCAATCAGTTGCCCTGCAGGGGGTTGAAGGAAACGGCTCTGTGGTTCTCATCGACCAAAAGGAAGAATGGGTTCCGATTTGGAGGAAGGTATTTAACAGCTTAGGAGTACCGTTTTACGGTTTTGATGGAGAAGTCCTGAACTCTGCTGAATTGAAGTGGGTCGATATTAAGCGTGGGGAAAGAGTAGTCGAGAATATTCCTTTTAAGGTCAATGCCTATATCGGGGGTATCCTTTTTGTCAGAGTGGTTTATCAAACTATTCAGGTCATTCTAAAGGAGACAGGCTGTTCTGACATTATCGAGTTTAATAAAGGCAATCACAATTACAAGGGAATCACAAGGCTTCCGCGCATCTTCTTTTTGGTCGATGAGCTGAATTCTTTGTATGCAAGCATCAAAGGCGATCCTGCTATTCCGCAGAGTGTTTACAAAGGATTAATTTTAGCAAGGTTGACCAGAACAAGCGGCTTCCACTGGTTATTAGGTGGTCAAGATCCGAGTAAGACGCTAATCGCAAGTGATGAGCGAAGCAATTATAACTACAATATCTTCGGTAAGATGGCAGACGAGCGCTATGAGTATTTCGGGGTCACTCAGAATCAAGCGGTTCAAGGCTATGAGAAGAAGCATGGTAACTTCGATAATCCGAATCCAATCCTAAGCCAAGGGGTATTTTACGCAGGACCGAAAGGGAAAACGGATTTGGTTAAGAGTTTATTTGTTTCGAAGGATGAACGTCTGGACGCAATCAGAGACTTAAATTCTTCACTCAGCGGCATGCAAGAATTGGACAAAATCGTAAGGTTGGCTTTGGCTGAAGGTTATTTTGATGCATTTGAAGTTACATTAGGTAAGCCCAATAACATTGTGTATGCAACCCTTCGTAATTTCGGGGTTATTTCGCAAAAGGAATTTGAATATTACACCGAACGTATATTGAGCGGAAATAACAATGACGCATCGGACGTACTTGATGATGCATTGAATGTTTACGAAGCCGATTCTATTAAAAAGAGCCCAACCCCGACCAACGTAGTTGAGCAGAATCGCCTACTCGAGAAAACCTCTAGTGGGACGATCTTAACCGAAAGACGAGACTTACCCGATGACCACCTGCAATTGAAGAATGCTCGACCTGTATATCAAAATCACGTCATCCAAGAGCCATACGTTTCACCAAGAGAACAGAATGCTTTTTCAGCAATTTATGAAGCTCAGGTTGATCCCGAGGTAAATCCATTTGAAGTATTCAAAGTTGATAATCGAGATAATCTCAATCCTGTTTCATCAATGACTGCATTCAGAATGATGTCAGATATGCTTATGAAGCAGATTAAGCAAATGGTTGGAGATTTGAAAAGGATTGAAAGCTTTGAAGTCACTGGTAATGGTCTTATCATCAACGATGTTGCATTTAGACCGAGGTTCTCACAAGAAGTATTGAAATCCATGCCTTATGCAATAAGAGTTCAAGTTGAGAAGGGGAATGTCGTAGAGCTATTCCATTTCAAAAACATCTTTAGGTTCAAGAATTTAGTTTGTCTGCGAATCGATAATGCCCGTCTTGCAGAAGGGCGTGTAAGACGCGAAATTGGTTGGAGTCAGAGAAAGTCATGGTTCAAGCTATTCGATCATTTCCGTCATCTCAGTGAGCTGTATATCGGTGGAGAGTTAATTGCAGATGAGGAGACGGCTAGGGAGTATGACAATCGTGGTCGCGGCGGATTCACGTTAACGGAAAAGTTGAGAAATGCATTCGGTCTTGGGGTAAATGTTGCATCTTCTTCCTACATGGAACGTGTTTGGGATTCAAAGCCGGTAAGAGTCATGGGAAGTGCGGTAGGTTGGACACTAGCCTTTAAGGGGGTAACGTTGGCAGCGACTTTACTCGGTCCTTGGGGGATCGTTTTCGCAGGTCTGGCAGGTTATAAAGCCTATCAGGAACTAAGAAATCGCCAAGGACATAAACAAACTCAAGTGCCAAAACATCTTCAAGGGAAAATGCCAATTCAACAACAAAGGCAAAGTCAGTGGCAATGGCAACAGCAACAGCAAACTCGGGACCCAAGATATCGCCAAGGGACAAAGCGGACTAGACGCTGAACTGGCAACTTGACTTTGTTGATTAAAATTGACTTAACAACTCGGTACATGAGCTTATGGATGATTGTTTAATTTATGCTATTGAAAATTCATTTAATTTCAGGACAAGTTATCCAAGCTAATTTATATTACATGCAAGGGAATAATAAGCGTAAAGGAGGAACGACCAATGCCACCCTATGCAAATGAGGAAACCATGATTTATTCATCGACCGTATACACCAGACATAGTAAGCCAAAACGGTCTTTTAGCTTTGTCATCAAAGGTATGATAATAAGCGCAGCATTTCTTGCTAGTATAGCTTCAGGAGGGGTTTCGGTTAATGCAGCATCGACTCCCTCCATCCCTCCAACCATCGCCGCGCAACAAGTCCAAGTCAATTTCGAAGATGAGGCGACATTAATAGCAAATCTCAACATGGCGGTTAAAGCGATTAAGGAAGAGGGCTGGACGATACAGAGATTGACCAAGATCATGGATCAATTAACCTTGATCGAGGACAGGCTATTTGACGGGAATATTTTCAAGGGCGATGAGGAATTGAGAAGCCATCTGAAAATTGCTCTTACCGAAACTGAAAGTGTGTTTACGGCTCATGGGGCTGATGGATTACCTACCCTTCGTGAGAGTGATGCTCCTGAACGATTGTATCGAATGCAGGAAATACTTGGGATGAAGTCTACTCGAAATAATGTTAATTTAGCGCCAGTTGGTCAAAAGAATGAGGTAAAGATCGCTTCAGCTGCCAAGGACGAGGTAACAGTCTTTATCGATGGTGTGAAGCAAAACTTCCCGCAGTCAGCAATCGTTAAGAATGGAAATACTCTTGTTCCCTTGAGAGGGGTGTTTGAAGCGTTAAAAGCAGATGTGAAATGGGATCAGCCAACTCAAACAGCTACAGCAACTAAAGGAAATACGACCATTAAACTCACTATTGGACAAACAACAGCTTATGTTAATGGGAAAGCAGTCCAGTTAGCCGCTAAAGGCGAGACCATCAATGGCTCGACAATGGTTCCCCTTCGTTTTGTCAGCGAAGCCCTTGGGGGAGAAGTTAAATGGGACTCGAAAACAATGACAGCTTATATTGAAAGTTCAAAAGTATCTGATTCGGGTAAGCAACAGGCAGTTGACGGTATTTCTGTAAAGCACGGCAAACACACATACGCCAGTCGAAATCAGAGTGAGTACGATCAAGTCATGAAAATTGTTGAGAATGCGGTAAAAGGCTATGACGAATCTGGTTTTGGAGGCGTTTATCAAAAGTACTATTATGAATACCTCGATGGAGCCAGATGGACAGGCGATAAGTCTGATCGATCTGACCGAAACCGTGGTTTGTATGCGGCAGAGAATTCAATTGGTGATTTAGTTAAGGCAGGAGTCAGTAAAGAGGAGATTGTAAAGGTTGACACAATAGCTTCAATAGCCTATGACCTGTTACGAGGGGTACCAGACCCTAAAGACGGTTCTCCAAGATCTGCTTTTGATGCTCTTGCACGTTCCCCAAGAATGACAGATTGTGATTCCGATAGCCAAGTATTTTCTGCAGTATTTGACGCAATGGGTTATAACACGATGATTGGCTCCAGTCCAAATCATGCTGATCCTTATGTTGAGATTGATGGAATCTGGTATTCAATCGTATCAGGCACGTTCACTAAAGCAGGAACTAGTGCAGATATTTCAAAGTTCCTGAAAGAGAATCCAGATCGAGGTATTCATACTCAGCCGACCTTCGGATCAGTGATAAGTAAATAATAATATCAGTATGAGGCGATGTCATTCACGGCATCGTCTTTTTAATTTTGTGAAGATTTTTCAAGACCTAAGCCCAATTTCAAGAGTTGGCGGGACATCTAACTTATAGATACAAGCAAAAGACTGTCATCCAAAACAGTTGAGCAAAACCAGAACAGCAAAAGGGAGGAAATGAAGGATGAGAAGGATAGTTTCCAGCATGTTAGTCCTCGCCCTGCTTCTTTCGCTATTCGCAGCATCAGCCTTTGCGAGTGAAGTTGAGCCTAACGAAGTTGTCCAGAGCGAAATTGAAGCAGAAGGAGGCACACAGCCCGAAGGGGGCGATTCAGTCAATGAAGCCATCCCGACCAAAGATGAACCCAATGATTTAACCAGTCAGACCACTCAACCCAATGAGACCGCACAACCCGAAGAGACTATAAATACAGTCTCTTCCGACAACACAGCCCGAACAGTAACAGACGGTCTGCATGTTGTAGTTTATTACGAGTCCGATCAAGGCTCCTACATCCCCGAGTTCAACTTAGAACTTTGGAATGTAGCAGAAAACAAATTGATTAGCAGTGCAGTAGGTAACAGCCAGAACTTCAGTAACGGCAAGTACAGCCTGATCTTCAATCACCCAGGCTACAGGCTTGGTGACCAGTTCGCACTAATCCTAAGAAGTGCTGACGGTATCATCGATGAGATTAATATTAATGGCTACAGCGTGAAGGTAAACACTCACTACAAGTTCGGTATTGAGCCTTTCGTTTACTATGAAGGAGTAAATGACGAGAAGGTTTTCCAAGACCTGACCGCTACGAAGCTAAGCCCCATCGAGGCTTCCCTTAAGACTAACCCGAAAAAGATTGGACTACAGCTCCAATCCGAGTCAGGCTCGCCCTTGAAGCAGCTACCAATCATTATCAAGCTATTAGAGGGCAAGGGAACCTTAACCGCCAAGTCAGATGACAGTGGTATGGTATGGCTCGACAGCAACAAGCTAACTTGGAAATTCCTCGTTTCATCGGAAGGTAAGGTCGCCAAGGACGGTTCAAATGGCAAAGCCGAAATCGAGCTTCCTTCTACAGTTATAGCCAACACGCAGAAGAGCGTCCTGACTTTCCCGATCATATTTGAAAATCAGGTAACCAGCGGCACTATGAAGGTAAACTTCACGACCGATGCCAATACAGACCTGAGTAAAGCATGGTCAGAATTCGATATTGCTCTTTCCGATCCGAATGGGGTATCCAGTACTTTCTCTGCGAATCTGGACACTACGGAGATCGAAGGCATCGCAGACGGCAAATACAAGGCATCGATCACATCCAAGTATGCGGAGGTCAAGCTCAATTCCGATGCCCTTGTTACCCTGAGTGATGGTAAAGGGGGCATCGGGGGCATCGTTAAGCCGAAACATTTCCTTGAAATCAGTAAGGACGGCAAACCATTCAACTTTTCCGTCATCAACGTTGAGAAGGTTGCGGACAAGCAATACAAAGGCACTAATCCAATCTCATTCGCGGTAACGCCGGGAGAATCGTTTATGATTAAGGATAACGATACAGGTAAAGTAGAGACAGTCGCCATCGACGCCAACTCCCCGATCACTAGAGTCGTTTTAGGTGCAGGAGTCGTTTTCGGCGGTTCGGCAAGCACACCCCATACAGGGGATGACCTAGTCTATTTGGTAATTGGTTTTATTTTGTCATTGACTGTAACGGCAGGATGTTTTGTTCTCTACAACAGAAAGCGTAAAAATTCGTCACCTAAGATTTCGGCATTGAGTATTATGCTGGCGGTTGCATTGGTAGCTCCGCTTTTTGCTCCTTCAGGGGTTCACGCAGCTTCTTCGGATGCAAACGTGGGAGGTACTCCACCTGCATCGGGCGGTGCTAATTCATCAACTGCGGCAGGAACGTTCCAAACCTCCGAGCGGATCGCCGTTTTGCAGTTTGGTTTCATCCCGAACAAGGTCAAATCGGATGGTAAAGGGGTTCTGAATCCTGATTCGAAGAAGGCTGATCTCGAAGATCCGTTCAAGTTCAATTATGAAGACCTATTGTTCTACATGGCTCCGAGCAAGACTTCGGACAACTTATTCCGTAAAGCTGGCTCAGGCTTAATCACCTTTGAGCGAGGAACTGGAGTATCGACTCTTTACGGAAACAACCCACTCTATCCAGATAGCCCTAAAGGTCAGAGCCATGCCGAGTTGATGAAGCGTACTTTGGATTACGCCGACAAAGCCATAGCCAAATCGAGCAATATCAACTACTTCGAGCAAATCATTGCCGATACGCTATACAATATCGCTCCAAGCGACTCGAATCGTTCTCTTTCCGGTGAAGGTAACGTGAAGGTGATTGGCGATTCCCTGAAAGGGATGATCGAAGCCTACATTCTCCGTCACGGTAGCCAAGATGCAGGAGAGCAGTTCGATGCCCAGGTCATTGGCAGTCTGATGTTCTCGGGGTATCTGAATCTAATCAAGACCAATGGCATCTTGAAAGGCGAGGACTACATCGCATTCGAACAAATGATGCGTGACAAGTTCGACAAGAAAGAACTGATCTTCTTCGCCCAAACAGTTGTCGGCATCTCGGTCAAGGATAGTCGCAGTGCATATGATCGTGACTATGCCTTCATTTCGATGCATGATGCGACAGATTGGTATCTCTGGACTAGACAAAAAGCTCGTCCGACGGATTCCGTTCTGCAGGGGTTAACAGCAAATCGAGAATTTGAAGCTGTCTCGAAAGGTGGAGCTACGTCTGCCGAGCAAGGTTCCCAATCTCCATACAAGGAGAACGGCAACCTTCCGAATACGTTCAGAACGTATGCCCGAGACTTCTACGCCAGAACGTTGAAACCAGTAAGTTCGGCAATCCCGATGACATCGGACGCTTCGGTCAATGGATTCGGTGGTTGGGGTTATCAACCTTGGGGCTACGGAGATGGGGAAGCGGCGAAGAAGCCTGCAATTACAGCTGAGTTGAACGTAACGGTAGTCGACAAAAACGGTAACCCAACAAAGGATTCGTTCACGGTTCCAGTCAATGGATGGTCAGAAGAAAGCCAGAAGTATTTAAGCGATTTGAAGTCAGCAAGTGATGTATTCATCGCAGGGGGTATGTCTGTAGAACATAGCGGCAAGACATATGACATTCTTCCAGACGAAAGAGCTAAATTTGAACTAATTGATATGAAGGACAAAGAAAATCTCAATAAGCGTCAGCTTACGAAAGGAGCAACTGGAGAAGAGGGGATAGTTTCCATTCCGACGTCTGGATCAGACCTTTGGGAAATCGAGCTTGGATGGGACACTCCGCTTCCACTTGATCTGCATAAGTATTTAGGCGGAACGACTTCGTTAGCTTCTTCTACTGTCGAGAACAAATATGAAGGTTCGGATGCTTACTCCAACGCTCAACTCACTTTATATGTTAAAGCCAAGGAAGATTCAATTGAGCCAATCACTTCGAACTATGATGTTCCGCAGTGGAGACTTTCGATGTTTTGGGATAACATCTCAGATAAAGGCATCAACAAAGCGAAGTTCAATTTGTCTTTACCGATCAGCACGTTCACGAACCCTAAACTTAGTCCTTCTGGAAACACATTGTTCAGCTTAGTCGATCCGGACTTGAGCAGTACACCTTGGGCATTAAGCCGAGCGAAACTGTTTAATGATACACCAACTAAGAACATCTCGGTATATAACCCTGCAGCATCGTTCAATTTAGCTGGCGATCTGTTAGCTGTTCGAGACAACAGTTCGGTAGCCAACATCAAGTTGGCTTCATGGTTGAACAATTTCAGTTTGTTCGATGGAAGGATCGCTTCTGCAAGTACAGGGGTAACTGAGAATAAGCCAGTTGTATCGAAGTCACATGATTTTAAATATGGGGTAAAAAGCCCTTATTCCTCCTATACGTACAGCGAGACGAGATACAATTGGGTTTCAACGCAGTATGGTGGTTATTATGTTCCATATACTTGGTCGGGGTCGGCAACACCGTCGTATCTGACGGCAGACTATGAAACAAGCATCCGCTTTAACCGTTACATTCCGAAAGATAGCTCGGCTCCAAAAGCGATTGCCGATGCTTCCGATTCAGCTAACGGTATGTTCTGGCAAGCTAATCAAGGCAAAGAAACCTTTAAAGTGAACCCAGAGGTTCTATACGCCTATGATGATGCGTCAGGAAACACAAGTGTTGCCTTCGCCGCGGGCGATAAGCTGAGAGAAATTCGCCCTGTGAGCTACAATCTAGCGCAATTCGTTAATGTTGAGGTCAAGCCAGAGGTAGTCGGCGCAAGTACAGCGACTGATGCGAATGCCAAAGACTTAGCGAAGAATCTGAACGCTGGAGGTAAGCAGGTCATCTATAAGGGGTCAGCGATAACCACGAACTTTGAAGTGAAGGGCGAATTGGAGTTGAAGACCTTTGCTCTCGACATCGGTTCTTCTGCCCTTAAGAACGCTTGGAATCCATCCTCGGCTTATAGTACGGATGCCATTAATGAAACATACTTGAGCGAGTATGCAGCTAAGGACGAAGCAACTGGTAAGTGGCAAGTAACATTCGATGCGAATGGTAAACTGGTCATCGACAATAAGGAGTATGGCGGTCAATCTGCCAAGCTGACAGTCATTGAGTCGAGTAAGGCTATCAAGGAACATACTTTGGAAGTGCGCGGCGGCAAATTGGTCGGGGTTGATGGCAATCGAAACTTGGACAGCCTCCCGCAAGAATTGAAGGACGCTCTCACTCGGATGCATATTCTCGGTAACGATAACATCTTCAATTCCTTCGAGAGCGGCAGTGGTGATAAGCTTACTGAGCAAGCCGTAGCGACTCTCGGTAATGCAGTGAGGGGCTCGAATGATTTGAAAGTTGGCTCTGGATGGTATGCAGAAGATACGACTACTCTGGTTGTTCGTGTCTATACAACAACCTTCGAATTGCCGAGCCATATGTATGTCGACAAAATACCGATGGAGATTCCAGGGCTTGAGGTATCTGGCGACAAGAATCAATTTTTCAGCAAGGGCTTCACTGGACATACGAAGCTGATCTACAAAGTTGGTCATGTCGGCATGGTGTTCGACAGTTCCAAGGGCGACTTTGGCGGTAAACGGTCGATTGACTTCATAGTCGGGAACACATCTGTAATGGACACATTCAGTACAGTTCAATAAAGCTCCACCTTAATAGGAGGTGTCGAGAAATCGGCACCTTCTTTATATTTGGGGTTCAATTCACCAACGTTTCAAGTTATAGTAGATACATTTATTTTCTACCATTCTTGAAATGAGGTGATGTTATGGCTAAATTATCCGAGTTGTCGTTGTATGCCAGATTCAAGTGGGCGGTTCCAGTCGTTCCCACGGTTAAAAAGGATGAAGGGTTCTTCAGTGATCCGAAGCCTTGGGATTTTGATGAGCCAGTGCTGGAGCTGATTGAACAGATGTTTGTTGAAATCGAGGAATTCTTTTCTACGAAGAACATGCCAGTAGAAGTGGCAATTTACGAAATCAGGGAAGTATTCGACCGGCTCCATGTGGAGATGTACAGTCCACATCAGGAAGTCTACATGATCGTGGAGAAGTACAAGAAGCTATCCGAAAACCTATTTTAACTTTGTGGAGGGTGTCGAGAAAATCGGCACCTTCTTTTTATGGGACGATTATTTTATAAGCGTTCGATTGTTTAGTTCGATTTTAATGGGGTTCCTGTAGAAGGTTATTACTAATCGTTTCAAGCAGGATAAGGTTCCTTTGATTCCCCGCCATCCCTCCAACCTTTGAATGGGATTCGCACAACTATTATTTACAAGCATTTGTATGGAGTTGGGACGACAAGGGGCTTACATAACTTAACTTCAACACATGATTCAAGAGTCAACAGCTTCTAAGTGATTAAAATTCAATCACTTGGAGGTAAGCGGTATGAATGAGAAAGATTCGTCGGTTTCAATTGGGGTTCAGAGCATTGATGAAAAGATTGAAGAGTTCAAAGGGAGTGCCGCCAAGGAAGCCGATTTCATTTGGGGCGTCGATGTATTTTATGGGTGGCAGTCAGCATCCGGTCGTGAAAAGAACGTGGTGGAAGTTACTTGTAAACTGGACGGTCAGAAGTTCTATTATCTACTCGAAGACTTGCGGGATATCAAGCAGACGGATCTGGTTATTAAGAGCCTTGGTTCAATTGCTCTCATCAAGCGCAGTTACATTAAGCACTTTGTCGATGTTGCTGACGGAATGATCATGGAAAAGAAGCAGAAATTGATGGACTGTATCGATGTGTATGTTCCATTTGATTTGGGGTCATTGAATGCCCTGCAGCATTATCGACTTGTTTATCGGCACTTTCAGGAAAACCAGGAGAAGTTCCCTTCAAAGATCAGCAACACCTTTAATTCGGAGGAACATGAAGGAGCAATCCTTGATGTAGAGTACCCTGTCGACAAAGAAGGCGTTCTGACAATTGCGTTTTTGCGCGAAGACTTTAGGAGTCTGTTCAGTGTCAGGAATGACAATGAGTACAATCAAATTCTTGATGCTTTGCATACTCTTGGGGTTCTGATTCCGAATTCAGGCAAAAAGAAAAAGAAGTCGGAGGCATTCACATTTGAACGCACCTTGTCAAAAGGGGTTGAAGTAAAATTCTTCATGATTCGTATTGACCCATCTTTATTCAAGGGGGAACTAGCGTAATGGCAACTAGACCAGATCCGTTCCCGACCCTTGGCGGAAAATCGCAGATCATTGATCGAATGGTTGAGATATTCCAGTATTGCATTGAAGAATATGGTTTGACAGGAGCAGCCGATTATTTCATGGGTGGTAATCGGCTTTTCCTCCACCTTGATTGTGACCAGATTAAGTTCAAACTGGCTAATGAGATCGATCGAGGGGTTGTCGCGTTTTTCAAATGCTTGCAAGACCCATACAAGACTGATCAAATAATCGATTCAATTTGGGAGCTGGCGGATTATGTTGATACTGAGAAGCGCTTTACAACAGCTTGTGAAATAAGGCTGGATGAGCAAACCGATGAAATTATCTCAGGCGCTTTGACGTATATCGTTACCATGCATAGCAGGGCAACAAATAGGCAGAATTTCTGCAAAGCAAACGTAGGAACCAAACTAATTCTTTCTAGTCTGGACAAGTTGGTAGGTTTCGATGAAATCATTGGTGACGTTCAGATTTACTGCGGAGATTATAAAGAACAGTTCCATAAGTATAAGCATCGGGAAGACCTTCTTGTGTGGCTAGATCCCCCATATCTGACCACAGAAGCTGTTGAGGGGAAGATGGGTAATCGGAAGAAAACAAAAGCTACAAATGGTTATGTCCATCCGTTCACTAAAGAGGATCATGAATTAATGATCGACAACATAACGTCACCTGAATGTAAGAACAAAATTATTGTAAGTGGGTATAAAAATGATGTTTATAGTCGACTTGAGCAGAATGGATTTTACAGGTATTTCGTTGGAATGGTTCACGTCCCGAGTTCAGGGACAGGTAAAATGATTGCCGAATATATTTGGAGTAACATCAAAATTCCTGAATGGGTTCTTGAATGGACACATAATGCCGAGTAGAAGGATTGAACTCCCTCCATCCCTCCAACCTGTATAACTCGAAATATGCTGATTCTGTTGAATTATCTTGATTTGGCTTAATAACCCTTGAGAACGGCAATAACGACAGTCTTATACAGTAACGATCAGAAAAACACTCTCGACCACACTCTCGACCACACTCTCGACCAGGCAATCTGCGCTGAGAGTGTTTTTCTCTATGCCTAAAGGAACAAATTGGGCGTAATTTTTGAATTACGAGAGCTGTAACTGACAGCATGTTGTCGCAAACACCTTCTATAAACACACTTTTTTGAGCAGAGAACTTTACGAACTACCGCGAGATATATGTTAAAACACACTTCACCCCTTATCTGGCGCGGGTTTCTAGCAAGTCGTGTCGAAAGCTGTCAGTAAGAACGACGAAGAAGGGATTTCGAGGGGATTCTTTGTTCGATTGAAGAAGGCGATGAAATTCCGATTTAATCAACATATCGGATCGATATTCTATGATCCTGTTTTTCCGTAACTCCCAACTTTCTCCGAATGTAAGTCTATTCCAATAGCGGTCGCCATGTTCCCTACAGCGGCGGATTTTGCTCGGCGGTCAAAATCGGCTCTTATAGCCGCCCTCTCCCTTGGCAGGTCTGTTACCCTTAGTTTTGCCCTTTCGGTCGCTTACAGGGGCATTCAGCGCGTCCTGCTCGGTTGTCGCCCTGCCGCTCTGTAGGGGTTCTCGTTTTTCCAGTCGTACCAAGGGTTTTCGGGCTTTTGGGCGGTAAAAAACTCTTTGAAAAATCGGTAAAAATGACTTGATTACCCGTTAAATCTACGCTATACTCACAACAAATTAAAAGTATTAAATTTACTAAAAAGTAAATTTAAGTAAATAAAAAGAGGAATTAGGGAGGATGATGAAGATGTTTACAGTTTTGATGGTTTTGGGGGTTGTTTTGTTTCTGCCATTTGTACTTCTGAATTTGGAACTTGTGAAGATTGGTTTTAATAGAGAAGTGCCGATTACTCATCGAAACATTGCCGGATATGCACTAATCATTGAAGCGGCAGTAATTGGGATCTTAGCCGTGCTTTTAATCTTGTAATTTGCAACAGTTAACGTGAAGCCTGTAAAAGAACACGATGAAACGAGAGGAGTGAACTTCATGGCAGACAAAGTTCCTATGCAATATGATGCTGATGCAGATCGGTGGTATGTGATTCTCAATGATAAAAAATGCTGGATGCATTGCGGTGAAGGTTTTGAGCTTTACATTTGTGGTGATCAAGTTCCATGTCGGCTTGAACTAGACCATGAATGGTATGTAGTCATTCAAGGTATCAACTTCAATTTAAGAAAAGGAACTAAGTACATGGTTAATGTATAAGAGAGGGGTAAAAATATGGCACGTCTTGCCTATATCCGTTGTCAAAGAAAACAGGAGATCGAAGAGTTCGAGCAGCAAGCCCAAGCAGATAAGGTATTTATTGATTTGGCTGACGAATACGGCGTTACTCTAGGTAATTCGCTTGGAGTAATGTTCGATAACCTAATGGATGGCGACAAAGTTATTGTTCGGAAGTTGAGTGAACTGGCAGATACCGTAGCGGAATTACGTTCATTAATGGTGACTTTGCGTGATATTGGTGCTGAGATAGCACCTTTGAACTCAGTCAGTTCTGGTGTACTTTCGGATGAAGGTTTCGAGATGCTCTCATTTGTAGAAACGTTTATAAAGGAAAAAGAGAAAATACAGCGGGAACGACAAAGTCGCCAAGGAAGACCTGTTCAACCTTATCCTTCAAATTTCCTTGAAGTCTATACGGGATATCGAAATAAGGAATTTAACGGCTTAGAAGCAGCCAAGAAATTATCCGTCAACTATGATAAATTTCGTGAGCTGAAAAAAGTTTTTGAACTAAGGGTTTAATTTGGAAAGGAGAGAGTTGGAGGTGATAACTTTTAGTGTGAATCCGACAGAAGAGCAGATTGGGGATGCTGGAGCATCGGTAGTATCTAAGAAGAAGCCTGTTGCCCATTACAGTCGCTTTGAAAGTTTAGGGATAAGCGAAGGTTTTGTTAAAACGGTTGATGGGTATTTGGATCAACCCATAAAAGTAGGCGCATTTGGATATGTGGTTGAGAAAAATACAAAAATGGCTATTAGCAGCAAGGAGGTTCCGATTCTGACGGTTGATGAAATTGAAGCCGGTCGTAAAGGCGGGGTATCGGAAGCAGTTTTTAAAGTAAAGGACTTTTCCGATAACGATAGATGGCTCGAATCACTGGATACAGATTATGAAGTAATAAAGGCTGTGTTTGATTTGGTGGAAATCGAGATCTATAACCATAAGAAGAAGTGGTTGCGATTGGTTATAGAAATTGCTTTAAGAACAGGAAGATCAAAAGATATTGATTATCTTGGAAGATTGATTGAAGAATTCAACGATTTTAGCAGACTGCCGCTTGTATCGCAAGATAAAGAGTGTTTCAAGTCGTTTACCAACCCAAGCATGATTCAGAAAGTCATCATCTACTTGGAAGAACACAGTCTGAGGGATTTAGTAGGGTATATCATTACAAATAAAAAGGCAGCTGATGCTGTTGGATTGTCTTGATGTGATTAACTCATAGTTGAGGAGGGGTTAAAAGTGATCATAACTAACATGGAGAATGGAAGCATAACTTATAAATCAACTGGTTTATGTCTCGGCAGGAAAATCAAAATTAGACATTCGTGGGAACCGAGCCAGAAAAAGATGGTATATGCATATAACCGAGCAATTGAAGTTTTTCCAGGAGTTGCCCAGACAACATATGAAAACTATACAATTCTTGTACATCCGGAGAGCGGGGAAGCATATTGGTTCAACAATCGACTCTACTCAGCAACATATGAGGAAAATAAATTGATACTTGCTAAGAAAGAGAAATCTCTTGTTGTTTATAAAGATGGGGTTTTTTATCCCACTGACAGAAGCTTTTTATTGAATGGCTATTCTAAAGCAGGAGGGAACAACAAATACAAATGCATAAAACTTGGTACTAGGAAGAGGGGACATTTTATTCCCAGAATACATCAATTGGTCATTCTAATGTGTTTCGGATCGGAAATGGCAATCAATGCACTGGGGCAAAAAGGTCGGATATTTGATATTAATCATATTGATGGTGACCCAACTAACTGCCGACTGGATAACTTAGAGATCGGAACTAGATCGTATAATAAAACACATTACGAAAAATATCTAAGAGAACGTCCAATGTTAGTAGTTCGTAACGGAGAAATTGTATTTGCTGAATGGTGTTTAGGCGAATCGGAAGATGAGCAGTGTGGTTAAGATATACGAATGATTAGGAGAAGTAGTTAAATGTTAAGAAAATGGTCTATAGTGTAGCGAGACTCGTATCCAGAGATCTCGCTATTTTTATCCTCTCAGGGGTATTGACCGAACTTTATCGGAAATTCTGGACTAACATGCACCGCCGCGAAGGTTTTATCGTGGTTCTAATTAAAACTTTGATTTTTAAGAGTAGCTTAAGAACGGGATATTTGAAATGAATTCCTGAGAAAATAACTGAGTTAATTTAGAAGAGCGAATCCACTTTTCATAAACAGTGAAGTTTGGTTATCCAACCGAACAGAAATTGAATAAATAAGCGAAGTGGAATTAGAACAGCGAACAGAAATTTTATACAAGGCGAAGTGGATTCAGAAGGAACGAACAGAAGCCTTATATAGTGTCGAGCCGATATACCCAGCCGAACACAATTTTATAAAAGATATGAGCAGTTCAAAAACTGAGTCAGAAACGCATATGAAGAGCTGGGTCTTTTTATTATGCTGTCACATCAAATACCAGTTCTAAGATTTGTTTAGACTACTCGTTCCCTAAATTATGTTCTTAATCGAGGCTTTAGTGTGTCTCTATCTGATCCGTTTATTAGATAGGTCGAAATAAAAATATAATCCAGAGTTGAATCATGACCTTTTAGAACCATATTCCTCCCAACCCTTCGGAAAACTGTTGATTTCTCGTCAGTTGAATTAATATCCCTCTACTCTTTCCTGACATAATTTGATTTAATCCGAACCAATGTGCAGCAACAAAAATAATCTTGAGATAATTTCGGTTTACTCACGAAATAGGATCGCATTCAGGAATTGAAAATGAAGCAAAATTACAGTACTTACAAGCTCACTTTCTCAAAACTGACTTAAATTCAGATTGTGCTTTCAGTTTAGCCCTGATTTTCCTCTCTGGCTCTAGGGTTTTTCATTTCAAAAGAAAATCAGAGGACTTACGTCAGCCCGATATGCGGCTAATTTAAGTAAGTCGGTATGGAATTAACGAAAGATGCTTTTATTATGTCGTTTCACGCCAATTTAGCCGAATACCAGGCGAAAGTATTACATGAAGAAAGGATTTGATCGAATGGATCAGCCAAAGAAAATGTTGTGGTGGCAGATAACTGAAGCTGTTTCGACAATCGAGAAAAATCTAAAGTCGAAGGAGTTCAATGATGCAGACAGGGAGTTAGAGTTTCAGAAGTATAAGACCATTCAAACTATTATTTTATCATTAGGAGAACTCAGCAATCTAAGTGAGAAGTCAAAACTAAGGTACGAGATGTGGATAAACAAAAGCACAGGCAGAAATTCTTCAAAACAGGCAGCGAAGTACGGCATAACGACTGACTCATTACGATCCAAGATCATTTACTTTGATAATAAACTCAGAGTTTTGGTGGGTGATCAGACTATTGCTTCAATAGTTTCCGCTACATCCGTAGAGCAGTTAGTAGCAATAATGAATCAATTTATACAAAATGCCAAGGAGAGAAAGGGCGTGTTTATGTGATCTTCCCAAAGAAGCTGGAGAATGCAATTATTACAGTTAAAAATAAACTGCCAGAGAGCGACCCCTTCTCACATACAACGCAAATCCAACAAAGTAAATTGGATGCTCTGATGGAGATCGTGAACTTTGTAAAGCAGATGAATTACATTAAAAGACCGAGTGTAAAGGAAAAATTCTCCTTCTTCCTTCGATCCAAATATGATTATCAGGAAACAGCGACCCACTTCGGAACATCTCGTAATTCAATTGATGTTATGGTATCACGGGTTTCGCGGCAGTTGGAGTCACTTGTCGGTAAAGAGACCATCGATATGATACTTCAAAATAAGGTATCGGAGGCATTAAGAATTTTCAGGTCAGGGATATTAAACGAATCAGCAAAGGGGTTTTTCTTGCTGGAAGCTGCAAAGTATTTGCCCGAACCCAAGTATCGAATGTTCAGTTCCCTAGAGGAGTGTAGTTCTGAGATTCGTTTTTTAAATGTTCTAACAGAACATGGAATGAAAAACACGATTGAAGAGTGTGATCAGGAGAAATTGGCACATATTCTCTATCTGATTTCGGATAATTCTAAGAAATTGATTGAGGAAGCAGGCGATGATAAGGTTCTTCAGTCGTATTTTGAGAATGGGCATCATAGCCGTGAGAAAGTAGCCATTGAACGCCAAGCTATCTTGAAGTTATTTAATGGAGAATTCAGTACGACGGACAATGGTGAACCCATAAGTAACAAGTATCAAGTCGAGAAAGCACTCGATGAGGTACGGAGACAACACATATTCCATGATGCCGGTTCAGGGCTTGAGTTGGCTTCTAAGGAGGGGTGAGAATATGCACTTAAAGGCTATTCCGCTATACAAATTACCTGCTGATACTTCTGTTCATTTCCTCAAAACCAACCTTGAACAATTGAAATATGATGAAATGAGTGAGTTAGCGGCAGCTCCATATCGAGATGAGAACTGGGTAAGGCTTGCATATTCTGTTTCAATAACAGCCTTTCGTCCATATATTGATGAGAGCTTTGCAGAAATAGTGGAGAGGAAGTCAACGGTCGATCAATTCGCTTATTCGGATAGCACGGTAATCAGTACGGTATCGGCTGTAAACTGCTTATATTTCGACACTTCGTACCGTTCCCCAGGAACTTGCGATTGTTCGCGTGAATTCAAGTTCTTTTCAGGAGAACACTTCCTTGGAGGTATCGGGATATATGCAATTTATCTATCCCCTGATAGCACTTCAGGAGACAAGCTACGATCAATTACCTCAATAGCAAGATACTGTCTCCAGAGTGGAAATCCCTTTAATCGCTTGCTCATAGCGGTCGTAAAGCCGGATAAATGGGAACTCGCTTTTGCTGAAGTGAAACAAATGCTTCCTCCAGTTGCAAAAACAAGATCCTGTAAAGTAATGACCACTTTGTTTTATGATCCGGTTGATTTCTTCCGAGCTATACTCAGTGGTATGAAGGTAGAGAACATCGAACATGAACAACACATGTCAAGATTTGTTTTTTAATGAAGCTGACTAAGGGTAATTATTCGGAGTTATATATTTTAGGGCGTTCATTATATGATCGTTCTTCTGCTTAGTGCCGAGAATATCCATCCATTTAAGAGTAGAAGATTACTCCGCAAATAATAATGAAGCGACACTCTTGTATTGTGTTTACTTCTGGCGAGTATGTTTCAATAGCATGAAACTGATCCCACTCAATAACACACATTAGTTGCTAAATCTTCAAGTGCATCTCCCTTCGGGGTATGATGCACTTTTTCTTTTATGGAAAATAAGAAAATCACTTTCGAGTTCCAATGAATTTCAGGAGCGGATAGCTGATCAATTTTATTGTAAGTGGGAGTTAATTGGCGGGCTGGTTACTAGTTCGACAGTCAACTTCCAACCCTTCATCATCCTTTTTCCTTGCCCATATGCAGATCCCTCCTTACTGCATATGGGATCTTTTAAGGAAGTTTCTAAAAGAACACTTCATCTATAGTTGCAATAGTAATTGATGATTGCTCTTGAAACACAAAGGATGATGGAGGGAACCAAATACAGATATGAAAGGGATGATCAAGGTGAGCAATGATAAGGAACAGAATTCTGATCAAGATCAAAGTAAATCAAAGAAGAAAACGAGGATCAGTTTAATCGTTGGAGTTGTTGTTCTCATAGCGATTTTATTGATGATTATTCGGAGTTGTTCTTCTGATCCCGTAGCTCCAGTGGAACGCAATGATCCTATTGCAAGACCAGGTGTAGGTGAAGTACTTGATGGCGACCTTCCGAATATGTCGGACGAGCAAATTAGAGAGTATTTAAAGAAGAAACAAGATGCTTCACTTTTTACTACTGCAGTTAATGCGGAAGCCACTTTTGAAACTGGAAGCAATGTACTGAATCTGATGGTTGCCAATCCTGAAAAGAACTCAGTGGACTGCTACTTCGAAATTGTAGACGCGGGAGAAGTCATCTACACTTCCCCATTATTAAAACCAAAGCAATACATCCAAAGTGCAGAGCTTTCCAAGGTGCTATCTGAGGACGTAAACAAGCTGATCGTCCGGTATAACGAGGTTTATCAGGACAATATCATTGGTGTAGTTGAGGTTGCGATTCAAGCAGTTAATAAATCTAAGGGGGTCTAGGAATGCCAATTTGGTTCGATACCTCTTGAATAATCAAGAGCAAAAAGTTAGAAGTGAACCTAAAACAAATACAGGAGGCAGAATCAATGATGAAATCAATGCTCAAGAAGTTCACAGTTAGTGCAATGTTGATGACGATGCCGTTAAGTTCAGCTGTTGCTTCGGCGGCAGACCAAACGATCGATCCCGAGAACGGATCTACGATTGACGTATCAGGTACCGCCGATTCTACTATTATTGTGGTAACAACACCAACAGCTTTAGCATTCGCCATCGATCCGAACTCACCGGCTCCTTTCACATCCGTTCCTGCAACGGTAACTAATGGCACTTATGCTCCAATTGATTTTCAGATTCTGGGTATTATTTCTGAGCCAGGTACATCTGTTAAGGTTGTAGATCAATCGATGCATATTGATCAGGAATGGCAGGGCTTAGGTAAAGCAGCTACAGAATCGCAAATCGCCCTCGGTATTAAGGGGGTATCAAATGGGACAACTATTTGGTCGCCTGCCGAAAGTGATGGAGTCACACCATCAACTGTAGCCGGAACAATCAAGCTCGAACCGAACAGCACAGAGGACATTATGGTAGATGCGAAACACGGTAACGCATGGGGTTCGGCTAAGACTTTGAATTACAAGCTCTATACGAGAGTTGCACTGACTGAAAACTAAAATATGGAGTTAACGAATCGTGGCGGGAGTTTATATCCCGTCACATTTTACTTTGATTGAAAATTTGAATTGGATGGTGAAGAGAATGAAGTCCATTGCAAAGCTTCTCGTTATGTCAATGTTCAGTTTCATGGTAATTACATCGTTTACACCGATGAAGTCTCACGCAGCTCCAGTGGTTCCTTCAGGTTCGGGATCAGAAGGTGACCCATATGCGATTAGTTCAGTAACTCATTTGGAATGGGTCGCTAGTCAAGTTAACTCAGGTAATTCATTCGCTAATGAGTTTTTGGAGTTATCTCAGAATATTGATGCATCAGGTTGGGAGCCTACCCCAATCGGTACCCAATCGAAAATGTTTTCTGGGACATTTGATGGTAAGAATCACAAGATTAGTAACTTAACGATCAATAAGTCTTCATCTGATTATGTTGGCTTATTCGGGGTATTGAGTACCCTAGCTACTGTTAAAAATGTGGGTATTGAAAATGCGAACATCTCAGGGAAGGATAACGTAGGAGGTCTAGTCGGGCGTACTCTTGGAGAAGTGAGAAATGCATACGTAACTGGGATTGTGTCAGGTGTTGACAGAATTGGCGGTTTAATCGGTGATAATAATGGTAGAATTTATGATTCGTATTCAACAGCTACTGTCACAGGGAACAGTTTTATTGGAGGCTTGGTTGGATATAATAGCGGGGGTCAAATTTATAATTCATTTGCAACAGGAAGTGTATCAGGCAGCGAAAATGTCGGTGGTATGACGGGATATAATTATTCAGACATTCGGAACTCCTATGCGACTGGAAATGTAACAGGAAGAATCAGAGTGGGCGGTTTTGTAGGAGCAAATGGCGGATTTATTTCTAACTCTTATGCTGCAGGAAATCTTTCGGGAGAAGGTGAAATCGGCGGATTTTCTGGATTTAATACTCCTGGGTATGGAAGGATCACGTCATCCTACTGGAACTCAGACAGCGACATAAAAGAGAGTAACGTTCCTCAAAATCCTAAGCTTGGGGTCGGTAGCGACAATGTTGTGACAACTGCAAAGACAGTTGTTGAAATGAAATCATCCGATTTTGCACTATTGTTAAATAGTAACCGAGGTGCATTAGAGGCTGAATGGTTAATAGCGAGTAACACCAATAACGGCTTCCCTACATTTTCATTGATGGGAAGCGGTGGGGATGAAGGTAATTCAGAACCTGAATCAGGTCGAGATATTGATATTACTGGAAGCGTATCAGCATCGATAATTGTGGTAACCGTTCCTACTACACTGAGCTTCGCAATCAAGACTAATTCAGAAACTGATCCGTTTATCAGTGCTCCATTCAATATAGAGAATCAGACAAATTCGCCTATAGAGATCGCATTCTTAGGGTTCAAGTCCAAAGAAGGAACGACAGCTAAGGTTGTCGACGCTGATAAGTATACAGATTGGGGTAAGCTTCCTACTTCAAAATCCGAAACTGAAATTGCTCTTGGAATTAAAACTGATGGCAAGACCTACTGGTCGCCAGCAGAAACTGCAGAAGCACCGAGTTCAGTGGTTGATACAGTGAGGATCGATCAGCAAGGTACAAAGGTATTTGCTTTGGATGGGAAACACGGTATGGCGTTTAAACAATCAAAAGTACTTGACTATACAATGTATGCTCGGGTTGGACTAGCAAGTTAATATTGAGTAAGTCGTTAGCTCCCCTCAATTCCAGAGGGGATTTTTTTTTATTGCCATTTGCAGATAGCATTTTCATTTCAAGAGTTGTTACCAGATAAACCATACAACAACTATAAGCTACTAGTGACATGATCGTACAGATCACGTTCCGATGTTCAAACCGCAGGGGGTTGATACAGTGAAATTAAAGGTAAGAGTCTCATTTCTAATTATCTGTGCCGTATTCATCTGCTTAAGTTCTTCTGGAGTAGTCGCCGCGGCAGATGCAGATATAAAATCTATCGAGATTCCTTCAGGAGATAAGAAGCATATGCAAGACGTTTGGAGCAAATTAGGGAATGCAGGAAGCCGTCTTAACCTTGATTTTGAGGCTAACACAGGAGACCATCCTGATTCTCGGCTTCTGGTCTACGATGGTACGAGCGGAACGGTAAAATTCAACAATACCAATTTTCAGGATGCAACTGAAAAATCGCGGAAAAGAGTGCTAAGGGAATTCGTTGAGGTGCTTCAGGGATCGGCAGTCTCGGATCAAACACAACAAGTAATATTGGGTTCAATGTCTGCTCTGAATAATGAAGTTTCAATGATATTGATCCCTTTGATTACGGAGAGTGCTTCAGCAGATATGTATACTGCAATGATATGGATCAACCCGATCTTGCCTTATATTAGAGTAGTTTTCGGCATAGGGGCGATCTTACTTACAATATATCTGATTGCAACATCGATTGCTGATTTGTTTTACATCGGACTACCTGTAGCAAGAGAATCAATGGATTTGAAGGCAGATAATAAAGAGCGAAAGAAGCCATTCGGAATTAGCAATGATGCTATTTCTACTGTCAGGGAAGTTGAAGCTTCATTAAAGTCAACAGGCAGTTATAAAAATGCGTACATGCTTTACTTTAAACGAAGGGTTCTGACCTACATTATCCTTTCGCTCTGTCTGCTCTATCTTATCGGCGGAGAGCTTGGCGGACTTATAGCATGGCTCCTGAGTTTAGTAAGCGGAGTTGTATAACACATTAATCCTCTCATGACATGAGGGGATTTTTCTTTTGCCTAAGCAGCAGCAATATCGAAATCGTCGAGTTAAGAATCCTCCAGTGGTTCATTTATCACCCTGTAACACATAAAACCCGGAAATACTTATCTTTGACCCTTGAGATTAACACAACTTCGACATCTGATTTTGCAGAAGGATTACAGAAGTAGCACATAAATAAAACGATTGTCTGAAAAGGAGATGACGGGAATGAGGGGTATTGAGAGCAGTCAGGTCAATGGGTTCGTTATTGATCATGGTGAAGGTGTCGAAGCGGATACGCATTCAGAAGAATTCGATGACAAGGAGTTTTTAAAGTTTCAGAAAAAGATGATCCGAGCCGAAAAGTGGCTAAATCGCTTAGAGAAAATAACTGCATGGTTGGATCGAGTTCAGCACTGGGCTGAGGAGCGAGCTTCAAAATCAAAATAAAAATAAAGGGAAATGGATGGAGGTGGAAAGGTTGCAACCTAAGCGGATAAATCGATTTGTAGCAGCGCTTATCGCCGTATTTCTTCTAATAGCATCTACACCACTAAACTCGGCTTCTGCAGTCGGTAGTCCTTCAGCTGACTCCCCAAATGCTATGGCACGTTCGATGATTGACTTCTTCAGAAAAGACAGAACGGAGCTTGCTGTAGACAGGGTTTCCAGAGATGAATTGATGGTGTACGGGGTATTTTTATCAAATTTCTTTGTTCCAGGGAAGACAAAATTAAGTGATATGGTCGATGATTCGGCAGACAAGCAAGACACCATTCCAAGGATAGTGAGCAATAAGTTCTTTGGTTCACCTGATAACTATAAGCAGATCATCAACGTAAACAGTAAATTATACAATGCGATCATGGAAGTATTTCAATCCTCAAAGTCATCCTTCGGTTTGTTTAAGTCCGTTCCTCAAGATGGGTCACTTCCAATGTCAGGAGAAGATTTTTATAACAAACTGGCAGGAGTAGACACGAATCGAAAAATATATGCGAAGAATGGTTCAGGCGACAATGTTGTAATGGACTTGAATGATAAAGCAACACACGCAGCTATCCAAGTACTGTTCTCTTATTCGCCAGAGTTGATTTTGGATAAGGAGAAAGGACTTAGGGCTTTAACCGCCATGTATATCGATGGATTAGGTAACATTTGGGGGGCTTACGATAATGTCGCGATAGAAGAGTATGTACTGATTCTTCCTGCAGCATTAAATCCAGTAGTCTTTTCTAAAACTGCTAATGGGGGTAAGTTTCCAGTTGCAAACGTTTTTGTTATGGGCGGTATAGTTAATATTACGGAAAACATTCTAGACGGAAAGCCTTTCATGACCCCTTACTATAATATCAAGGATTATTTTACAAATGGGTCAAAGGAAGAAATCACGATGAACAGAAATAATATGCTGAGTATCTTTGGTATTCAATCGCATTCCAGTATGACAAAGCTATCAGGAGGTTCAGCATTTAGAAGTTTAGGTGACTCAGACACATTGATCATGAACAGTGATAAGGTTATCTCTAATCCGTATCAGGATGTTCAGAAATTTATTCAAGCTGAATCGAGTACAATTTCAAATAACAACTCGTTTATCTTTCTGACTATTGATGCAAGTAAATTCACCAATGGACAGAAATACTTTGTAGATGAAGAAGCACTCAACAGTGATCAGAAGGATACTTTGTCAAAATACTTATTCGGTGGCAGTGTTTTTTCATTGGATGAGTTAGCAGACGATATGTACTATTTCAACGTACCGACTGGAGCCAGCGGCGGTGAAGGTGATTGGAAAACCGATGACGATGCTTTGTTGATGAGGCAGAAGATGTTCGCCAAAGAAGTATCGGGTCAATATCAGTTTTATCAAGGCTCTTACTTCTCGTCACCTTTCAACGCCTTTCTTCATTATTACTATGATAGCAAGAGTTCAGGTGACGAACAGGATGAAGTAGATTTTTTAGTGAAATGGCTTCAAGATAATACGACCAATAAAACAGTAAGTCCAACTTCTGCTGAGTTTAAAGCGTTAAAGAGCTTTTTGGATTCAGGGGATTTTGGTACCGATGATCCTGATACAATTAACACTGCGCTAAAGCTATTGAAATTCGACAGTAATAATTTCGTATATAATTTGTTGCCCTCATCGACACTCGTCGAGGATAATCTAGTACGATCAAACTGGTACCAACCAAAACTTATATCTCCAACTAGCTTTGGTTTAACAGAATATGATTCTTTTCTGGGGTATATTTCAATTGCGATAAGAAAGAGTGCTTTCTTTAAACAATATAACGGATTTGATGATTATTCTTACTTTGAATTTAATGGTGCTGGTCTTTTTCAGGCAGGAAATGGCGGCAAAATCGTTGGGCATGATACTGTCAAAGGATCGAGTAAGAAGGTTGTCGGGAAAAACGGACAAAATGCAATTTCTACCCTGTTCTATAATTCTATGGTGTATCGAGTATTTGGAATGAATAGTACCTTTACCAAGAAATTAAAGAGCAACATGTACGCTGGAACCGAAGTTGACGGCGTTCTTGGTAAATATACTACTCGAACTGCAATCATGAATGATGTCAATAACTACCCAGGTATCTATTGGGGTTACATGGTGCAACTGCTCGGCATAGAAAAGAGTAAAGACAGTAAAACTGGTGAGGAAAAATGGGATAGCAAACGTTTTGAGAATGACTTATTACCAACAATTATATTGAATACGATGAGTGGAGGATTAGACCTCGTTACAATTATCGGAGGATCGGGGGTTGTGGCTTCCGAAGAGAAGACAATGCAGGAAATGCAAACAGATATCGTTAAGAAGATTTATGGTCTTCTCTCGGACGGTCCAAATCAGTATAGAGATAAGCTGATCAAATCTGCACAAGACAGTTGGATTATATCCACCCATAGGAGCATTACCGGTTCGTGGATTGGAAATATTTTAAGTGTGAGCGCAGGCGGAAACGAATCATATGCTTCAATTGTTGGTTACATCAATACGCCTAGTTTAACGGAGTTACCTATAACTTCTTGGTTACTGGACGATTACATGTCAATATACTTGTTACTGATCTTATTTGTTGCGATGATCGTGATAATAATGGTCATAACACATGTGCGTTCTATTAGAGAAGGGGTATTAATCTTCATCGTAATGGCTTTCGTACTGATAATTCCTCAGTTCTTCATCTCAAGTGTAGTAAATTTATCAAATACAGCAGGAGATAAGCTATACTCTGGAAGGTTTAATTATTGGGCAATTACTCAGCATCAGCAAGCACTGTCTTCTATGCGTAATGTAAAGCTTATGGATGATGAGAAAAACTATATTATTGCTCAAAACATGGAGTTAGCAAGGGAGGCATATTCCTCAGATGTTGGAGTTCGGGTTAAATGGATGTCGCCTAAGAAAGATGATGTTTTCGATGATATGTTTAACAAAGGGAAAATAACTCAAACGTTAAATGAAAATCTGAATATTTTTAGATGGTTATTCAGCAGTTTTATTAACCAAGAGGAATATGTTTTCAATGATCCACTGGTCACCTACTTATATAGACCATATAACGCTATAGCTACAGCAGCCAAAAATTCGTACTCCAAAATTTCAGAAAAAGCAGTATCAAGAAATGAGGCTGCCAACAAATTATTAAACGCTAAAGAGTCATCCTTCGTTTTCCCTGAGTACAGATTTAAGTCTTTATTGGACGACAATAAGAAAGTTCAATATTCAGATCAACAAGATCAGTTAATAAAATCAAGTGCAACACTATCAGTCACCGATAATTCTGAAATGGAGGAGAGCTATAGGTATTGGGCTTTGAATAGTTCCGATGTTTCAAAAGCCATTTTCCGAAATGATATCAACTCCAATGCAGGATTACGTGCCGCGACAGATGAGCATTCCGAAGCTTTCCTGTTATCAACTGAAAGTCCGTTTTATTACTTCTACAATGCATTGCAGAGTAGATATTCGAATGTGAATGGAGATTTCAAAGCAGCATTGCTTTCTAAAGAAGTTTTCAGAGCGCCGAGTGATGACCTGAAGGTAAATAATTCAATGAGGGATTTCCTCGATCTTGAGGGGTTATTTACTTACGTGATTCCTTATTTGTATCAAGGAAATGACTACGTATACAGGTGGACGGCTACGAACGGGAAGAGTGTCGATACCTTTAACTTCAAAAACGCAATAGAGCCTTCCGATCCTGCGATGAAGGCAAAATTTAATGAAGAGGCAAAGCGTAAAGAAGACTTAAAAGCTGTTTGGAAGCTATACTCACCTTGGGTCGACCAGATTTATTCCCTCGACGTAATGGGAAAGCAAGTTCCGATTGCCAATAAGAAAGTGTACGTTGCTGATACGGCTAACCCAGGTGCATATGATGATGCCGGTAGACCGATGATCTTTTCTGAGGCAGATATGCATGCGAAGGGGTATAATTACTCTCAGCTTACTGATGTGGAGCGGCGTATTCAGTCCACATTAAACTCAACATATAAAGACTTATTGTATTTGACGAATTATCATGATTTCGACAATGAGGTTCTTATTACGGCAGCAGCAATGATGGCGACCTTCAACTTTAATCGCGAGTTCTCTGAAAATAGGCTACTTGGAGAAAGTAGTACGTTGTACCCGCAAAATTTTGAGCTAAAGAACTTTAATTACGATGCTTTCATGAGGCTGATCCTGATGAATTCTACTGGCGAAGCTCTAATGGACGATCAAGACCTGTACGCACGGGTTCTTGAAAAGACGTCGATATTCTCAGGATTACTTTTAATTCTGTGTGATTTGATGGCTGTCATCGTTGTGCCAGTTGCAAAGTTATTCGTGTTGCTGTTGCTTCTGTTTTTAACTCTTGCGATCTGCTTATCAAGTGTGCTGGTTCCGCCTGAGAGATTGATAAGAACACTTAGTAAGAATCTATTTATACCATCTCTGATCTTCTTAGCAGCGAGTGTTGGATTTGCATTTGTGATCTCACTATTTATGGGTGAAGGGTTAACGGGTTATGTTGGAGGAAGAACGCCATCACTCGGAGTTAGCGATCCTTCGATAGTCATGTTATTAATGGTGGCTGTTGACGTCTTGTACGTCTTCATCCTTTGGAAAATTGCGAAGTTACTCATCTCATCATTGAAGTCGCATGTGATTTCAACTGTTTTTGCAACTGTAGGGCTTGCAGTAGGTGCAATGACTGCATTCAAACAATACATGCATTCATCGATGAGCAGGACATTTGATGGAGCTCTAAGTCATGCGATCGGTACAAAAGGTGAGAATGCAGATAATGGTGAATTGAATAGTGGTAATAAGCCTTCAGGTTTGAGATCAAGATTCGGAAAAGGAATGATGTATAACCACGGTCAGCCTAACCTGAGTCATTTAGATGGTAATGAAAAGAGTTTCCCTTCGATGAAAGGCAGAGATGGACAATTGAATAATGCCGTACTACCTAATGAGAAGGATCGTAAGTTTGAGACTTATATTGATGATCTGTCATCCCGAAGAGCAGGGAGTACTGATAGGAAGGAAGAAGGGAAGCAAGTTAAGGATTCTGTTGGCAAGGTTGAAAAGCCAAAACAAACTCAGTAAAAGAAATTCGAGAAGTAGTAAAAACAGCCAGCTAAGGGATTTATGGTGACTCTTTATATTCGCTCCCGAAGTTAAAGATGATTTTAGATCGTTCAACTCGATGAAACGGTATATCTTGTCCTTTGTGTGCAGATGGGGTATATTGGAATTAACAAAATATTCTTTGGAAGCGGAAGCACCGCAGACAAGCCTTTTAATGGGCGTAGTCTGCGGTTTTTTGCGTTTCAAAAACCAATTGGAGGATGATTCTTATGAAGTGTTGCTCATTCTGTTCCCGCAAGGCGGAAGTACTGTTTAATCACATGACTCATGATCTTGGATCACTTTGCGTGGAATGCTACATGATACTACACGGATCATGTGGAGTTTGCCACGGCAGCTTCTTACCTGAAAACGTGATGCCTGATGTAAATTATCAGATTCAGGCTAAATTCATCGGCACTGGAGAGAAGAACTTTATAGTTTGTAATCAATGTGATACAGAAATTCGTCAGCATTTCCCGTTGATGTTCGTTTAAGGGCATTGGGGGCATGGGTTTTACTATAGCTTTCAAAGTGATCACCTTTCACTAAGGTGCCTCTTCGCTACTCGAGGTGGGTTAAATAGATTGCGATTTTATATGGAGTGGCGGGCATGATAAGCTGGTTAGCATCGCGAAGTCCTTATGCTTCGCGGCTTTCGCGAGTACTCATGCCCGCAGAGGCTCCATGTCAAATCGCTCTATCAACCTAATAAACGTATCTTTATCCATGCAGTATAGCGAAGAGCCACTAAGGTGATCTTTATTTTTGATTTTAGATAAATTAGGCTCAACATTTTTTCAAAAAACCTATGAAAAGTGCGTCAAAAAGTAACTTCAAACCTGAGAAAAGTTACATAACTAACCAGTTAATTATGGTTGGTTAGGAGGCTCAGGGAGTGCATGTTGAATACACAAGTTTATCATTCGGTTTTGAATTAGAATTTACAGGGATAAAACGTTCAGTGGCAGCTCATGTTGTTGCGGATTTCTTCGATACAGGCAGACCAACACAAATTGGTGGATGGGGTCATGATACTTATGAAATCAAGGATAGATCCGGACGGATATGGAAAGTCGTTAAGGATGCATCCATTCAGGCGGTACGACAAGAGAACTCCGAAATAATAATCGTATCGGATGATTATCAGTGTGAACTTGTATCCCCTGTTTTAGGGTATTCTGATATTCCCTTGTTGCAGAGATTAATTCGTGAATTGAAGGAAAGCGGCGCATTAGTAAACAAGAGTTGCGGATTACATGTACATGTAGGAGCTGAGAGATTCTCCCCAAATAACTTGAGAACTCTTTGTAATATTATCTACGCAAAACAATCTTTGCTGACCAAGGCATTGGATTGCAGACAGGATCGGCGCAGATACTGCTTGGATCTTTCAGATGAGTTTATAAAGAAGCTGAATAAAAAGAAGCCGAAGACGATGGGGGAGTTTGCAGAAGTTTGGTATCACGGATTCAATGCTTTACCCTTCCGTCGAAACGATCGATATAACGACTCCAGGTACCGGATATTGAATTTGCACCAGTTATTAAGCGGCAGACTAAATACAGTGGAGTTCCGTTTATTCAATGGAACTTTGCATGCCGGCAAAGTGAAAGCAAGTATCCAGTTGAGTTTGCTCATCGCGGCTCAAGCCCTTAACCAAAAGAAAGCAACCAGTCGGGTAACAGTGCCTGACAACGGGAATGAGAAGTATTCATTTCGTGTATGGCTTCTCAGACTTGGTGGTATTGGTGATGAGTTCAAAACCATGCGTCATCACCTACTTAAGTACCTTGAAGGTAATTCTGCATGGAGGGAGCCGCCAACGAATGATGACGCTCGGGGCTTGTCAGATGTCGAAGCGCAGTAAGCCCCATTCGGGGTATTCTTGGGCGATCCTGACCGTTATTGAACACTGTACAACCAATCGTAATCCAAGGTAAACTTACCAACTAACTATTGATATTGGAGGTACCGAGTATGAAGCCTTATGTAGCTTACGGGAGCAATATGCACATTAAGCAAATGAAGATGCGTTGTCCTGATGCGTATATCATCGGGATTGGGTGTATTGAAGATCATGAGCTAGTGTTTAAACGCGTAGCCACCATCTCTAAACATATCGGACTATTTGTACCTGTTGTGTTGTGGATGATCTCCGAAAGGGATGAAATCGCTTTAGATCATTATGAAGGCGTTTCAGTTGGACTCTACAGAAAAGAGATCATTAAGATAAAGTTAGAATCGATTAGTGTAAAAAATGACGTGTTTAATGAAAGTGATCTTCCAATTGAACTAGGAGCGATGGTTTATATCATGAATGCCGAATCAAGACCAATATCGGCGCCTACTCGGATATACTATGAGACTATTCTTGAAGGCTACCAACAGAACAACATTGATGTTCGCCCCCTTTCTGTTGCAGCTATTAAAAGCGATTATAGGGACACGGATTATTATGAAGGTTATAGAACAGCTAGACGGAGGAGGTAAGTGTTTGAGCCTACAAATAGTAATGACTCATGGGGTTCGAGAGATTGGCTGTAGGGATTGGCAACTGGTTATTTCATTAATCATCAAGCACTTTTATGGCAAAGAAGAGTTTCTGTCTTTTAAGACTGTTGGGAAGAAAACGGTAGTTACGAATGGGAATGACGGTCATTTACTCACTATCGACAACAAGAAGTTATTTTCAGAAGTAGTTTGGGCAGTATACGGCGATGAGGGGAAGATGAAGTATTATACATTCATGCTTCCGCATGAGTATTAATCACGTAAGTAGCGAGAGTTTGAAATTGTAGGATCGATGTGACTTAAATACAACAGACTATTATTCTGGTTCTTTATATAATGAAGATGATGCCTTCTAAATGGAATGGAGTGGGAATAAGGGACAGATACACAGTTCCTTCTTTTAAAGTTTAGCGAATCCTGTAGATCGGAGGTCAATATGAAAACGAAAAAGTTAACAGCAGTAATACTTGCATTCTCAATTATTTTAGGGGGTCAAGGCGCACTCGCGGCGCAGTCTGAAAAACCAGTTCAAATTACTTCTGCGGACTTCAATTATTCCAAAGAAGCTAAAGATGCTCTGGTACACGTGAATAAGATCCGAAAGGAAGCGGGTCTGGATGAGGTTAAGCTTAATCCTTACCTTACAAAAGCCGCAGAGAACCATGCTAAATACTTAGACGCGAATGGAGAAACAGGTCACGATGAGGTAAAGGGCAAGAAAGGCTTTACTGGTGAAGGACCGAAAGATAGGGTTCTTGCTGTTGGCGGTTCAAATATAGCAAAAGGTGCTAGTGAGGTTATTTCGTATTCGGAGACAACTGTAGAAGGCTCTATCGATCTTATGGTCGATACGGCGTACCATAGGGTTCCATTCCTCAACCCATTCGCTACTGAGATTGGTATTGGCATGGTTGGTAAGAATTTCGTTATGCTGGACTCATCTTTTGGAAATTCGACTAAGATTTCTGTCTATCCATATGACGGGCAGAAAAATGTACCAACAACGTTTACTGGAGCTGAAAATCCAAACCCGTTGAGTAAGTTCGGTATTAGCAAATCGGGGTATGTGATTTCAATCTATCCTCCGCATGTACTCGACTCAAAGAATATCGACGCAACTATAAAGGACAGCAAGGGAAACAATGTACCGTTCTTTTCTGAGTGGTATATGGGTTATTGGTTCTTTTACACGAAAGAACCGCTAAAAAATGGCGAAAAATATACGGTGTCAGTAAACTATAAACCTCTCTATGAGGAAGAGTATGAAGGAAAAACACTCAACAAAACTTGGTCTTTCACAACTGCAGGAAGCTCATCTAAAAGTGGTTCTGATAATAAAGTATCGAATTCAAATGATGGTTACTCAAAAGAAGCAAAAGAAGCCTTAGATTACATCAACAAAATCCGCAAGGATGCAGGACTCAGCGAAGTAAAGCTGAACCCATTCCTTACGAAAGCGGCTGAAAACCATGCGAAATACCTCAATGCTGGTAATCCCTATGACCATGATGAAATTGAGGGTAAGAAGGGCTTCACTGGTGTAACGCCCAAGGACAGAGTACTTGCGGTAGGTGGGGATTCTCAATTGGCTCAAGGATTAGTTGAAGTTCTTACAGTTAATAACTCCACTGTAAAGGCAGCAATTGATACCCTAGTCAATACGGCGTACCACAGAACACCGTTCCTAGATCCTTACGCATCGGAAGTAGGCGTGGGACTTGAGGGAAAGAAATTCGCAATGGTATCAAAAACCCGTAGTTCGGATACAACGGATATTTCGATGTACCCTTACAATGGTCAAAAGAATGTACCTACAACGTTTGTCGGAGCAGATGAAGACCCTAACCCGCTAAGAAAGTTTGGTATTGAAAGATCGGGCTATGTTATCTCGTTCTATCCGCCCCATGTACTAGACACTAAAAATATTGATGCAACTATCAAAGATAGTAAGGGCGCTAGTGTACCTTTCTTCTCTGAATGGTACATGGGTTATTGGTTCTTCTACACTAAGCAACCTTTGAAAAACAGTGAAACTTACACGGTATCTGTCAATTACAAGCCGTTGTATGAGGACGAGTATGCAGGCAAAACTCTCAACAAGACTTGGTCTTTCACAACTGTAGCAAGCGGCTCTAATGGGAACGTAACTCCCCCTCCTACTGGAGGTGGAGATGTTAACCCACCACCGAGCGGTTCAACTTCTGCAATCACGGGTAACTTTAACAAGGACAATGTCGGTGTAACAATTAATGGAGATTTGGTAAGTTTGAGTCCTCCCGCGAAGATCGTTAGCGGCAGCACCTTCATACCACTTCGCGGAGTGTTCGAAAAGCTCAACTCCGATGTGAAATGGAATAATGATAAGCAAGAAGTGACTATTGTTCGAGGAAGTACTACTGTTAAGCTTACAATCGGCAGTAAGACTGCGTATGTCAATGGCAAGGCGATTACACTTTCGACAGCACCGTTTATTAATAACTCATCAACCTATGTACCTTTAAGATTTGCTAGTGAATCTATTGGAGCCGAAGTAAGTTGGGATCAAACAAATTTTATTGCAATCATTAAATCAGAATAATTCTCGATATTGGGGTCAGATGCATTGAGCATCTGGCTCTTTTCTTTATGTGTGCAGTGATCTCCCAGTTAGGGGTCACTGCTTTTTTTATGCTGATCGAAGCACGATTTGAATGGGAATTAGTTACTAGAAAAATTTCAAAATGTTGTGGAGATTAGATGATTTTCAAGACAGTCAGCAAGAGCAAATTTATAAGACCAAGAGAAAAAGAATAAGCACAAGTAAGGAGATGAAGGATGTGGCAAACAGTAAACAGGAAAGAAAAAGGATCATCTCAGTTCTCTTGGTGATCGCTCTGCTTATCGGGCTATTTCCAATGAGCGCTCTTGCTGATGATCAACCAAGCGACACCGACTACGGAAATGAAGTGAGCGTAACAGATGCCGTTTACGACGAAACCAGTGTCACGAATGCAGTATACGCTTCCGATCCGAGTCAGTTCATTTACGAGTTAAATCCGGAATGGATGAATGAACCTTATGCCTATATCCGAGAGTATATCGGACCAGGCGGAGATGTAGTCGTCCCAGAGACAATCGAAGGGAGACCCGTTTCAAGGATTTTCGGAGCAGCATTTCTGGGAAATCAAAGTATAACGAGCGTAGTTATCCCTGAAAGTGTTGAGCTAGTTGAGGTAAATGCGTTTGCATACAGCTATGGGATTAGAAGCGTCACATTTAAGAATCCAAATACGATAATAGGCGACAAGAATGGTTTGTCTGATTGGGACATTGTGATCCCATACCAAGCTACAATTATCGGACATAACAATTCGACCGCAGAAAGCTTTGCACGTAAACGAAACATCAATTTTTTGAGTATTGATGAGCCTTGGACTACTGAAACAGACTATGGATCACAAGATGCACTGTCTCGCTTCCATCGAGGTGAGGATGTTGTCGTGAGCGAGCTGTTCCCAAGTAGTGAGTTAGCCAATTATTTCGCTCACTGGATGGGTGAGCTTTGGGGACTATGGACAACACCAGTCTGGAACGGGACGATCAACGATACGATCAATAAGCGTGACGTTGAGATGCGGATGCAAAGGTTCTATCAAAACAAAGGACACTTCTCATTCGGCTCCGATGATTTCAAAGGAATCACAAGCTTAGAGGGTCTGCAGATATTCAAAGACAGTATCCTCAGCGACCCTAAGTTCTCGGACAATGCGGAGTTTCAATTTAGCGGCAATCAACTCCGCGAAGTAGATCCCCTGAGCTTCCTGAATGGGGTAAATTTTCTAGATCTCAGTAATAATCAGTTGGAGAACATTGATGGACTAAGTGGTCTTGAAAGGCTCAGTCACTTGGATGTGTCCAATAACAATTTAACCAATCTTGATGGCTTGAGTAGATTAAGAAGGTTGATCGAACCACAAACAGCGGTGACTACGAAAAGTGTACTTGATTTCAGCCATAACCGGCTCTCGAACATCGAGGGGCTAAACAATGTAAGCAAGCTTGATACACTAAATGCAAATAAGGTTGATTTCAGTTACAATTTCTTAACCAATAGTAACATTCCCACTTTATCGAAGCTGTTCAAACTTTTCGAAAAAGTAGCAAAACCTCAGTTGCTGTTCGACTACAACTATCTTTATATTGACGATCAGGCAGCTGGGAAACAGTTCTACAATGATTGGTTAGAGTTATCTGGTCTATCGAGGGGTGATGACCGTGCCAGCACTCCGCAATACAATTATCGATTCGTTAAAGGTGCTGACACGTTAAGAGTCGAGCATCGTGTCAATGGAACAGATGAGCTACTGGCATTTGAGGAATATTCGACAGACGATAAGACATTAGACTTGAATGCTTCAATCACGTACAAAGCCAAGAATTTTGAAGGTTATTCCCTCATTGGCGATTCAGGTAGGTATGTTCTAAACAAAGACCATATTTTCACGTCCAAAATCGGTACAGAGCGTCATTTGGTTAATTCAAGGAATGGATTATCGATCTCTAATGTAGGACTGCCAGATGATATGACTAGTTCAATCGCGGATGAAGGGATATTGACCACTACCGATAAAGCGGGCGAATTCAACATTGTCGGTAAAGGCACTACAGAGGTCAATATTTATAGCGAGGGGGTATCTCACGGCATTTACCCGCTCACTTTCAACACCTTCGGAAGCAAGGACAATGTCATCGTTTTCTATTATCAATCGTCATCTTCATCAGTGAAGTATAAGTTAACAGTCGGTATGGAAGGGCAAGGCACAACCTTTCCTGCAACTGGCACTTACGAATACGATGACGGAGAATGGGTTTCCATTTCTGCTCGGAATACAGTACCAGGATATGAACTTGAAAAATGGGTGATTGATGGCGAAGATTACTTTGACCCGTTTGGTTATGGGGTAAGTTTGAAAATGGATAGCGACAAAACAGCAATAGCTCGCTTCAAGCAAAACCAACCACAGCCTACACGGTATACGCTAACAGTTAATCAAGTTGGAATGGGAACAGTTACTCCGTATCCAGCAGGGAGTACGACGAATTATCCTGAGTTTGAATCGGTCAGCCTGATGGCTATTCCCTCGCCGGGATATAAATTCGAGAAATGGGTCGTAAATGGGCTTGAGTCAGACGATCAGAGTATCAACTTGTATATGGATCGCAATGTTATCGCAATAGCGCACTTCATCCCCGTTGCATCACCGCCAAAGGAATTCAAGTTGATCGTTGAAGTAGTGGGTGAAGGTCAGGTCAATGTCGTGAATGAAGAAACAAAAGAAGTGTTCCAAGATGTGCGCGGCTCAGTCGGACAGTTTAAGGAAGGTAATGAAATATCCGTATCAATGAATCCTGTTAAGGGGCATAAATTCACTAAATGGGTGATGGATGGTCAGGAAGTAGTTAAGGAGTCGCTTTTGTTTAAGATGGATGAGGACAAGATCGTCCAAGCCTATTTTGAACCAGTCGTTCCATCGCCTGAGCCAAAAGGTGGTATAACGGTTGAATTTGTTGATTGGGAAACGAACAGTAAGCTCAAAGAAGATGTAATTCTGTCGGATTTGCCGTTAGGTGATCATTCATATAGAGCTGATGCGTTTATCGGGGTATATAAGCTAATTGGAGAAGCTGTTAAAAATGTCGTACTAACAGCAGCCGAGCCATTCGGAAAGATGACCTACTTTTATAGGAAGGAAGTTGTCATCCCGACACCTGAACCAGAGCCGAAGCCAAGTCCCGAGCCGACACCTAGCCCTGATCCAGAACCAAAACCAACGCCAGAACCGAAGCCAGAACCGAAGCCTGAGCCAAAACCAGAGCCAACACCAAAGCCGACGCCAGAACCGAAGCCAGAACTTAAACCAGAGCCGAAGCCCGAACCAAAGCCAGTGCCGAAACCTGAACCGACACCAGAACCAAAGCCAGTGCCGAAACCTGAACCGACACCAGAACCGAAGCCGGAATTGCCAAAGGTAGAGCCACAGCCTGAGCCTGAAACAAAATCGAATGATAAGGAACGGGATCTTGAACAAGAGAGAGGGGCAAGCCAAGTAACAAATGTGCCTGCTCCAGTGGTTGAAAAGAAAATGGATACTTTGCTCGTTGAAGCTGTAGATCATGAGTCCGAGGAGCTTCTCCAAACTGAGGAAATCGATACATTGCACTTTGGTTTGAATGAGGTCAAAGCTCCCATTATCGCTGGCTACTCCTTGATCGGATCGGATAAGCAAACGGTATTTATCAGCGAGAATGGTGAATCTTTAACAGTTACCTTCAGGTATCTGAAAGAAGCTGAGCCGAACCAACAGTTCGGTGTTGTATATGGGGTTGTGAAGGATGCGAACGGTATTCCTATGCAGGGGGTTAAAGTCGAACTTCATTCTCATCCACGAATTACTTTTACCAACGAAAACGGCGAGTACCGCTTCGAGGATGTCGAACTTGGGAAGCATACTGTTATATTGAAGAATCCATTTACCGACAAAGAAATTTCGAGAATAAACGTGGTTGCGTACAAAGACTACAGAGACTCAGATTCGGTTACGGTTGAATCGGTGCAAGTAGCAGAAGAAGTAAAACGGTCAATCGAATTAAAAGAGTCAATGAGTACTCAACGGGTTGACTTCGTTATTGAAGCCATTGAACAACCAGAACCGGTAGCGCCTGACAAGAAGTTCCCTATCATTCCGATAGTGGCGACTCCCCCGCTAATCATTATTCTTCTGGCGTACTTCAGAAGAAGGAATGTAGTTATTTACAACGGAGCTAATCTACTGATCAAAAAGATTAGGGTGAAGGCGAAGCCTGAAACTGTCATTGATCTTACTGGTTATGCTGCAAGTGCATTCAAAGTGGTTTTCCGAAAGCCAAATAGTTTCAGAAATATTGATTTGTACATTAAATATGGCGACACCATTACGCAAGTCGAGTTGGCAGACGATCTAAACTTCATCGTGTTTTCTCCAGAAAATTAAGTACAATAATACAGAAACACCTCGTTAAGCGCGAGGTGTTTTCTTCTGTTCAGGGGTATTTATCCCGCCGCGCGAAGGTTTTCGAGAATTTTTGAGTTAACATCGTCCGACCGATGTTCTTATGTTCGTTAAACACAAAGCAGTGATAATTAGCTTGTTAATCGGGTTTTCAAATTTATCTAAGCAACATTTTTATAGCTCGTTCTCAACCAGTAACGGTTTCATGAGCTGTGAGGGGATAAATCTTATTAACAACAAGAGGAAAGGGTGATGAAAATGAAGCTCACTTGGAATGAAAAAAGCACCTTAACCAAGACAAAGGACGAAACGCAAACTCCACAATCCAATACAATTGACGACCTGCACTTCTCATTCTTCTCCATTGACGAAAGCGAGATCAATGCTGGCATCGGGGTAAGTATCGATCCGAGCCATAATTTTGACCAGCCGATGCCTGACATGGCTTCCCTAACTGAGGAAGCCGCTTTAGCCGAAGCAGCCGAAGTCGATGATGCTGTACCGACTTTGGAAAGCGATACTTCCGAACATCAGACCGATGCACCTGACACTCCCGCGGCAAAGCCGGAGGAAACCTCATCCGGACTGATTATTCATTCTGACGAATCAATAGATTCAGAATCCAGTCAGCCTGAACCTAATAATATTGTCGAGAAGAGCGCTAAGCTTTTCGCTGAAGCACGAAAAGCTATGGATACTATTCAAATTGATCCAACAGTACTTGAACCCAAGTCTGTTACTCCAGCACAAGACTCGCTTTATATCGAAGCCGATGTCGACACGATAATGTTTCCTAATGAACAGTTTGTAGATGAGTATCAAGCTAAGAGCATTCCTGTCATAGAGAAAATTGTTGAAGTTCAGAGACCTATCGATGCAAACAAGATAACAGCGACTCATACTCAAGGCACTAAACCGGTAAACCGTTTATATCGGTTTTTGCATAATGGGGTCAAGGAGATAATCAGTAAGATCGTAACAGCAATAAAGATTATATTGGTTAGTATCGTGCTTATCTCAATAGTGTCAGTTTTTTATGTACATTATGTTGATCCGAGTATACCAGTAACCGAAATTCCAATGCAGTCTTACACTACAGTCAAAGAGTTGATAATCGCTATATACAAAGACATCTTAGAGTTTGTCAATGAGGTAAAAAGCAGTAAATCATAGCATAGAATAAATTCCACCCCATCCCTCCACCCCAAGCTCTAGATTTGGGAAAGGGTTTGGGGCGTTTCTTTTACATTCTACTGACTGGGATTTATAAAAGATGCAAGTAAGTTACACATACCGAACACAACTTTATAAAATTCCGAAGGTTGTTTTATAAAAACTAAGCTGAAAGTCGCTTATCCCTTCTTTCGTATGTAGAATCTAGTCGAATTAAAGAAGGGGTTCGAACTGGAAGTGGAGAATATTTACTTTTAGAGGATCAATGAAAAGCAATTCAGAAAAGAGTGATTAAATGACGAAGAAAAATGACCCCCTTGATGAGAATAGCTCAAAGCAGCTTGCTGATATATTTAATGATTTGTTTGGAGACAGTGATCCGTTCCCTGTGTTGAAGAGGGAATACAAACCGCTCCCGTTGAAGAAAAAAGGCGATATTGAGTATGAAGTCAGGTGGCACACGACTGATTTAGAAAAGGATGGACATAAGGTCATCCATGTAGCCCAGAACCGATTCGGGGAAAGTGTCATGATCTACCGCTTAATGTATGGTGACGGTATGGATGATGTAAACATTCATATTAAGGTGAAGGTCATATCCAAAGATGGGGTAAAAGCTCCAGACTCGAACGTCCACGTACATGTTGAGAACAAACATATGGATATCGCGGATATAAAGATTGAAGGAGAACGGGTTAACAGAGGTTACGGCTCGATCATGATGGAAGGGCTAATGAAGATTGTCCATGAAATGCAAATCAAAGTTATTACAGGATGGATTTCCTCTGTAGATTGGGATCACATAGACAGATCGGAACATTTCTACAGAAAACACGGTTTCGACTGCCAACTCGATCATGAGAATAAGCGAGGTACCATTCTTTGGGTAAATAACGAGCTTGTAAATGGCGAGATTAATTAAGCTATAACGAGAAGGAGCACTACAGGATGGATGAGATAATAGAGCATGCTGAGCTATTGCAGAAAACAGTAGAGTTTAAGGAATGGTCGGGACCGATTCTCACTCGCGTATTCAATAAGACTGGTGTTCCAGGATTCGAACTTGGTTCTTTAGGATCAGCGGGCTTTCTTAAATACAAAGACAGATATTTTTTGGTTACTGCAAGTCATGTATTAAGTTTAGTGTCGGAAGAAAAAAGGCTGACGGATGTTGTAATCCCCTATCAGTATGGAACTGAAACGAAGAATCTTACGCTTATTAAGCATGTGGATGATAAAGACAGCGATATTGCAGTAATCGAGATAGATCCCCAATCGGCTAGGTTAATGGAACAAGAAAATAGAAAATGTTTTTTAGACCATACATTAATTGATGAAGATCCACTTGGTTATTTTGACAAAATCTCAAATGTTGTTTTTCTACACGGTATTACTGGTGAAGAAACGAATATAAACCATGAAAATTTCATTGTCGAAATGGAAACGACTCCTTATACAACTTATATTGAACGGGTCGATGATGCATCTAAAAGGATTGTGCTATTGGCGAGTACGGATGGAATAAACGAATTTGGTCAACACGGTCATAAATTGCCCGCTTTCAATGGAATGAGCGGCTCCTTTGCATATTCTTACAGGCGTGATGATATTGCGAATCCGTTCAGACTTCTCGGTATTTTGGCAAATGGAAATAAGGAAGCAGGATTCTTATGGGTAATTCCGTTTAACGAAGTAACTGAGTTAATTGAAAAGGAGTTCTTCTAGGTTATTTTCCCTCCCTCTCAATAACTATGAACGGAGTAGAAGCTTAATCCAAATCATGTTAGGATTGTTGTGGAGGGTGATAGCTGTGAGTGATGAAGCGAATCGGTTATTGCAAGTTGTAAGTGAACTAATAGTAATAAATGAAGTGAATTCAAAGTTAATACAGCAGAAAATAGACAGCAAACAGAATATGAAATGTAAGAGATTGTCCTTTAGCCGCGCGTTATATGATGGGGTTTTAAAAAGTACTTCCCATATTCTAAATGCTCTCTTGCAAGCTGAATCGGACTTATATTCAATTAAAAGATATTACTTGAAACCATTGCTCGAAGATTTTGTTAACCTGTACAACATAGAGAAATTTGGATTGGATTATGTCCGAGCGATGCAGGTACATTTCATGTCTGAGGATTACGATATTGATTCGAGATACAGGGATGATTATGCTCAGTTAGGGGTAAGTTTCAATAAAAGTAAGGAAGAAAGTAAAAAGCATGTTCTCAAGAAGATGAATGACCATTTCGATGAGCTTCCTTCGAATCTGAAAGATAAGTTTCATAAAGGTAAAGCAGACTACCAAAAGAACTTGTCAGTAAGTAATCGTATAACTCTTGCCGATGTGCCTAAGTATAATAACCTTTCTATAAAAGCATTTTACGATTACGCGAATGTGCATCATCACTTTGATCTTCGGTTTGACTGGCTTGCAGAAGAAGATGATACGAAATTCAAGGAAACGCTTTTGATAAAGTTAGAAGAGTACATTACGAAAAGCGCTCAGATCTTTCATGGATTATTCAAAATCAAACCTCAGAAGGAATCTTCGGAAGACAAGGGATAATAAAAGGCAGTATAGAACTCTTTAATGGGATCTATATTGCTTATTTATTATCAGGCATCAATTTTTAGAGCAAGATTAACACAGTCATAATGTAAAGATTCCCGGCATATACATAGGTAGGTTAGAACAATCAAACATAAAGGAAGAGGATACATGAGGATTCTGAATAACATTGATTCCAGACATTTTGATGAGCTAAAGCGGCTTGTAGATGGAACGGACGAGCTACATATTGTCAGTCCGTTTCTGATGGAATCATTTGATGTTTTCTTTGATGAGATTATCGCTTCTTCAGAGGTGAAGCGAGTTGTACTAGTAACTACTTTAAAGGACAATGATCCTGACCTGCTAAAAAAGGTAGATTCTTTGCATTCATTTCTTTTTAATTGTGTTACCCATTCCGTTGCTTTTCGAGTTCATGTAGACAATAAGTTACATGGGAAAATTTATATAGCACGAAAGAATGGAATTCCTGTGAGGGGTATCATCACTTCTGCAAACTTTACAGATAGTGGTCTAAACAAAAATCATGAGTGGGGCGTACTAATTGAGGATCAAGAATCGTTGAAGAAGGTTATTACCGATATCGGCAATGTAAGCAGCCACGCTCTTACTCACGAGGAGCTTCAAGGCATCATCGAAAAGATTGACAACTATACTAAAAATGTAACAGCTCAGCAGAAAACAAAGATTGATCTTGAAGTGGGTCATCTCTTTAAGAAGAAAACAATAGAACTTAAATTAGATGTTCGGTACTTCATAAAACCAGTAGGCTACTCCGACCGACCGTTCGCAACAACAAGGAAACTGAACAGCGATATTGAAAAGATGCATTTTGCTCGAAGACCTAATCCTGTCCGAATCGGAGACATCTTAATATGTTATGGGGTTGGCACAACGAAGCTCTTAGGTTATTTTGAGGTGATCAGCAATCCTTACATTTGGGATAGCACAAGCAGATGGTCATGGGAGTTAGAAGCAAAGAATTTATGTCCAGATTACAGTGAGTCGTGGGTAACATTTGATAATACGACATCCAGTGTCGTAGCATCGTATGACCATGTTTATCCTGTAACCATGTTGGCGGAAGTACACTTAGAGCATTGCAACGTGGGTCAGACAGAATACAACTGACCGATGCATTTGCTAAGCATGCCATAGAATTAATCGAAGGAAGTGTAAAATCAAAGAAGGTGAGTAGATGAAAGCCTGGGCAAATATCGACTTTCCATTCAAAACGTACACCGTGCACCTTGACCATGATTTATGTCAGTATGTCACGGAAATGAAGCAAAGAACCGAGCTTGGATGGAAGAAACAGCAGGGGACAGGAAACTGGAAGCTGTTTCGGTCGAAAGAGGAAGCCCTAGACATTTACGATATTAGCTACAAGGAAAAGCTAACCTTAATCGAGTGTAGTAACTGTAGGTAAAGTAGTTGGAAAAGCAGTACAGAATTCGCATGTCGAGCTCTGTACTGCTTTTTCTTATTCTCGGAGATGATTCTGATTTAGCAGTTACTAAATCATCAAGCCTATAAATACAGGACATTACTGTCCTCCAAATCTTGGAGTAAGGAAGGATGATAACCATGAAGTTCCTCATGGGCGTAGAAAAGAGCTATAAGCATTACAAGCGATTATTACATTCAAAAGGTATCAATCGACGAACGAAGATGATCCTCAGTGAGAAGCACAATGCCCTTCGACAGATTATCATATTCCTGTACGGAGATTTCTTAGATAACACTACAATTCATAATCAGAGGTGCGTGGAGATTTTCCAAATGAACAAATTCAGTATTCTTGAATCGGCACTCGATCTTAACTTGCAAGAACACACTTTGAGGCAGATTCTAACCAATGTTGATTTACAGATGATGGTGGTTATCGGTAAAAGCACACTTGATAAAATCAACGGGGCTAGGACTGTTTGGGATATTCGTAAAGCCATGAGGGGCTTCAATAAAGTATTAAATCGGTTTCGTTATTCTGCTTAAATTGTTCTAGTAAGTGTATTTTCAATCATGATATTTATCCAAATTTGGCAGTTGCTACGACATCAATCTTATATAAGTAGTCGATGCCCTTTTGTTGCGTCATTTGGGGTTCGATCTACAATCACAATATATCCGAAGAAAGGATTTGATCGAATGAAGTTCTTATCGAGACTTGAGAGTAATTATATTCGCTACTCGGATTTGATGAGTTCAAGTGAGACTGATCCGATGTTGAGACCACTTATTACGGAAAAGTTCAATGCCTTAAGATTTATTGCGTTCTTTATGGTTAATGAGTTTACAAGTCGCTTGTCTAGTCAATATCAGCTTTGCGTAAAAAGCTATATTTCAAACAAGCGTAACCTTAAAGCTGCAGCGGCTCAGCTAAACATTTCAGAAGAACAATTAAGAAGTGCCCTAACTGAAGTCGATAATAAGATGCGAGTCTTTGTAGGTGAGAGGACGATTGAAAATATCAATAGAGCGAAAACGATTCGGGGTGTCCAAAGTGCGCTGAGTCACTTCCATAATAATTGGAAAGGCTTCTTGGCTCAAAGTTCCTGATCTCGACGTAGCCTTGTAGAAATTATTATTAAAAATTGTAAGTCTTCCCTACGAGGCTCACAAATCGATTTTCTTGTACGGGTGGCTTTGGTATCGCAATTAAATCGATTACAAGGCGTTTAATTCTATTTGGGGGTAAGGCTTATCGCTTTTTGCTATTGTTATTCGTTCGGGTTCGGCTTCGATTACATTACAATAGAAGGAACGCGATTAAAATTTCGGTTTGGGCGCTGTCGGCTTTTTATGTTGGTAATAATCAGCGAATCATGCTATATTACCAAACAAATTTCTATTGTATGAATCGATGCAAAGGATGATCGCAGTGGACTTGAAGCGAAGAGTAGCTTTGTTCTACGGGCTTCGGTGGGAACCGTACCGAGAGACGTGTCTAAGGATAATAAACGAGAAAAATATATTGATGGATATTGATGTGAACCATGCGGTTCGCACACTTAAGCGAAGCGATCTCGATGATATTGAACTTTCATTACTTGAGTTAATCGAGGAATTTGAAAAGAATCAGTGTTAAATATCATATGGGTTGGAAAAAGGCAGTATAGGACTCGTTCATCGAGTTTTATACTGCCTTTCTTTTATAGCTCGTAAAAATAGTTGCTGGAATGTTCGAGGGCAAGTCCAAATTTAGCATCGGTATCTAGATTAACTATATAGAAGTAACGGATACGCTATTGCTTTTTGGTCGCCTAATCCCAAGGATTTCCCTTCAGGGGTATAGCTCCCCAAAGTGTCTTTCTTCTATATAAGAAGAAGCGATTCGTTCTTCGTTCCCAAGGTCGTGCCAATAGTTATCAGGATCGTCTTAAAAGAACACATTTCCTTCTTTTAATCGTCTGCCGCGCTAATGGTTCCATTCATGTGTCGCCCGTATGATTAATTCCGAGCAAAAAGGGGGACTGCACAACTCGTCATACAATACCCATTATGTGACGAGTTCGTAAAAATCGGTTGCTGTTTCGGCTCAAAAATCCTATTAATTCGTCGTACATTACCTTTTCTAAACTCGTCGTATAAGACGCTTCAAGGGGGTGAAAGCCTGTGAAAATCGATGTCTTGGTCGTTCGTTATCTGCAGCATCTTTCAATAGAAGAAAAATCCGAAAATACCGTTAAGGGTTATGGTATGTGCTATAGACGATTTATTCAATGGTTGAATTCTTCTTGGGGTGAAGTCACTGAAATTGAAGATGTCTCACAAACCATAATTCGGGACTTCAAGTCCTTCCTTGAATCCAGGATCGACCTAAGATCGGGAAAGCACTTATCTCCTATAACAATTAACCATTACTTGACTGCGCTCAAGTCGCTATTTCTATTTGCAAAGATTGAGGGTATTAAGTTTAGATCAGAACCGATCAGTGCGATTAAATTGATTCCGATTGCGCGGCAGAATGAGACACGCTGGCTCCGACCGGAAGAAGTAAAACGAATATTCCACGCCATAGAAAGGTTGGAGCGTACCAGTGATAAAAGAAAGGCTCTATATAAAGCGGTTGTTGCAATCTTAGTCAATTGCGGGTTGCGGGTCGAGGAGGTTTCCGACTTGTTGATAACCGATGTTATTCTCCAATCTGGCTTAATCATCGTAAGAAGCGGTAAAGGCGGGAAATATCGGCAAGTTCCGTTTCATCATAAGACAAGTGAGAACATTAAGCAGTGGCTATCGTTCCATGACGGCAGGTCGGGGTATTTGTTTTATTCTCAACGGAGCGCTCATATGTCGACTAGAGCTATCCAGCACATGATCGAAAAGTTATCCGAGTTAACACAGATTGAATTTACAGTTCATCAGCTTCGACATACTTTTGGTAAACGAATTACAGAAATAAGAGGGATTGAGTATGCGGCATCTTTGATGGGACATACCGACATCAAGACGACAAGAAGATATGTAGAACCTTCAATACAAGAATTACGAAGCGTTGTTGAAGAGATTGAGGAAGGATAGCTAGATTAAGGGGGTAAGGCAATGTATCGTTTTAGGGAACTTGAAAAGTTCATCAATAAAGGCGTAGCGACTATCGAGAGGAAAAGGCTCTCCCCCAATGAGCCTAAGCCGATCATCCATGAATGGTCACCGAACAATTTCCGTCGTCTTATCATTGGGTTCGATTGGGCAGTTTTTCAGCATTTTGTAACAAGCCAGCGTTCGCGTACTCTAATTGAACGTGTTGATTTAAGAACAGTATGTAAGAAGGACATGGAATTATTAGCTTCGGAACCACAGAAATATAAGTCGATCCTTTCTTCGATTATCTCGGGGCGTGTTCTATCTTCGCTTGAGGAAATCGTGTTTTGTACTGAAGGTTATCCCGAGAGGATGCTCTCCTACGACACTTTCCTCAAAGATCTGGTCGATGGAAATACGAGTTACGATACTCGCTTTCCTAGACTACGACATATTTCTTACTGTCCATGCAAGGTGGAAAACCTGTGGCATCTTTTTGAAAGGACAAAAAAGCCAACTGAATTATTACTGGGCGCAATTAAGGAAGAAGGTATCCAGATTAAACATTTCATCGAACCGCATATAGATGATTGGTGGTCGGGGACTTCGCTTCGACCACAATTCTACAGTATGGATTCAGGTGTCCTCCAGCAGTATTTCGAAAAGTTGAAAAATGAAATAGTAGCTGTAAAGCGTGCTGAGCGACTTCAGCAGATTGATGCCCAAAACGATTTTGCCGCAATTGAGAAGTATATGCCAGCTAGCAATTCGGTTATCAAATGGGAATTCGACTTAATCGACAAAGGGCAACAAATATTTATGGGGGCTTCAATCGTCAGTAAGGCTGAGTGGGCGCAATATCTGTCGTTTGAGAATTTCTGTCGGGGTATTCGTCTTCTGCTAAATATGAGTCCAGAATTTATCAAAGTAGTGCGGCGGATTGATTTTGAATGCATCATTAAAGTAATGAGGGATAACGGTGTTGATGAAGGTAATGTTCAAAACGTAGAGAGGTTTCGCGAGATAGTGTTCAAACACATATTGAAATCCGAGGATGAATATAGGCTGGAGGTAAATAAGGAAAGCATCCCTAAGAGCCTGATGATACTACAAAAATTAATAGGGATTACATTCTGTCGAGTTGTTGACATCATCTACCTTTCCTTCATTAAATACCTGACCCAAAATTCTGTCGAGTATGCTCAATTCCATTTCGAGGGGTTGAAGGAGCATATTTCTGATGTGACATACACGCGCCCAATGATCGAATGCTGGAACGATCATCTTGAAGCTGGAATAGGTAAGAAGACTATGGACACCATTGGAGCAAATGAAGTGTTGGTCGAGCAGCTCGACGTTCGCGCTAAGTATAATGAAGCAACCAAGATGTTAGATGGCTTATCAGTGGCAGGGGATGTGATCAAGGATGGATTTATTGGGACAACTCCATAAAAGCAATGAAGTAATCGCCGCGGCGGTCTATATATCGGTAGTAAACACGGATCGAGAGGAAGCCGAACGAGTTATCACCGCCCAGCTCCACCAAATTCATTCTTTCGCTAATCAGCACAGTATCGTCATTATTGATTCCTACATTGAAAGATATGGCAGCGAAGCTGAACGGAACCGGCTTCGTGAAGATGCAAGAACTGGTCGGTACCGAGTACTTCTTCATTGTGGGGATATTGATTCGGATAGTTTTTATGAATTTGGGGTTGTTGATATCAACGTTCTGCAGTACGAAGGAAAATGAAACCGTAATAAGGGAGAAGGTTACTATGGTTGAACGAAGTGTAAAGGAGTTCAAAGATGAGTGCATGAGCGTAATTTCTAAGCTGGAGTCATTGCTTGAAATTGGAATTAGTAATGATGAAATCAAGCCATATGATATTTCTGCATTAAAGGAAAGAGTCTTATCAATCAAAACGGATAATGACATAAAAAGGTTTATGGATGGATGGGACTTTATAAGGTTACAGAATCTCATGCGACTATGCGGTAAGGTGTGTTGTAAACATGTAGTTGAGCCGAATACGATAATGCAAATCTTTACTTGTAATGGTTGCCCGATTTTCTCGTTTGAGAAGAAATATCTATAGGAAGGGGTTCTCGGAAATGATAGGAAGACCCGATGGTTTACTCATTGCTCTATTTATTGATAAGCAACAAAGATGTCATTCTGGAACGTTTGTTGGTAACTACAGTGAGTTCCGCCCCGATGTGAATCTATTGAACAATCAGGAAAAGTTCCAAAAATTCTATGAGGACAGCAGGTATCTTTGTATCATGCTTCATAATTGTGTGAGTACAAAAAAGGACTTTAAGGAAGTTCTTGATTTGACTAAAGAGAATGTAAAGATCAACTGGATAATGATCTTTGACGTATTGGATGAAATTCTAAAGTACTATACTGCGGTGTCTCCATTAGGACAACCCTTAGTTCCAACTATTCCTTCAGTTAAACAGGACGCTATTAAAATTCGACATTACCTAAGAAAACGACAGGGAGAATTCGCTTTAGAGAGTCTATCGACTTTGAACATTCCAGTGCCAATGGAGCTTGGACTGCAATTGAGAAGAGCGATCAGCTAGGTTTAGTATCATGTGTTGTTTGCGAGACGAAATTAGGAGTTTTTGATGAAAATCGAACCTATCAGTAACCAGGCGATTCTATAATGGACTTTTAATACCTCAGTAGCAAAAATTTCTGCCTTATTGATGAGTAACGAAGCAGTTTAAGAAATAGTTCATCGCTAATTGGAGAATTTTTAAATGATTCTACAGTTGAAAAGAATTTTAGCATATGATGGCAGAAACAAAACATATAAACAAGACAACGACTGTAAAGAATCAAACAAAGATCAAGCAGAGAAAGAACAGCAATCCAGAACAGGTAAGATCCGAGGATAATCTATACGACTTCTCCGATCTCCCTCCATCCCACCATCCTCGACTAGATAGACGGACTCAACGGTAATCACACTTCACCGAGGTGTGATTTTTTTTTTTTGCATACTGCTTCTTTGATTGGGTGAGTTGAAAACAACTTACGGAGTTGGCTCAAGAGTCGTAGACATAAGAGTAGAAACAAATTTTAATGACAAATATCAAGGAGGAAGAATGGCATGGAAAAACGAGAGTCCAAGTTCGGAGAAGTAGTTGATCGCATCGGTGGATTGGGAATCGTTGTAAACAACGATAATGACGAAGGGCTGGCTTGCAATGGTCTGTATGGCTTAGTGGATAAGGAAGACAATTTAATAATACCTTGCGAGTATCTCAATTTGGAAATGGTTGATCACGGTTTGATTAGGGTCGAGAATCAGAACGGTGTCTACGCATATTTAGATCAACAAGGGAAAGAAGTAGTTCCTTTCTCGAGGGGATACAATCTTGTGGGATCATTCTCTGATGGGAGAGCTATCGTTGGTAAGTACACTCAACCCGTGGTGGACTATCTAGACACGTATCATGAAAATGAGGAAGAAGATGATCCAATTGATTTCCTTGACGACCCTTTCAACGGTTCTGAGCGTTCTATCTTACATTATAACCCTTATTGTCCTAAGCTCTTGGGTTACATCGACCAGTATGGTAATGAAGCGATCCCATTACAGTATCAAGAAGCCAATTATTTCTCCGAGGGGTTAGCCGCAGTTAAAGGTTGCAATGATAGGTGGGGGTTCATTGATACCACTGGTCGGACGGTAATACCTTTCGAGTTCGATGAAGTGTTTGAATCTTATATTCCCGGTTATGAAGGTTTTATTGAAGGGACGGTAGTAGTCAAGAAGGAGGGCAAGTGGGGGACGATCAATCAAGACGGTACTACGGTAATTCCATTCGAATTCGATGAAGTCCTCGAGTTTTATGTTGAAGGTGCAATTGTTTTTAAGAAAGATGACAGTTGGGGTGCAGTCACCCAAAGTGGCGAGATTATTGTTCCATTCCACAGTACTAAACTGGGGAGAGTTGTAGATTTGATCAAAGAAATGATGTCGGTGAGGGAAAATACCGACCTCTTAGTATCTCCTAAGAAGCAACAAGTCAGGTAAAACCCTCAATGGAGATGGTGTTCAAGAGCATCATCTCATTTTATTTCTTCATATTTTTCAAGAGTCCGAGGCTAGAGAGTGTACGCAAATAATAACTAGGAGGCAAATAGTATGGAAAAGAAATTGGTTAAGCTTGAGGGCTACAGCAGCGCGGCGAAATCTGGCATTGGCGAGTACAGGGATAACAAGGGCAGGGGACTAACTGGCTTTTACAGAAACGAGAATGAGAACTCATTTGAGGTTATGGAATTAAACAGGGGTCATCGAGTTGTAAGCTATAAATTCCCAAAGATCGAAATTCCGTTCAAGTCAAAAATGCATAGTTGGCGCAACTTAGCATTCAGTTGTGATTGGTACTACAAAGATGAGCAGGTTAGAATCGACAAACTTAAAGAAGCTGTGGAAGATAGACAAAAACCATTTGGATATGTAGCACTAACAGATGATGCTATGTTCTGGTTCGAAGGAATGGCTTTAGAATATGCAATGACGCAACAAATCAGGTATGGAGTTTCATTTGGATTCGTTGGTAATCACACTTTTGGGCAGCACTTCGATTTAGAAGCCTTTATCAGATCATATGAGTTGTTGGAAGAAGCTCACTACGGAGAACGAAAAGGTTTCATCATGAATGAGTTTGTCCAAAGCAAAATCCGGGCACTAAGTGAGCAAAAGATTCTCGACTGCCTTCAGGGGTATTTAAGCGGGAAAACAAATAGCGATTACGACCTGATCCTTTTGGGCTTACTGTTCGGTCACCCTATCGAATCGACATTTGCAAGCCTTGTCGGAAGCATGGTATACAACAACAAGTCCTAATCCCATCTCAGGGGTATCCTCTTTCGATGCCCCTAAAGAACAGCCCAAAACATTCGATCATACAATCCTAAACAAATGGAGGAATTAATATGAATAACTACATCTATGCTAGAAGTGCAAAGCAGTCTCCCGAAGCAATCAATGCCCAGGTCAAAGAGTGCATGAAGTATGCCAATGAAAAAGGGATTCTCATTGATGAAGTATTCATCGATGATGGATATAGCGGCTTAAGCAAAAATCGACCGGGCTACAATAAGCTCCTAAACACCGCCAAGAAAGGAGATACAGTAATTGTTTCTACAGTGTATAAATTGTCTCGCGACAATTTTACACTTCATCTACTTATAGGAGCGATGCAGTACAACTTCGTATTTTTAGATCACTTGGACTTTTCAATAGATGATGATTCTAAAGTGTTCGAATTATATTATAGCTTCTGGTGGCAAGAGTGGTTAAAGCGAAAGGGAAGTCGGGGTAAGGGGATCTCAAAATGATATAAGACTGACAAGCCGCCAACTAATGTGGCGGCTTGTTTACGTCTTTGACGCCCCTAGCTCTTGGTGATCCATCTTAACACGTCCATAAAGGGAAGGGTTTATTAGATAATTTGTCGAAATATTACAGCGAATGGGGTAAAAGAACCGGCATCATGGGACAGCCGTAGAGAAAGATCGTGAGAATAGGTCATGCTGAATAGATTCTCAAGAGATTGTGGATTAGGAGTGCTGCTCAATAATGTTATTTACACCAGACTATATTGAAAATTTGCTAAGAAGTTTAAACCAAACATGGTTCCAAAATGAATTGGCTATCCTTTACAGCAACTCCCGAACCGAAATGAACATCAGAGACAAGTTCAATCTGCTTTTCGCAAATGTCCTTAAAGACGATAACGATTACTTTATCCAGCGTGAGTGGGAGAAGCGGCGTGATTTGGCAATAATTCGATACCGTAACAAACAGACAAATCCTGTAGCATTATTTGAATTCAAGGCGCGACATGCATGGTTCATTGCTAGTACTGAACGAGGGAAAAAGAATGGTGAAAGTGGTTATGAAAAGGTGTTTTATGGGGACTCAGGAGTAAGAAATGGTGTACTACAGGATATCAATAAACAGGCTATATATTCAGAGAAGATCCCCTGTTACAATATTTTGATTGGTGTAAATCCTTTGAGCAGAATCCCTAATAAGTACAGTGTTTTCAGTAAGGATTGCAAGGAGATCAAGCGTATTAATTAATCTTTTAATAAATTCGGTAGCGCAGCGAGGATTAAGGAATTGTGTAACTCTAATGTTAAGAGCTTTTGCGAAAAGCAAGATCACAGTTTCTTCGCATTGGAATACAACATTGGTGAGGCGCTCGATATCGAGTGGGAAATGCTCTTATGGGGTATCTATAGGAATCCTTGATCGTTTTTATTTGAAAAGGGGGTATTCGATGGCGAGTATTAACGAACTCATTGATGCCATAGTTCAGGTACTACTTGAGGAAAAGGCATACGACATACCGACTGTTTGCAATAAGTATGGATTGGAAAGCGGAGATGAGTCTGAGGCATTTAGCAGTAGAAGGGTTTACGTCCAAAAAAGGCTCAAAGGTAAGGATCAATTATTCCTCTTGGACTTAGCTAAGCGAATTATAAATGACTACGGCTCAAAGGCAAACTCATTATCAAAGTTGGTTCTTCGACTTAATCCTACGGGACTTTATACAATCAGTGAGATCACAAGGCGAAATATCATGGATGAACTACATGCCAGAAACAATATCCCAGGTAAATACGAATTGGTCGACTTCTTGAATCGGATATGGGATTTGGACAGCATGCCTTCAACTGATTCCCGCTTTAAGACCGCTTCAGGTGATATATGGCAACATATGATCAACAATTCAGACTGGGATGAAGTCTACTTATATGAGAAGTACTTAGAACTAATGATAGCGCCTGATGAAATGTTTATTAAATTCTTGGAACAGGTCGTCCATCCATTGGTTCGACAGCAGGACGAGCAGGACGAATATATTGAATTCATCAATAAGCATTTAGGAAATGACGGATATAAGTTTAATCTGGCGGACAATATTTCAGGGTTTCCAGTCTACCGTATCGATAAAGTGCTTGATGGGGTAAAAGGCAATGTGAAAAATCTGATCTTCGCCGCGGTGGGTCAGAAGCCTGAAATTGTAATTAGTGACTCGATCAATAACGACATTAGAATTGTAAAGCATGAAGAGAACTGTTTAGTTTACGACCGTACTATTCCGAATACAGGTCTGTATTGGGCTGACCTAGTATCGTGGTGGGCTGATAGGAATGGGGTATCAGAGCCAAATTTAGAGACGGAAAAACAGCTCTATGTGCGTTTATTTCAAACATTAGCTTCTCCACCAGAGAAGCTGCTATTTAAGAGTTACTTTAAATGTTTTAAGGATTTGTTCGATAAGAACTTTCCTGCACTAATACCTCAAGTCTATTTACATTATGATCCCTACACGATAAAACAGCGAGCAGGAAAAGCGTATTTACCAAGACAGCGTATGGACTTTCTCCTACTGTTTTCAAACAAGCAGCGTATCGTCCTTGAAGTAGATGGAAAGCAACATTATTCTGATGAAGATATATCTAGTCCCAAAAAGTACGCCGAGATGGTTCAAGCCGACAGAGAATTAAAACTCAACGGGTATGAGGTCTATCGATTCGGCGGGTATGAATTGATGGACGAGGAAGCGGGAGTAAAGATCGTTAAAGAGTTCTTCGAAGGACTGTTCAAAAAGCATGGGGTTAAGCCTTCGTAACTTACGATAGAGGAAAATAATCCAGATGCCTAATTGCGAACGATTAATAAATTGAAGGGGTTGCGGTAAATTGCGTCTTCCGATTGAAGATTGGTTAGTAAGTCAAAACGTATCAATTGATGCTCGGGATCTACTCGAGGAGGCAATTGTTTGCTATAAGGCATCTGCGTATAGAGCCAGTCTGTTGCTGTCGTACTTATCTTTTCAGACAATCTTAAAGGATCGCGTTCTGAACTCATCTAAGCCAGATCAATATCCAGATTCACTTTGGAGGCAAAACATCCAAGATCTTGGAGAAGATGAAGTATGGGATACGGCAGTGTTTGAGATAACAAAGAGAGCAGAAGGACCTGTACTGTTCCCTTTGACTGAGGATTTAAGACAACAATTAGCTTTTTGGAGAAATCGCAGGAATGATTGCGCACATGCAAAGTCTAACTTAATCAAGGCTCCACATGTAGAGTCATTTTGGTATTTCATCCAATCTAACTTGCCGAAATTCAAGGTCAAAGGGGGTAAAAGCTCGGTTCTAGCAAAAATAAAAGTACATTTCACTAGAAGCTTAACACCAGTTGAAGCCGATCCTGATCCGATTCTTCAAGAAATTCCATTAGCAATGCCGGAGCGGGAGTACAGATCATTTCTTGATGAAGTGAAGGAAGCCTTATACGGTGGTTATCCCATTGAAATTTATGATAATGAGCAGAAACTAGTGTTCTGGCATCGGATGTTCAGATTGCAAGAAAACTTTGTCGTTCAACTACTTCAATTCATGAAAGCCAACATGAAGTTGTTTAGAGCAGTGTTGAGATATGAACCAAGTATAGTTCGGTTTTGCAGGAATGACCCTGAATTAATCCGATCTTTATGGTATGCACCAGGTGAGGATACTAATCCGCGTGTAGTAACTGCTCTACTTCGACAACAATTAGTTCCCGCGGCTCAAGTTGAGGAATGTGTTAAGAGACTTATCGAGTGTCAAGCGATTCTCGATCCCGCAGAACTATCCGAGGAAGAGGAACTGAAATATTTGTTGGAAAATAACTTCGTCGAGTTATTTAGAATTTATGCGTTTAGGGAAGGCTCAATATCGTTATTTGATTGGGCAAATCATCATAAAAAGAGAACAGTCATTTGGTACTTAGAAAAGTTCGGATTTGATAAGGATGTAGTGACTGCTCTTTATTCGGCTTTTTGGTCAGAGCATCACCCTTGGCATTTAAGGGATGCCATTCGTGTTTTATTTACATCAAGACCTGAACTCAAGGAGCAGTATATCGACGCATGCAGAGAATTCGATGCTCTTACTGCAGACAGATTGTTATAATACGAGCTTCATTAAAATTCAGCAGCGTATCTTTCTGCTTAGGTAAATTATAGTGCAGTTCTAAAGAAGCAGGGAAATTTAAAAGTTTATACTGCAAGGAAGAAAAGAACAGAAGTGATGTGGAAAGAACACATCACTTCTGTTCTTTTCAGGAGACGAGTTAACTACAGCTTTCTGTACATCTGCTGATTCTGCGGCGTTTTCCCTAATATCTCAAGGGAGTTACTTGCATGGTTCTCGGCGTAGTTTAAGAACATGGAGCCAAGCTTAGTACGATTGCCCTTAGCGATCCGGTTCCACTCAAAGCCCCGAAAAAGGTCTTTGACAAGGAATTCCTCACCTTGATCCAGACTTGGAACAGTTGCTTTGGCAATGTTCATCAAGTCCTCCAGAGAAGTGTTTTTATCGATTCTCATTTGACATTCTCCTTTCTGTTCAGGATCATTCATAGTAGCTAGTAGCTACTAGCTACTAGCTACTAGCTATATAGTACATCTGCTTTCCATATCCGTCAAGTCGTATTTGTTTGGGGTATGTTCAATATTTACTTGCATTAAATCACCGTCCAAGTTAGAACTACAACAACCTCAATGAAAGGCGGTAACGCCTATCTCTTTGAAAATGTAAATTCTAATTGGAGGTTGTTATGGACAGAAAAGAAATAATAAAGGCGTTAAGCAACCATTTTGGGGTTACTCCTAAGTACATGGGGGTTCCGAGTTTCGCTTACCAGATTGAAACAGCCGCGGGGATTTACTCGATTGACAGAGCGGGCAAGATCACGACTTCGAAAGGCACGGAGGTTGATCTCGACAGCGTACTAACGGAACAGGTTGTTGTGATGCAATACGAACCACGCGAACCAAATGATCCAGTTGAACCAGTCGATCAAGTTGAATCATGCGATCCAGCCGAGCCCGCGGCAAGCTCAAACTCCCCACTTGAAGTGGTCGTACCGCTGGTAGGTCATACAGGGGTATCCCTAAGAAATTTGGTTAATTTGCTTTACAGCAAACAAGTACTTGTAAAAAGATCACTTGGTATTGAATCGAATATTATCGAAGATGATTTTGCTAAAGCCATCAATGAAGCTAATGTCGATACACTGGAAAGTTTCAAGACAGTGATATCTGAAATTGGTGAACAATATTGCCCAGGCATAGCCTTCAGTTTCGACAGCAGTACGATCATCTTTAAGTTTTTCCAAGCCGAACGCAGTCCTGAAGAGATACATTCCTATACACAGCTTGTCGGACTGTTGAACCAGACTGCGATGAAGTTGAAATATACATTACCCAAAGGCAAGGACACCGACAACGATAAGTTTACCTTCAGACTTTTCTTGATCCGACTCGGTATGGTGGGAGATGAGTATAAAACGACCCGTAAAATATTGTTGGCGAAGCTTGAGGGTCACTCTGCATTCAGGGGTGGCAAAAAACCAGAGAAGGTTACGTCTGAAGCATTATAGGTTTAGTTTCAGGAAGGGATTAAAACGCCACCGGTCGAATTTTGTATCAAGAAATTCGTCTTGTGGAGTATTTGTTTCAAAATGAATCCTAAGTTGATAGCAAATAATCAACCCTGTCGAAGTCCAATTGACAGGGTTGATTTTTGCGAAATATTAACTGGCAGGCTTCCTTTTTCTTTTGACTTTGTCTGCCTTTAGTTCTTCAATAACCTCAGCGATTGATAAATCATATTTCTTGATGGCAAAATCGACCACCAACATCAATTCCTCGTAAGTCCACATTACGACTTTCTTTTTGTACCTTCCGGCAAGATCCTGCAACACGGCTACAAAACCCTGTTCAAGTTCCCCTGCTACCACAATTCCTAAAACATTGACAGTAGTGTCCTTACATTTATAAACAAACTGTTGAAGCATCTCATAAGCTTTCGTGTCTGTTGGTTTTATCGGTTTCTTCTCATAACTCTTGGCTATCCCTACAAATACGGCATCGTCCATACCAAGCATCTGGATGGTAAAGCTGATATCACCGTATTCTTGTCCATGATGCGGATGTAATTTATGATCAGTAAACGTTACAAAAGGTTTCATTATGCAGCGGACGCTTTTTTCATGCTGACAGGCTTGACAGGCATCGACACTATGTTTAGAACATTTTTCTGTAAGTAAACTCAACACTTCAGCAAGTTCATCGCGGCGTTTAGGGGTAATTCTCCGATCCCAGACGGGCTTAAATTGTTGAAGTTCTCTCACTTTGAACATGACTTTCGAAGCGACTCTAGATGAATATTGAACGACATTGTTTTGAAGATAGAAGGATTCTTCTTCGTGCGAAAATCCTTCATCCGGAAAATACTTGTTTATGATCTTTTCGGTAAGTTCGACTAAAGTTGATTTAGGATTAATTACGACTCCATCATACCAGGAGTCTATTCTGACTTTGTGATCCATTAAGCAGCGAACGTTATCCTGTTGAAGTTCAGTGTAACAGAATGAACATATGACCTTTGGAGCCTGTCCTCTTTTTACAGAAACCGTTAACAAGTCGGTGTTTCCGCAGTGATTACAGGTGATATCTGCATAATGGTCGCAACTATCGCAGTAAGGATAGAAGTGGGCAATGGTATGCTTCTTCAGTGAACCTACAATTTTATCAACATTTAAGTCGTGGAGCTTAAAGCTCTCGATCTTTTTCACCTTACAGGTGACAACTGCTTTAATGACTTCCAAAATAACTTTTTTCTCGTCATTTGTAGTTGTGAAGGCAACAAGATCGGGATCTTCATCAAGTCCAAATGATTCGAACTTATCATCGATTTCGCCATTTTCCTGTATGGAGTTAATGTAATTCATGATCTGTCCGATTCGCCAAATCCCCCAACGTCTCATTTCAGAGGCTTTAAGCTGACGGGTAAGATAAATCTTGCCTTTGTCATTGTTGACCCCAAGAGTTGAGAAGAAGTCTCCGTCCTCGTCGATTGCTTCTTGATAAACTGAACTTGGCGAGTCGTACCCATCGAATTCAGTAAGTTGCCCAACCTTATTACCAAGATCACTGTCAGCCAAAGTAACTTTGCTTGGCTTACCTGATTCGGGGTCAGGATTGCTCAAAGTGGTTCTTTTCATTGACTCTTTGCTAAACACACTGTTGACAATCTTTTTGGTGATGTTTACAGGTGAAACAAAGCAATCAAAGGCTCTTTCAAGAGTTTTGGATATTGTTCCAACCAATGACTCAGTAGGTATACTAATGCTCACAAAGCTTTGATCAAAGTTGATCCATAAGAAGCCGAACTTCAATTCGTAAATAAAATCGGACTGTTCGGTTTCAGGATTGATGTAATTATATCTCTCCTGATACTGTAACGCGATTTCTACCGTTTCGTGATTGACAACGGTTTGGTCAATAGCAAGTAGCCCAAATATGGTGTCATTGGGGTAAGTGATTGGCTTGAGCAACTCATTCATTTTGGACACACCAGTATTATTCTTCTGATCTGCAATGAATGAGGAAGAACTCAGTTGAGGGTTATGCGGACGCAGCATAAACAGCCGAAAATTTGGTCTACGGCTGTATCTGTTATCTTCAAAACAAGTTTCGATATCAGATTCTGTTATCTCTGGCGAAATAGCCACAATCTCAACAAGCTTTTGCTTGTCAAGTCGCTCCAAAGCCACTTTCAATTCTCTTTTAACTTCACGTTTGACAACCACACGATAACGATTGATTAAATCCTGTTCGTCTACCTTTGAATATAACAGGTGACGTATTGCTCCGTTCTGGACATGAAGTAATTTATCTGCGTGTTTTTCCGACATAATAACCCCCCCTCTAAGAAACATTGAATACTAAGACTATTGTATCACATTTCCAGAATTGTGATGAGGGATGTCGAGAAGGAGGAATTTAATCAGACCCTGCTGTGTCTTTAGCGAGAGCAATACATTGAAAGAGAAATTATTAATTGGGGCTTTAGAAGGATATAGGCTGGGAATTGTAGAATATTGTAAGACTCCTGTGTATGAGTGGGGTAAAGAACACCTAAGGAGGTTTTACATTTGTCCTATCAGTCGGAAGCCCAGCTTGAGAAAAATCTGATCGAGCAACTTGTTCGTCAAGGCTACGAACGAGTGACAATAAATGACTACGATTCGCTTTTAGGAAACTTTAAACAGCAACTGAATAAGTTCAATGAGAAGAAATTAAATGGTCAGCCGTTAACAGATGCAGAGTTCAGCCGATTCCTAACTCAGATTGATGGAAAAAGCATTTTTGACTCCGCAAAAATTCTTAGGGATAAACAGGTGTTCCAACGTGATGACGGAACAGAGGTATATCTTGAGCTGATGAATATCCGTGACTGGTGTAAGAACATTTTTCAGGTCACCAATCAGACAACAGTGGAAGGGACGTATAAAAACCGTTATGATGTAACAATCTTCATTAACGGATTACCCGTAGTACAAATTGAGTTAAAGCGCCGCGGCTTAGATTTTAAAGAGGCGTTCAATCAGATTCAACGGTATCGAAAACACTCCTTCAGGGGGTTATATCGCTATCTGCAGATGTTTGTTGTCAGCAATGGGGTTGATACGAAATATTTTGGAAACTCCGATGGTGACATCTTGTTTTCACACACCTTTTTCTGGTCGGATGCAGAAAATAATCGTATCACCAATCTAAGCGATTTCACGTCCAACTTCCTAGAAAAGTGCCGCATGGCTAAGATGATCGCCCGATACATGGTATTGAATGAGACTGAGAAGCTGTTAATGGTCATGCGACCGTATCAGGTCTATGCAGTTGAGGCACTTATTAAGCGTGCTTTGGAAACTAAAAACAACGGTTATATCTGGCACACTACTGGTAGTGGTAAAACATTAACTTCATTTAAGTCGAGTCAAATCCTTGCGAATGAGCCGCATATCAAGAAGGTATTCTTCCTTGTTGACCGTAAGGATTTGGATAGTCAGACCTTGGCGGAGTTTAACAAATTTGAACCGGATTCAGTAGACATGACAGACGATACTGAAAAATTGGTGGCACAAATTTCGGACTTAACGAAGCCGTTGATCGTTACTACAATTCAAAAGATGGCGAACGCTATAAAGAATCCTCGATATGAGGAGATCATGAAGCCGTATCAACAGGAGCGGGTTGTCTTCATTATTGATGAGTGTCATCGCAGTCAGTTTGGTAAGATGAAAAGACTTGTAGACAATCATTTTAAAGAGGCGCAGTACTTTGGTTTTACTGGAACACCTTTGTTCGAAGAAAACAAAAGCCAAGACGGTCGGGTAACCGCCGATATTTTTGAGAAATGTCTACATACGTATCTGATTAAAGATGCGATCCATGATGGCAATGTCTTGGGGTTTTCGGTGGATTACATCCAAACGGTTGATGTTTCGATTAACGAAAAGGATCAGACTCGCGTAAAAGGAATTCTGACTGATGAAGTCTGGATGCATGATGATCGAATCCGTTTGATCGCTGAGAACATCATAAACCATCATGATCGGAAGTCACGCAGTAAAGGGTATACAGGACTATTCACTGTGGACAGCATCCCGATGCTGATTAAGTACTACGACACCTTCAAGTCCATGTCACATAACTTGAAGATTGCCGGCATTTTCACTTATGGTCAGAATGAGGACAGTGAAGGTGATGGACAAGACGAGCATTCTCGGGACAGCCTTGAACGTATCATTAAGGATTACAATGCCATGTTTGGTACCAACTTTTCAACAGATAAGTACCAAGGGTATTTCGCCGATGTTTCTCGGAAAGTCAAGACTGCTCAGATCGATATCTTGCTAGTAGTCAACATCTTTTTGACAGGATTCGATAGCAAGACCTTGAATATCCTCTACATGGATCGCTTCTTGAAATATCATAATTTGATTCAAGCCTTCTCCCGCACCAATCGGACAGAGAAAGCGACCAAACCTTATGGGAATATTGTGTGCTTCCGCAATCTAAAGGAAGATACGGACGAGGCAATTAAGTTATTCTCGAAAACGGACAGTGTCGATGATGTCCTGATGAAGAGTTATGAAGAGTACCTTCAAATGTTTAGGGCAGCTCTGGTGAAAGTAAAAACTCTTGCCACTACGCCAGCGGAAGTGGATGCCTTGGAGCGAGAGGAAGAAAAACAGGAGTTTGTGGTTAGCTTCCGTGAGCTTACCAAATATCTGACTCGTCTCCAAACTTTTACCGAGTTTGAATTCGACCCGTCTCGATTGGGTATTTCTGAACAGGAGTACCAGGACTACAAGAGCAAGTATCTCCGTATCTATGATGAAGTTAAGCGCGGCGGGGGTAAAGAATCGATCTTGGCGAATGTTGACTTCCTAATCGAGTTGATGCATACCGATCGGATTAATGTTAGTTACATTATGAATTTGATCCGAAACATTGATTTCGATAATCAGGAGCAACGAGACAAGTCAGTAAAAGATATTGTTGATGAGATCGATCGGGCTGACAATGAGCAGCTCAGACTAAAAGCCAATTTGCTGAAGGACTTCTTGCGGAAAGTAGTACCGACATTAACCAATGCAGATTCGGTAGACGATAACTACAATGCTTTCGAACAAGAAGAACGTATGAAGGAAATCAAGGCATTCGCAGGTGAAGTGGGGTTATCGCCTGAAGTTATCCAAAGCTTTGTGCAGGAATATGAGTACGGTGGGCTTGTTAACCAACAAGAGATAAGTGATGCTGTTAAGTTACCATTCCTTCAAAAGAGAGCAATGATTCAACGGATTATTGAGTTTATAACTGAGCATACCAAACGATTTTCGTAATGCTATTTATAAAAATAGCAGAAAAGGACTTGCCTTTTCTGCTGTTTTTTATTATATTGAAACTGTTGGTTTAATGCTATTTTAATAAATAGCAAAAGGGGAGGGCTGGTTTGAATTTAGAACAATGTGCATCGGTGGTGCAAGGGGCATTTTTATCCCGTATCCAGACAACACCTTCATTGGAGGCAGTAAAGCTTCCGGTCTACACGATGAAAGAAATGAACGAGTGGTTAAGTCCTGATCCCACATCATCGGTAGAAAATCAGCAAGATGTTCATGTAGATCAGGATCGTTTAGGGTCTATACCGCTTGCTAAAGAGGGGTTGGTCTTAATTAGTTTGACTGGTCAACGAGCAGTAGCATTGCAGCAGGAGCATGTCGGAAAGTTGATTCCTTCTAACTTTGCCATAATCGAGCCTACAAGTGAATTACATCCTGACTATCTGGAGTGGTTTATAAATGATCATCCAGACTGTCGCAAACAATTGAAGATCGCTACGCAAGGTTCCAGTATAGCAGCTTTGTCGATTCAAATGCTTAGGACATTGGAAATTATTTTGCCACCTATGGACGAGCAAGTGAAGATTGGTAGCGTCCACAGATTATTACATCGAAAAAATCGTCTACTTCAGGAGAGAATCGTATGGGAACAGCAATTTATCAAACAAATACTAATGGGGTATCTAAAGGAGGAGGTAAACAGATGACAACGACTGAGTTACAGCGTTATCAGCAAGGCGAATTACATAAAAAGCTTTGGGACATGGCGAATGATCTTCGGGGTCAACTTGAAGCTTACGAGTTTAAAAACTATATCCTGGGATTGATCTTTTACCGTTATTTGTCAGACAAAACGGAAGATCGGGTTAATAGCCTTCTTCAGGAAGACAATATTTCTTACAGAGATGCTTGGAAGGATCAAGCATATCGAGACGCCTTAAAAGATCAGCTCATTCAGGAAATTGGCTATGTCATTGAACCAGACTACCTGTTTTCAAGCATGATTGAGGAGATTGGTAAAGGAGAGCAAGGCAAATTCGATATTGAAATGCTACATAAAGCGGTCACCGCAGTAACAGAATCAACCCTAGGAGCGACGAGTCAGGATGACTTCCAAAATTTATTTGATGACATGGATTTGAATTCCTCCAAACTAGGGCGTGATGTAAAGTCTCGTTCTAAGCTGATCGCTAAGGTCATGGTCAATATTAATGATATCCCCTTCTTACATGATGATGTGGACATTGACGTTTTGGGCGACGCTTATGAGTATTTGATCGGACAGTTTGCAGCTAACGCGGGTAAGAAGGCTGGCGAGTTCTATACTCCACCACAAGTTTCCAAAATCATTGCCAAAATAGTAACACTTGGTAAAAAGGACTTGAGAAATGTATATGATCCGACTTGTGGTTCGGGGTCGTTGCTCTTAAGAGTTGCAAAGGAAGCAAAAGTTCGAAAGTTTTACGGGCAAGAGAAAACCTCAACTACGTATAACTTAGCTCGTATGAACATGCTCTTGCATGATGTGTCTTACCATAATTTCGATATCCAGAATGCCGATAGCTTGGAGGAGCCGCGACACATTGATATGCGTTTCGAAGCAGTAGTAGCGAATCCTCCGTACTCGGCAAAATGGAGTTCAGATAATAAATTTCTCGATGATGAGCGCTTTAGCGCTTATGGTAAACTGGCTCCTACATCCAAAGCCGATTTTGCTTTTGTGCAACATATGATTCATCACCTTGATGATAACGGAACGATGGCAGTTGTCCTTCCTCATGGGGTATTGTTCCGCGGTGCGGCAGAAGGGGTTATTCGGAAGTACTTGATCGAAGAAAAGAATTACTTGGATGCAGTGATCGGGTTGCCAGCAAACATCTTTTTTGGGACAACGATCCCAACCTGTATCCTAGTCTTCAAAAAGTGTCGAGAAGCGAATGATAACATTCTGTTTATCGATGCTTCCAACGATTTCGAGAAAGGGAAAAACCAAAATCGTCTTCGTGATGAAGATGTTGAGAAGATCGTTGAAACCTATACGACTCGAAAGTCTGTTGAGAAGTATTCATATGCCGCTAGCCTAGACGAAGTCAGATCGAATGACTTTAACCTGAACATTCCTCGTTATGTGGATACTTTTGAGGAAGAAGAAGCGATTGATATCCAAGCAGTTCAAGCTCGACTTAAGGAAATTGATGATGAGATTAATAAAATTGATTCTGAGCTTGCAAAGTATCTGAATGAGTTGGGGGAGTTGTGAATGAATAGACCTGTGATGAGGTTTAAGGAGTTCAAAGGTGACTGGAAAAAGTACTCCCTTAACGATTTTGCAGCGAAGATTACTAAAAAGAACACTAATTTTGAAATAAAAAACGTTATCTCGAACTCGTCTCAATATGGTCTTGTCTCACAGCGGGAATATTTCGATAAAGATATTGCTAATGCAGACAATATTGATAACTACTATGTAATCGATGATGGAGATTTCGTGTATAACCCTAGAATCTCTAAGGAATCACCGTATGGACCAGTCAATATTTATAAATATCCTGAACCAGGGGTTGTATCTCCATTATATCTTTGTTTTAGAGTTGAGGAGATCTCGAAAACTTTCCTTTCATACTTTTTTAAGACAAGTAACTGGTATCGACACATTTATTTAAATGGTGATAGTGGAGCAAGACATGATCGTGTAAGTATTAAAGACTCTGATTTTTTGAATATGGAAGTTCATCTCCCTTCCTTACAAGAACAAGAAAAGGTATCTTCTTTTCTCATCCTCTTCGACCAGAAAATCGAGAAGCAGCAGGAGAAGATCGAACAGCTGGAGTTGTTCAAGAAAGGCATAATACAAAAGATTTTTTCTCAGGAGATCCGGTTCAAAGATGCGAATGGACAGGATTTTCCTAAATGGGAACAGAAAACACTTGGAGAACTTGGGCAGTTTAGAAAAGGTGGCACGTTATCAAAGTCAGATATAAGCGAAACAGGGGAAGCATGTATATTATATGGAGAATTATATACAAGATATACTTCAATAATTGATGAAGTATATAGCAAAACGAAAGTTTCAGACAATAAGGTGTATGGAAACGCTAATGATGTACTTATACCATCCTCAGGGGAATCTGCTATTGATATTGCACAAGCTAGTGCATTATTGGTTGAAAATGTTTTACTTGGTGGAGACCTGAATGTGTTCACCCCATATAAAGGTGTGAGTGGTGCTTTCTTAAGTTATCAAATAAATTCAATAAAAAGAAAAGAACTAGCGAAGTTAGCTCAAGGAGCATCAGTTGTACATTTATATAGTGAAAGCTTAAAAAAACTAACAGTGTGGTTACCCGATTATAAAGAACAATTGAAGATTGCATCGTTCTTATCTCTTTTTGACAAGAAGATCATTCATGAGAAGAAGAAGCTTTTGTCACAAAATGAGAGAAAGAAAGGTTTCCTACAAGAAATGTTTGTTTGATTACCAAAGGTCTAGATTCCATAACAGGAGACTAGACCTTTGAACTATTTTTCACCACCCAGCAGTGCCCCTTAACATCTACATAGAAATCCCATGTTTCCGGATCGAAATCCACTCCATTCTTCTTTGCTTCCAGAAAGTTAACTGCTTCAATGACCATCTCATCGTATCCAGACTGCAATTCCTCAAACTCAGACATCAACTGTTCAATCTGATTCTTCTTAAGTTCCAGTAAATCAATTATTTGCCGTAGCGACTCTGTTCTTTGTTTGGTAAGTACTCCGATGTATTTGCCGTGTTGTTCGATAATCTTATCACTTTGCTCATTGTTGTGTTGCTTGAGTTTACTGAGTGGTTGACGAGAAAGAAAATCATAAATCTGAGCCAATTCAACATCTCCCTGTTTTATGATCATTATACACATGCATCCTGTGAAATTCTAAAGCCGCCATCTTATGTGGCGGCTTTAAGCTTTAGCTTGTATCAAGTCATTCCCGTTAATGTCGAGCAGCTCGTATGCTTTCCCTATCATGTCTTTATCCCGACCGAAAAGAGGGACTGTAGGAATACCGCTTTCTTGAGTAATTCGATTTAATTGATGCACTTGAAATTCAGAATTACAGAGGACCACAGCTTTACTGCTATACAAAAGCAAGTTCCTTTGAAAAGCAATCGCCCGCTCAGATACGGCAGGCGAGTAAACAACCGGTTCACCGTCGGAAGCTTTCATTTCCCTGTGATCAACGAATACGTTCAGTTCACCTTTGCCGAATGCACTACAAATCGCCATAAGTGTCTTGGACATAAAATCAACATTATCTCCTGTAAGTAGCCCATAAACCTGAAAGGCGAGTACCCTTCTGTCAGCATCAAGTTGATACTTAAACCGCTCTGTGAATGGTATCGTGAAGTCATTGGGCTGATATGCGGGGGTTGACGAGAAACGTTCGCTCGAGAACATGTATTCAACCGATACAGAAAGCGCCGCGGCGATCTTTTCGATATTAACAAGGCTCACATTGCGTTCTCCTCGTTCGACACCACTTAAATATGTACGATCAACCCCCGCGCGATATGCAAGCGATTCCTGAGACATGCCGCTTCTTGCCCTCAATTCACGGACTCTTTGCCCAAATTCATTCCGTATGTCCACAAACAAAAAGACCTCCTTCCCATATTCTTCTTAATAAGTATATCGGGATAGTAGGTCAAAAGTTATAGATATGATGGATAATTTTGTCGAGGTTGTGTTTCGATGTGACTTAAAGTCAACTGACTAGGGAGTAGGTTCTAATTATCATGATCTAAGAGGTATCCGTTTTAAACAGGCGGTCGTCTATCTTTCCACTCATCTATTTTTCGTGGGTCAACCTTCAGCACTTCACAGATATGCAATGCAATATTGACAGTCGGAGTGGTCAGACCGTGTTCAATGTTCTGATAATGCTTCAAGGATATATTAACAGCGCGGCTGACGCTCTCTTGGCTAAGCTTTTTCTTTTCCCTAGCTTCTTTCAATTTCATAAAGGAAACAGCCCCTTGCATTCGTTTCCTTTATGTTAGGGAATACGCGAATCTTTGATAACTAATTATAGTTGGCGAAGTATAGTTCCTATATTATACTTATCAATATATGTCGAAATGCCTACTCTGGTAAGGAATAATGAGGACTTGTCTAGAAGGGGCAGTGAGACAGTGTTAAATAAAATCTAACCAAAGGAGAAGATGCACTTGTCGAGTTCAGCACCACAATTAATCATCACATTCTTTTTACTTGTGATTATTGTTCCACCGCTAATTGCATTCTTTAAAGTCTCAGTTGAGGGGAAGTTGGGGCGAGGTGCAATTTTATCTGATGAAGTAATGAAGAAATTCAGGGAGGTATTTGCAGAACCAACTGAGAGGTACATTGCTTCAATCGGTAATGGCTACATCATCAACTTCCTATCAGGGGGTTCGCTTGCCAGTGGATTTTCCGTCATTAGTAACAAGCGGGTTTACTTCAAAGGAAAGTGTTACTACAAAGAAGCTGGTAAATTGAAAAAGTCATTTGAAGAGCGAATGGTTGATCTGAAGGATGTGACTGGAACAGGCTACACCAGGGTTAATCCGACATCACTGTTAATTACTTCTTTATCTTCATTAGTTTTAACAATCATTCTTATCGGTGTTCTAAGTAGTTTGGGAAGTAGCGATCAGGCAACGGTTATGAACATTTTGACAATTGTATTGATCGCTTCAGTATTAAGCTTCTCAATCACATTAACTGCGTACATATTGAAACGTAAAAATTTGTTCGAGATATCCTTCGCAGGGGGTATGATTGCGTTCAACATCAATTTGTATGATAAAGCGGAGATCGATGACTTTCAGAAGCAACTCAGAAGAGCTAAAGACCATGTTGTTGAATTAGCACCTTCTCAGGTTGCAGCGGCAGCCGCGCCACAAGCGCCCACTGAAACTATCTCCAAACTTGGAATTGCTGACGAGATAAAGAAATACTCCGAACTATTGCAGCAGAAGCTTATCACCCAAGAAGAGTTTGACGAAGCAAAAAAGAATCTCCTATCTAATGGCAACAAATGAGTACTGTCGTTAAAGGATTAAGCTTGAGCAATGGCGAGGAGATCAGAGCGGTATTAGGTAAAGGTAACATCGGGAACAAGGGTCAAAAGCCTGTAGTAGTTCTTACCAATGAGTACATCCACTTTTTCGGTGAGCATTATCGGTATGAAAATGGCGACACTTCCAGAAAAATATTCGAACCCGAATCGATACCGCTTCAAGATTTCATTGGTGCTGGCTATATACGTAAGAGATCGAGACGTAATCTCTACTATCTTGTAACGGTCGGGGTATTAATCACGATCCTGATGCAGATCTCTAGAGGAATGAAGAAATTTGGTGTGCAATTTAGCCAAATTAAGCTATATGGCTCAATAATGGCAGGAACCTTTGTCATCGCCTTGGTTCTTTACCTGTGTAAGAGGTACAAGCTGTTCGAAATCGCCTTTATAGGGAAGAGGATTTGTATTAGCGAACGCCATTTTGAAAAATCAGATATCCAGTTATTTATCCAATCGATGTATCAGGCGAAGAGAACAGTACAATAACTTGGCTTTTAGAGCAATTGCTCATGATAAGCATACAACAATGAAAATGGAGTGATGGAAAATGAAGAAGATATCTATGATGTTGGTCTTGTCTTTGGTTATTTCCCTGTTTACTTCACTAACGGCTATGGCTGAGAGTGGAGCGAAAGTTGAGACGAAGCAAGGAGGTTATGTTTCAATCTCAAACGTAACTGATAAAAAGCAGTTTATTGATGAAGGATCAGGGGTTGGAGATACGGTTTTTGTATCTGACAAACCAGTAACGCTTACTATTACCGGAAAAGACCCGCATCCGAGTATCAGTTTCCTGCCTGACGCGAAGCTTGATGGTGAGTCCTTCATTATGGGAGAAGCTTCCGAAGATATCGCTGTAAAAGGGAATACCGTAAGTCTCAGCAAGAAGGGCTATTATGGGGTGAACGTGCGCTTCGGCAGCGAGTTTTCACCTGATACGGTTGCCGAATTCGTGGTGCAGATTGTAGGCGAAGGAACTGCAAGTAATGATCCTAAGACTAACTCCGAATCCGGTAACAGTGAAGCCGAACAAGGTATGTCGACAGTAAATGTTCTTAATGAAAATTCGGGGTATAAGATTAAATTCCCAAGCAGTTCTTTGAAGTTGCAGAAAGTTAAGGGAAATGACGACGAGATCGGTGGTTTTGAAGTCTCTGCGATCACCTTAAAGACCCCGAAATTTGAGAAGGACTCTAATGTATTCTTGTTCGATCTAGTAACTACAAACCCAAAGGCTCATTCAGTTTATGTGAGTGTCGACAGCTATTTTGGTGGTCAAATGAAATATGTAGACGAGGAATTTAAAGACGGTAAGGTTTCCGTATATATGCCTAGTATTACATTTGAATCTGTTGTTACAGACGATGTTTTGGTTGCGTCGATTGAGGTTTATGATAAAGATCGTAATGTGATCGACTCGTTTAAGAACATTACCTTTATGTATGAAGGGTTCAATCGATACCAAGTGATTGATTCCGATACAAATCAGTCGAGCAAACCTGTGTCTGCCAAGCCAACAGCATCCAAGGTTATTGTCAACGGTAAAGAAGTATCCTTTGAAGCCTATAACATCAATAACAACAACTTCTTTAAACTTCGCGACATCGCTTCAGTTGTAAATGGCACCGAGAAACAATTTGAAGTGAAGTGGGATGGAGCAAAGAATGCAATTAGCCTTCTTTCCGGTAAAGCATACACTCCAGCGGGCGGAGAGCTTAAAGTATCTGCTAAGCCAGCAACAAAAGAAGCCAAGCCTACTTCTTCCACGCTATATATCGATGGTAAGGAAGTAAACTTGGTTGCCTACACAATTGATGGTAATAACTACTTCAAGTTCCGCGACATCGCAAAAGCGTTCAATATTGGCGTAACGTGGGATAGCAAAACAAATACAGTTGGAATCGATACGAAGATTGATTATAAAGATGAAGAGTAATTGATCACTAGGGGTTCCATTTCGGATGGTGTCTTTAACAGGCACCATCTTTTTATTTTACATTTGTTGTATTAGGGGCATCGAGGGAAGCGGATTTCAGTCGCATTAATTTCTTTTGTTGAGCCAAAGGAGCCATTCGAGATACAATTAGTGGATAAACATACCATTTTCCTAGCAGGGGGTAAAAGATGAGCCTACCTTACGATAGAGAAGCCGAGTTGAAAGAACGATTAAATCAGTTCATAGCTAATAAAATAACCGGCTCCAATGAAGATTACTATTCACGGATGTCAGTTGAAGATTTCGAAGATATAAAGACTACGTTGAAGGATATTCATAACATTATTACATACAAAACGACCATCCGTTTCATTGACTGGGTTAGTGATCGCTTCCCTTATGTGAAGGAGAATTATCAAGTTTACTTGCAACAAGTACTTAAAACCAGACCGAATGATAATGGATACGATCTCATCGTTACTGGAGAGGTCAATATTATTGCCGAGATCAAATGTAACAAGCCGATTAATAATGGTTACAAATTTGGTTCAGCCCAAAGAAACGGAATCGTAAAAGATATTAGGGGGCTACTTGAAGGGAAATCAAAAGTAAAATCGATTGATCCCGCGGCAGCGTTTAAATTTTTAGTGATCTATGATTTTGGCGACCATACTTTATCCGCCGCGCAGCACTTAATAAAGAATTTGCAGGCTGATCTTAAGGAGAAGGTCGAAATTTATGAAGATAGTAAACCGCTAACGACAGACAAGGTGTATGTCGTATTCATTAAGTAAAGATTGGAAACAGGTCGTAACCACCTATCCGATTGGAAGGTGGTTTTTCTATAATTGAGCCAAAAAGATCAATGGGTTAAAATATAGAGAATACTACCAATGATTGCTTCGTGTGAAAGGAGAGTTGCAAATGGACGTTATAGGATTAAATGACTTATTACCATTAGACAAGAAAGTAACCACTATTTATACAGGTTCGGAGCTTCTGCTTGCCTATGAACTCGACAAGTATGCCCAATCCATGCTGAAAAAGAAATTGGTTTTGTCCGATGTAACAATATCAGAGGAATTGCTCATCGGTGAACACTTCAGTTTCGTGATAACAAACGGGCTTGATGTGGGGTTCAAACCAATCGGGACATTGAAACCTTACTCCGATAGGAACTTCTTTACAAAATCGGTTGAGGGAGTCTACTTTAAGAAAGATACCGATGATGAAGTAGTGTTTGAACTGCAATCAGATATTATGGCTAATCAAGCCTTGAATGCTTCAAGTAAAAAATCTGCAGGATACATCAGCTTAATTGCTTATATCATGGTAAGAAGTGCTAAGGTCAACAAACCTATTCCGAAATTAATAATTGATCATGGGGCAGTTTATCCTGATGGTTTCGAATATGTGGATCTTTACATCCTTATGCGATTCGGAAATAGTTTGCTCGATGGATTAGTCGAGATAAGGTATCTGGAAGAATCGAGCACAGATAAAATACAACTTGATAAATTCTATAATGAAGCCGCAGATGGTCCATCCGAAATTAAAGAGCATCAATTTGATTGGATAGCTTTCGTTATGCAATTCAGACAGCGGGGATGGATGAACCGATTCTACAATAAAGCAGAAAAGTTTCAATATCTTACAAGCGAATTCGAGATAGGTGATGTCGTACTGCTGTATGAACGTATAGGTGCAACGGAGTCCAATCCGGGTAAACTTTCTGAGTGCTACCCTGCAGTAATTGAAAGGTTTGATGAAAACTCTATCTCATTAACATACTATCCAAGAGTCAAGACGAGATTGACAGAGGAAATTGAAATTGATGCCATAAATTCAATTCCCGAAGAACTGCGTGTAGCCCAAAAGATACCTACGTATGTAAGGGAAAAAGGGAATCGAACTCTTATAAGTCATCGAGATGATAAAATTATGAGATACGATCAAGAGACTTACTTTTTTGGAAAGACAGTAAAATTCAATCTAAATGATTTTGGTGTAGAGCGGTATACATACAATGAAAATAATTTTCTTCAACAATTATTTGAAACAGATGGAAGCCATCAGTTCATTCCCACAAATGAAGGAGACAAACTAGCCTTCTTCTCAACAATTGATACGGTCTATCATGTGTTCGAAGATTACAATGTGGAGTATAACAAAGATAGGTTCCTAGAGAAGTATTATTATTCAAAAAATAGAAAGCCAGGATACTCGATTAGATTATTAGGTCGGAAGGAGGGGTAAAATGGGTGCTGGTAAGAAAACAAAATATAATTCAAAATTTATTGAAATCGGTGAACAGATAATAGCTGATATGCCAAAGAGTCAACGAGAGAATTTATGTTCCTTGTCTCATACTCTACATTTTGTTGCTTTACTCGGATTTCAATCATTTAAGTCGAAGCGTAACCTCATAAATGAGGATAGGAAGTCTAAATCATGTCCTTTTAAGGTTGGTATCTCTCTTTATTCTGATATTGACATTGAGGTTCCTGTCATAGATGTTCTTTTAGACAAACACACGGAAATAACAATGAATCAAATTGGAAGTCGGAGTATAAAAAAGGAAGAAGAGTTTGATCTTACGTATTACGAGTTTATGTTCTTGATGTTAAGGGATGAGTACGCTGGTTTTTTTGAAGCTAATGATGATCCTAGAGGTGGCTATGTTTCCTTATATTTGAAAGCATTTGAAAAAGGAGACGCCAAGTTACCCACACCATCGATTCAATTTAAGAGAAATAAGCCCAAGAACAAATCAGGTTATAGAGAAGATGTTGTTCCAATTACTGAAAAGATCATCCCAATCGACAAGAAAGTTCAAGGTGAATGGAAGGTAATACCGAAGTACGCAGATAAGTATGGTCCATTACTGGAGCATCTACTAAAAAAGAGAGAAGAAGGCAAGAAGCGGATAGCACAAAGCATGAGGGAATTGCATTTAACATCCAAATAAAAACCTGACTACAGTGTAGAATACCTTTGGTGTTCTACACTGTTTTATTAATCCTAAATAATAGGGGTCATTTTTTTTTATTATGTAGGAGTTGAGACGAAAATTAGGAAAGTGCTCAAGAGTCTCGGAGAGATAGATAATCAAACCGAGAAAGGTGTGCTTAAAAATGGCAGCATCATATCAAACTCTTGAAGTCATGAAATCCTGTCTTTCACCAATTGTAGAACAGCTCGATGAGCGGCTGGCTCTTAAGGAACGGGGAATAACTTATGGAAAGAAAGATTTAGAAATGAACGTAAATATTTTCGTTTCATATGTATTAAGCCGAATGCACTTAGTTCAACTTAATGGGCAGATTTATTCTTATTGTAATAAGGGGTATTACATTGAAATGAATCGTAATATTTTATTGACGATTTGCCGAGGCATCGTACTTGAAGCCCATTCTACTGGTTGGCTTCCGAAATGGGAGAGCGAGTATTACAAAGCGTTGATAAGAGAAATACCATATGTTGATGCTATGAATCCCGATAAGGGATTTATAAATCTAGCCAACGGAATGTTGAATCTTTACACGATGGATTTTGTTGATCATGATCCGAGGTTTCTATCCACCATACAAATACCGATTGAGTACAACAAAACTGCATCGTGTCCGAAGTTTGAAGAATTCCTATTCGACATCTTTGAAGGTGACGAGGAACGTATTAAGCTTGTTCAGGAAATAATGGGTTACTGCTTCATACCGGACATAAAGATTCAAAAGGCGTTCTTCTTTATTGGATCAGGATCAAATGGTAAGAGTGTACTATCAGAAATCATTCGTTACTTAATCGGAATAGAAAATGTATCAAATGTCTCGTTGAAAGATCTCGGTGGTCGTTTTGGTATGCAAAACTTGCCGGAAAAACTGGTGAATGTTTCGACTGAGAATGAATTTGATCGGAAATTCAACACTCAGAACTTCAAAATCTTAACTGGTGGAGATGCAGTAAACGTCGAGCAGAAATTCAAAGCTTCTTTCAACACACGATTATTCGCTAAGACGATTGTTCTGCTGAACAGTATGATGGATTCCAACGATTTAACGAACGGGTATTTTAGAAGACTTCAAATCATACCATTCAACAAAATCTATCGGGAGTTGAGAGCAGGCGAAGCCCCTATTGAGGGGGTAAGCTACATGGACAAGTCACTTCTCGATAAGCTGCTGACAGAATTACCAGGCATACTGAATTTTGCAATGAAAGGCTTGGCTCGTTTAATCGATAACAACTTTAATTTGACCGAAAGTAAAGTGTGTGAAAAAGCATTAGAGGATTATAAGGTCAGTCAAAACCCGCTCCCCGAGTATTTCAAAGCGCGGGTATTTTGGGCTGGAGGTGAACAGACCTTAAGATCAGACTTTAAGCGAGATTTTTCAAGATGGGCAGATAATAATGGCTTGGACAATGTAAAGTCCATAGGCTCCACAAAGTTTTGGGAGATGTTCAGCAGAGTTCTCATCGAGCAAGGCATTAAAGTTCGCGAGAAGAAAATCAATGGTGATTATTATGTCGAGGGGCTTGGGATTAATTATTAATTCCCGATCTATATGTCTCTACAATGTCGCTATGAAAATGGAGGAGTAAGTATGATGAGAGAATTGCTATTTGATCGGTTCGGTACGGAAAAAAGCAGGAAATCGGAAGTGACGGATAAAGTATTACTGGAATTCAAAAATCTCATTGCTTCAAAACCTTGCACTAATGAGATTAATTATGGGATTGAACTTGCAAAAGGACTTATGAAGATTAACGGTTATGATGAGAAGATAATTGAAAATTTTCGAGAGGGTAAGATTCTAAAATCTGATATCTGTGGGTATTTTCCTGACCTCACAATGAATCTTTCTAGCTTTGATTTAGAAACCATTACAAAACTTGAGGATGCGGGTTTTATTGTTTATCAAATTTTTGAACGTCAAATTTTTCGCAAACCAAACTGGGATATAATATCAACTTACCTTACTTCTACATCTAACTTTGAATTAGTAGAGTTCTCTGTTGTCCATGCAATAGATGGGGTATTAGCTTTTGAAGTAATCCACGATGAAAATGGCATTATAAAGAAGCAGAATTTTGAAGAAGTATGTCCGTTGATAGTGAATGGAATACCAATTGGACTCAACTATTAATGTAATTATCAAAACCCCCAGTCCCTTGACTAGAAATAGTTAGGGAACTGGTTTTTTTTCTTTCGAGCCATATTCGAATTATAGGCAATCACAAGTTATCTTATTGGAGTTGACTTAAACTTACGAACATTTTTCAAGAGTCCTTAACAAGCAGGCATGGAGTTACCGCTCCAAATATCGTGCAAACGGAGTGTTAAACATGTCTGTAATCATTAGTAAGTCTATCAAGTCAAAGTCCTTCCTCTCCAAGGTCTGGTATTCCAAAATGTCAATGTTGCGGGTCATTGGAGGTGCATTATCTTGATTAAAGTGAAGATGGATAATGCAAATAAGTTGGTGTATGTCTGGATGACTGAGCAGGATAAGGATTCGGCGGAATTTTTGGAACTCAAGGAAGATCTCAAGACCAGAAAATTCAAGTCCTATAAACTGATCACATTCGTTTCTGGGACTGATGATGTCCTTGTTGGTCTTGAAAAAGTAGTGCTTCAAAACGCACTCAAAAACAATGTTGAACCAGTTTTCGATACCAAGGTACAATGACCCAAATCCAATGAAAATATAAGAAGTGGGGTATCAAATATGACTAATTTTAAGGTTGTAAATTCTGGAGATAAGTGTTTGTTGATTGGTTATACGCGTATTAGCCGCGATGAAGATAGAAAGAACTATGCTACAATTATTGCCCAAAAGAAGATTATTGCGAATCATGCAAAAGAGGTATTTGGAAAAGAAATTCCTGAAAAGAACTTGTACGAAGATGATAATTACAGCGGATATTCATTCAACAGACCTGATTTTAATCGGATGTTAGGAGATATTAATTTTGCAATTGAAAATGGGTATCAAGTAGTACTTTTGGTAAAGGATATATCACGAATCGGGCGGCATAATGCTTATACATTGCTGTTTCTCGAAGATATGAAAAGGCTAGGTGTTCGAGTAATTCTAATAAGTGATAGCTACGACTCATTTGTTGATGATGACTCGATACTTGGAATTAAAACGTGGTATAATGAGAGGTATGTCAAAGATATAAGTACCAAAATAAAAGATAACAACAAGACAAAAATGATTGATGGCAAGTATTTGTCAGCAGTTCCTTACGGCTACAAGAGAGATCCGCTTGACCGAGAGAAAGTAATTATTGATGAAGAGACTGCTTGGGTAGTTAAGAAGATATTCGAAATGTATTTACAAGGTGACGGCTACAGAAAAATTTGTATTTATCTGACTGAAAACGAAGTACCTACTCCATCAATGGTCATCCAAAGAAACAAAGAAGCTGAAGGTAAAGTTTACAAAAAAGATGTTACGCATGTTTGGGTTCAGCGAATGGTTCAAAGAATCGTAAGAAATGACTTTTACATTGGAGTACTTCGACAAGGTAAATATAAGCTTGCTGAGATCAATGGGAAAATTCTGAGGGTCGATCCGTCTCAGCACTATGTGTTTGCAAATAATCACGAACCTCTGGTAAGTGTGGAGGATTTCGAACTTGCACAGGAGATCGCTGAAAAACGTCTCACCATGCATTATAGAGGTTCGGGACATAAGCATGTAAACCTATTCACTGGCTTTCTTGTTTGTGCCGATTGCGGACGCGGTTTTGTTGCACTTAATAAGGAAGGTAAACATAAGTCCTACATATGCGGGACATATAGAAGAGTAGGTAAAATAGCTTGTACAACACATTACATCTTAGATCGAACATTGCTGCTTGCAATAAAAGCCCATCTTGTTGTCCTCAGAGAAAAACTGAGCGATGCAATTAGTGGTTTTGATGGTAAATTGAAAGATCAGGTGAAGAGAACCGACAATCTAGATAAGTCCCTCCAGAGGCTAAATTCAAGTCTAAAGCAACTTTCTGATGAACTGAAAGTAACAATGAAGCAGAGGATAAATGAAGTTGCTCGAAGCCCCGAAGATGAGGAAATTATCTCAGAAGCATATGCAGAAATTGAAGCGGAGAAGCGTGTGCTAATCAAAGATATTCAAAGGCAGATTGATGATTTAACTGAAATTAAAAAGCAATCTTCAAGGTTTCAGGAAGGTTCAGTTACTGCTTTGAGTGTTCTTGATGAACTTATTGGAAAAGAGATGTTTGATCGTAAGGATCTTAGTTTGTTAGTTGATAAAATAATTGTCAACGAAGACGGAGAACCTACAATTTACTTGAAAGCCAATATTGAGAAATTGCTACAGTACGAAGGTGGGGATCATGACCCTGATGGTAACGGTGGCGGCTATAAAGCCACCGTTACTTATAAAGCGGGGGCGGTAATCAAAACATTAGTTTCTACTTTGGCGTCAAACTTTTATGGCGGGGAACTCGTCAATGATACTGTCGGCTTAAAAGAACCATCGTGCACTACAAGGCTGGCTCCTACGGCATACAAGGCGTCGGAGCCACGCTAGTCGAGCGAATCGAAGGTTGTTATTTCAATGTAGTAGGTCTTCCGTTATCGCTCCTGACCGAAATGCTTGAGCCATTCGGAATCAGAGTGCCATAGAACGCCGGGAGTCCGGCAGGCAAGAAGCTTGGGACAGGAATGCCGCAATCCAATATTCAGGAGGTTGTGCGACATGGAACATCACCCGCTTCTTCGCGATCTGCCCCATGGCGAGCGCCCGAGAGAGCGCATGCTGCATTACGGGGCGGAAGCGTTAAGCCATGCGGAATTGTTGGCGATTTTGCTGCGGACAGGGACGAAGGACGAATCGGCCGTCGTCCTGGCGCAGCGCATTTTGAACCGGGCAGGTCATTTACGTTACCTGCCCGATCTGTCGGTGACTGAGCTGACGCAGACTCGCGGAGTCGGCTTGGCGAAGGCGATTCAGCTCAAGGCCGGCTTGGAGCTGGGCAGGCGGATGGCGCGATCACGCAGCGGTGACGCGATTACGATCCGGCGGCCGCAGGATGCTGCGGGATGGCTGATGGAATCGATGCGTTACTATCAGCAGGAGCATTTTGTTTGTCTTTTCTTGAATACGAAAAACCGGATTATTGCTCAACAAACGATTACGATCGGCATATTAGACGCCTCTCTCGTTCATCCGCGCGAAGTGTATCGCGCCGCCTTGAAATACGGCGCGGCTTCCATCATTTGCGCACATAATCATCCGAGCGGCGATCCGACGCCGAGCCCGGAAGACGCGTCCATCACCAGGCGGCTCGTCGAGGCGGGCGAGATTGTCGGCATTGACCTGCTGGACCATTTGGTCATCGGAGATAATCAATATGTGAGTTTGAAGGAACGCGGACTCATGTAATATAATGATTGAGATTGAGGCTATAAAAAGGAGATTGACAACATGCTAGGTGGCTTTACAAAAGACTTGGGAATTGACTTGGGCACAGCCAATACATTGGTATATATTCGTGGCAAAGGAATCGTCGTACGCGAGCCGTCCGTCGTCGCTATCCGTACGGATACGAAGACGATCGAAGCGGTCGGTGAAGCCGCCAAGAAGATGATCGGCCGCACGCCGGGCAATATTCGGGCTATCCGCCCAATGAAGGACGGCGTTATCGCCGACTTCGACACGACCTCCACGATGATTAAATATTTCATCCGGCAAGCGCAGAAGCAGCGTTCGCTCTTCCCGCGCCATCCGAATGTGATGGTCTGCGTGCCGTCGGGCATCACGGCCGTCGAGCAGCGCGCGGTGGAAGACGCGACGAAGCAAGCGGGCGCCAGAGACGCCTACACGATCGAGGAGCCGTTCGCGGCAGCGATCGGGGCCGATCTGCCGGTATGGGAGCCGACGGGAAGCATGGTTGTCGATATCGGCGGCGGTACGACGGAAGTCGCCGTCATCTCGCTTGGCGGGATTGTTACCTGCCGCTCCGTCCGGGTAGCCGGCGATGAGATGGATGAAGCGATCATTCAATACATCAAGCGCCAATATAATATGATGATTGGGGAGCGCACGGCGGAGCAGCTCAAGATGGATTTGGGCTCCGCGATGGAATTGGACGAGGTGGAGACGATGGAGATCCGGGGACGCGATCTGCTGACCGGATTGCCTAAGACGCTCTCTATTTCTTCGAATGAGATTACCGACGCGCTGCTGGATACGATCAACTCGATCGTGGAGGCGGTGAAGGTGACGCTGGAGAAATGTCCGCCGGAGCTGGCAGCCGATATTATGGATCGGGGCATTGTCCTCACGGGCGGCGGAGCGCTGCTTCGCAACCTCGACAAGCTGCTGGCGCGCGAGACCGGGATGCCGGTCATCGTGGCGGAGAACCCGCTGGATTGCGTCGCTATCGGCACCGGGCGCGCGCTCGACAATATTCACTTGTTCAAGGGACGCGGAAGCTCCGGCCTTCGCTCCAAGCGATAACCAAGCTATTGGCCCCGCGCTGGTTCGTTCCCTCGGCGCGGGCTCTATTTCGAGGAGGAACGAGTACCGCTTTACGATGAGAAGGTGTTGAGACTGTTTAAGCTGTTGGGGAACAAACGGTTAATCATTCTATTATTCGGACTTATTTTGTTTATCGCATTGATGGGCTTCACCTTGGGCGGGCGGCTGAAGATGTCTTGGCCGGAGAAAATCGTGCACGATACGGTAACGTTCGTGCAGCAGCTGGTGTATAAGCCGGCGTCCTATATAGCCAATTTTTTTCATGATATCGCGACCTTGAAGGAACTGCATGAAGAGAATGAGCGCCTTAAGATTGTGGAGGCCCATTACATACGCGACAAAGCTTATTACAGCGAAGTTCAGGCCACGAACGAGCGGCTGATGGAGGAGCTGAAGTTCACCGAGCGCCAGAAGCAGCTCAATCTGCCGTATGAGTACCGGATTGCGCAAGTATCCTCCATTAACGTAGCCGATCCGTTCAACCAGACGCTGAATCTCAATCTTGGGGAGATCAACGGCGTCCGGCAAGGGATGCCTGTCATCTCTGTCGATGGCGTAGTGGGGACGATCAGCCGCGTGTACGAATTCTCCTCCACCGTTCAGTTGCTGACCAATCTGGATGAGAAGGACCCGAATTCGCGCCCGATTTCGGCGACCGTGCTTGGCAAAAGCGATTCCTTCGGCATGATTGAATCGTATGATCACAGCAGCGGCACCTTCACGATGACGCGGATAGAAGAGAACGACAAGGTGAAGGTGGGAGATACGATTATTTCCTCCGGCTTCGGCGGGGTCTTCCCGGGAGGGCTGATTATCGGCACCGTCGTCTCCCTGCAGCAAGGAGACCTTGGACTGACGCGTACCGCCACCATCGAACCGGCGGCCACCTATCGCGACTGGCGGGAGCTGTTCATCGTCTTCACGCCCGATCCGGAAGTGAACGGCTCGAAGAAAGAGGATAAGTGATGAACCGGAATTGGATGATTGGTTTTATGTTCGTGCTGTTCATATTGGAGGGGACGCTGCTTCCGCTCATCATTCCGGATATGTGGCAGGGGCGCATTATTCCGCAGTTCATCTTCATCGCAGTGCTCTATCACGGGGTCTATCAGCATCGTCATACGGCGCTTATTATGGGACTCGCGTTCGGGTTTTTGCAGGATATCGTATACTATGGGCATATGATTGGCCCGCATGCGTTCAGCATGGGGCTGCTCGGCTATTTGGCGGGGCTTCTTTTTCCGGGACGGAACATCACGCTCATACCGATGATGGCGGCGGCGGTCATGGGAAGCTTTTTGTACCAGACGATACTGTTCGCTATCTATTCGCTGTTTAATTTGAGCAAAATGACGTATGAAGTTGCGCTTTTCGACTATTTGATTCCGAGTCTGTTCGTACAGCTGCTGTTTGCGCTTGCGATCTATGTTCCGATGCGGAAATGGTTCGATCTACAGTCGGGAACCGCTGAAAATGAACAAGACTAAGCAGCCGTCTTTGGGCACTTCGTCCAGGCGGCTGATGCTGTTTTGTTGCGCATTTCAGGGGCTGTAGCCTGGCGGGAAAGGAAATTTGTTCCCGGCCTCGATTGGCGATCGCTCCCCTTCGAGGGGCGTCGACAGAGGTTTTTCTTACGATTCACGGCTTTTTTGCAGGAACTTTTCTTATCCGTCACGAAAAAGATAACCGTGGGGAGGGACATTTCATGACGGCCAAGCCATTGGTAACGATTAAAGGCATGAAAGACGGCCTCGTGTTCCTGCTTGACGATCAGTGCGAATTTACAGACTTGTTGCAAGAGTTGCGCGACAAGCTTGACCATACACCGCATTTTTTCGACGGACCGCTTGTGTATGTCGATGTCAAGTTAGGAGCCCGTACCGCTGCCGATGAGCAAAAGACAGAGATGCTCAACATTTTGAGGCAGCGGGGGAATCTGCTCATCCGTTCTCTGGAATCGGATGCCGATGTCAAGAAGGAAGCGCAAGGGTACCGCGTTCATTCGATGACCGGAATGGTCCGATCGGGGCAGGTGCTCCGCCATGACGGGCATCTGCTGTTCCTTGGCGATGTCAATCCGGGCGGAATGATCATTAGCAGCGGAGACATATTCGTATTCGGCGCCCTGCGGGGAACAGCCCATGCCGGCGTCGACGGAGAGACTGGCTCGGTCATTGCCGCTTCGCTATTTGCGCCGACGCAGCTGCGCATCGCGGATGTCATCAGCCGCCCGCCGGACGAATGGGGGGTATCGCAGGCTCATATGGAATTTGCGTATATCCATGACGGCATGATGCAAATTGACAAAATCTCGCAGCTTCATCGCGTCCGCAAGGACATTACTTTGTTCAAAGGAGTGTAGAGGAACTATGGGAGAGGCTATCGTCGTCACTTCGGGGAAAGGCGGCGTCGGCAAGACGACGACGTCGGCGAATTTGGGGACCGCGCTCGCTCTGCTCGGCAAAAAAGTATGCATGGTCGATACCGATATCGGCTTGCGCAACCTGGATGTCGTCATGGGGCTGGAAAATCGCATCATCTATGATATTTGCGACGTGGCCGACGGCCGCTGCCGATTGAATCAAGCGCTTGTCAAGGATAAGCGGTTCGATGAATTGTATATGCTGCCTGCCGCCCAGACCAAAGACAAGGATGCGGTCTCGCCGGAGCAAGTGAAGGATATTATTCTCGAATTGAAAAAGGATTATGAATATATTATTATCGATTGCCCTGCCGGCATCGAACAGGGCTTCAAAAACGCCATCGCCGGGGCGGACCGCGCGATTGTCGTGACGACACCGGAGAATGCGGCGGTCCGCGATGCCGATCGCATTATCGGCTTGTTGGAAAATGCGAATGTCGGGTCCCCGAAGCTGATCGTGAACCGGATCCGCTCCAGCATGGTGAAGAGCGGAGAGATGCTCGATCTGGACGACATTTTGCAGGTCCTGAATATCGAGCTTCTTGGAATCGTGCCGGATGATGAGCTCGTCATTCGGGCCGCGAATGCAGGGGAGCCGACTGTAATGAACCCGGATTCCCGGGCCGCGGTGGCTTACCGCAATATCGCCCGGCGGATTCTGGGGGATACGGTCCCGTTAATGCCGCTTGATCAGAAGAAGGGCGTGCTGACGCGGATGAAGAAGTTTTTTGGGATGGGTTGATGAGCATTGCTGAACAAACTAAAACGGATCGATTGGGTTATCGTTGGAATTTTGCTTGTGTTTTCGGTTTTCAGCCCGCTTGTCATTTATAGTGCGACCCACGGGGGAGATCCGAGCTTTGCCAATACCGCGATGAAGACGGTTGTTTTCTTTGCGGCCGGCTTTGTCGTCATGTTCGCAACCGCGTTGTTCGATTACCGGATTCTGCTGAAAATATGGCCGATTACGATGGGAGTAACGATCCTGTTGCTCGTCGGCATCTTCTTTTTCGGCTCCAATCTGAACGGCGCAATCGGCTGGTACAATATTGGAGCGTTCTCGTTCCAGCCAGCGGAGATAGCCAAGATTGCGCTTATTTTCGCTTTGGCCCAGCTGCTGGGACGGCGCGGCGGGGATCCGCTTACGTTCACCAAAGACTTGGTGCCGGTGGCGCTTGTCACGCTGGTGCCGTTCACGCTCGTCGTTGTCCAGCCGGATTTGGGCAACGCCATCATCTATATTGTGATTTTCATCGGCATGCTCTGGATCGGGGGGATTAAGCTGCGGCATGTGCTGATTGGTCTCCTGGCCGTCTCTCTGCTGGCCGGGTCGGTCTATGTCGCCTTCACGACATTCCGGGAAGAGACCAAGGCGTTTTTTACCGATGTCGTCAAGCATCAGCACTGGTTCACGCGCATCGATACGTTCATTAATCCGTCCTTGGCATCGTCGGATGCCAATCATCAATCCAAATACGCCATGATCGCGATCGGTTCCGGAGGGTTGTCCGGAGACGGGTATATGAAGGGGGAATTGAAGCGAAGAAGCTTCATTCCGTACACGTACTCGGACGCGATCTTCGTCGTCATCGGGGAGGAATTCGGCTTCCAAGGCTCATCGATCCTGCTGCTGCTCTACTTCTTGCTGATATACAGGATGATTCTCATCGCCTTCCAGTGCTTTGACTTGAGGGGCTCCTATATCATCATCGGCATCGTATCCATGTTCGTCTTTCAGATTCTTGAAAATATCGGCATGATGATCGGTCTGATGCCGGTGACGGGGATTACGCTGCCCTTCATCAGCTACGGCGGAACTTCCTTGTTGCTGAATATGTTTTGCATCGGGTTGGTGATGAGCATACGGATATATCAAGAGAAGTATCAGATTGAAGATTGAAGCTTGAAGTCGATAGAATAGGTGGGAAAAGAGAGGTTTTACTGTCTGCATCCGCTTGGAGGATGTAGACAGTAAGGCCTTTTTTGATCAGGAGCAGAAGAGAACGGAGCATCTAGTGTTCGGATCCCGGGAGAAGGTGAACAACCTCGGTCTTACTGGCCAATTGCCGTTCAGCCTCTTAATAGGCAATATCCTTGCCCGTCTCTTATGAACGGTATCTCTTTCTGTCTCGTATGAACAGTGCCCCTTTTAGTCTCGTATGAACAGTGTCCCTTTCTGTCTCTTATGAACGATATCCCCGAAACTCAGGCAGTGAAGTAAGTTCGTAAGCTTTTTATGAATGGTCTCCCTGAAGCTCAGGTTCCTTCACAGCACTGCATGCTGCCTTATTAACAGTATCCCTATAGCGCAGGAAGTAAAGATGTCTCTAAACAGGAAGTAAATATAGATGCCTCTAAGCACGAAGTACATACAGATGTCCTAAGATGAAGCGAACTATCCCAAAGAATCAGGAGCAACGAAGGGAGTAGGTGACTTTTCGGATTCTTATGCTCGCTATCCCCGAGGTTCAGCATACGCAGTATCCCCTTAATTCAGGATGATGGGTCGAGGAATGATAGGGATGTAAACTATCGGTTAAAAAAGATGATGGGCGAAGAGCGAGATAAGTTAGGAGCAGCGGAGAGAGACTTAATGACTCAGTGAAAACTTTCTACCAAGCAATGGACGTCTGCATTCAATGCCTGGGAATGGTGCGTGCTAATTCTAGTCGGCAAAAGTACAGGTTCTGCCTGGATTCTTTTAGGCAGCTCTAAGAGAACGGGCGTAAGATTTTGAGGCGGCGAATCTCGTTAAGTACCGGTGCCTGGCCCCGTTATCGGCACAGCATACCGCGGCCAAGAACCCCCAGCCAGCGGCTTGGCGAGCGACGGCATTTTCACGGTAACAAAATTCATCCAAATAATTCTGCAAATACTTTCCGCTTACCCCGCGAAACGTCTCGCAGAGCCATCGTTGTGCTTGTCTGAACACTGTATATAATGGACTGTTATGCTTGACTCGAAAGCGCTGGCGGATTATGGATATCATGGATTCGGGAGCAGAGACATGTTCGGCGATAAAGCGGTCGCGGCCGCAAGGAAGCAGCAGCTTGCCCGACATGTGACGCCGGTTAACCTGCTTCATTTTATACTGATGTTCCGCCCCATTCGGAGCCAGCGAGGCCGCCACAATAATCGGCTGCTCCCGCGGAGCGAGATCAACACTCGGACAAAGACGAGGGCCATTAAAGGCAATAAAGCCATGCACACGATGTTCGAGCCGCTCCTCTTCATCGGCACAGCTCATGGCGGTACGAATCTTATGGAGCATCGCCCACGCCGTCTTGTAGGTAACATGGATAATCGAACGAAGTCTGACCGCATTAATCCCTTCCTTTGGATTGGAGACAAGCCAAATGGCAACGATCCATTTCCGCAAGGAAGTTCTGCTGCCCTCAAGGATCGTGCCCGCGATCAAGGATGTCTGATGCCCGCAGTCGCGGCATTCATACAGAGGCAGCCGTCGTGTCCGGATAAAATACGCGCGAACATGCCGGCATTTCGGGCAACGATAGCCGTGAGGCCATTTCAACGCAAATATGGCTGAAACGCAAGATTCTTCTGTAGGGAAATGCTCCATTAACTCCTCTAACGTGCCAATGTTCTTCCAGGTATCCATGACAGCAGCCTCCTCTTAAATTAAAATGATGCAAACGCATGTTCTTGTTTAATTTTACCAAACATATGTTTCCATGTAAACGATTTTGGTGGGATTTAATTGAAATAAATTCCCCAATTGAGGATTTGTCAATTTAATTATTGAAAGCGATAGATTTGAAGGCATCATTTGCCTGAGCCCTTGGGAGTGTTACCGCAGGTCACTGGGGATGCTGCTGCAAGTCCTGAATGCTTGGGATATTCACATAAAGGTTAGCGGATAGAACCAAGTAGCCTGAGAGCTTGGAAGAGGACTCCCTGAGTGCTTCGAAGAGGACACGCCTGAGCGTTTGGGATACTGACCATAAGCTTGCCGATGGGGGATCACAGGACAAATCCTGAGTGCTTGGGAGACTGTGCAAAAGACCGGGAACACCATGTATGCACGGAGTATGCACGGAATCGGGCACGAAAGGTGTAGAAGCCCGGCGGCAGACAACCTAAAAAAGATGAGGCCAGCCAAGTGTCTGCGTCCAACCCAAAGAACAAAAAGGCGTAAAGTGTTCGCCGGCACTCCAATGAAGGGGAGTAGCATGGACAATCCGCAGAGGATGGGCTTGTTCATAACCGGTGAGAGCTTGTCATACACATGGTAATAGAGGATTCGTTTGATTAGGGGTGAAGACTTGATTTTCGGTAAAAGCAGAGGACATTACGTATCCAGGCAAATATCATGCAAGAGGAGATCAAGGAAGGGATGAGGGAGCCATGATCGAGGATATTCGCCGTCGGCGGCAAGAACGAATTCGGGAAATCATCAGTCAGGAACAGCGGTCATCCGAGGAGGAACGACGGCATAATGCCGGAACGTCCTTACTGCCCGTCCATCACCCGGTGCAGGAGCCGCCGAGTACTCGACCCGCCCAGACGGCTGGACCTAAGGTGGTCGAGATTCCCGCCGAGAGCGACGAGTTGGAGGTTCATCCTTCGCTTCGCTTGAGCGAGCTGGAGCTTCTCGCCGATTCGACCGATCCGGAACGGATGTGGAAGGCGTCGCGGCGGCAATGGCATGAACGCTACGGATGGGAGCAGGAACGAAACGGCGGATTCTGGCGATCTTTTCGCACGCGAATGGTTCTGTCCGTCCTGTTGTTCGCGGCTGCGTTCGCGATTTTCCGCTTCCCTGCGGATTGGAATGAGCCGGCGCGGCAATGGATCGGACGGAGCTTGACCGAGGAAATGGATATGCGCCCAATAGCGGCCTGGTATGAACGAACCTTCTCCGGCTCGCCCTCTTTTATCCCGCTGTTCCAAGGGAAGCGGAATGATACGGCATCGGTTCAAGGGGGACTGTCGCTGCATCCCCCCGTCAAAGGGACGGTGCTGCAGCCGTTCGATATGAACCGCAACGGGATCCGGATTGCTGCCGAGACCGGAACCGAGGGTTCTGCCGAGGTGGTGAGCGTGGCGACGGGAAGGGTAACGGAAGTAAACCGCCGGGCTGAGGATGATATCCAGATTACGGTTCAGCATGCTTCGGGCGTGGTCAGCATATACGGCGGTCTCGCCGCCAGCGAAGTGAAAGTGAACGATTGGCTGGAAGAGGGGGAGGCTGTGGGCACGTTGGGGAGCCCGGAGGGAGATCGCGCGGCGGCGCTTTATTTCGCTCTCTTGCGGGACGGGGAATACATTGATCCGACGGATGTGATCGCTTTTGATTAAATGGGGAGGAACCGTTTATACACTGCATCCTTTGTTTATCCTCCTGTTGGCCATGGCGGCCGTGACGGGATATATTTTGGAGCTGCTGACTCTGTTCGTTATCGTGATTGTGCATGAAATGGGTCATGTCACTGTGGCGCGCATGTTCGGATGGACGATCTCGGAAGTGAAGCTGCTGCCCTTCGGCGGGGTGGCGGAGACGGAAGACGGAAGTCTGGCTCCGGCCTGGCAGGAGTGGCTGGTCATGGCCGCAGGACCGCTCCAGAACGGGATCATGATCGGACTTGCCCTGTTGTTCGAGCAGTGGGGGTGGTGGGGGAGCGCCTGGACGGACGATTTCATTCGGGCGAATGCGTTCATCGGATTGTTCAATCTGCTTCCGGTGCTGCCCCTCGATGGCGGACGTATGCTGCAAGCGGCCGCATCGCTGTGGTTCAGTTATTACAAGACGCTGCTTATCGGGGCCAGAGTGAGCATGGCGGTCAGCGCTGCGATTGCGGCGTACAGCCTCATTCCGGTGTTCACGGGCGGAAAAGTGAATCTGAACCTGCTTGTGCTGGGAATCTTCCTCTTGTGGTCCAATTGGGAGGAGTGGAAGAACGTGCCTTACCGTTTTCTGCGCTTCCTGATGTCCCGTCCCGCCCGGCTTCGCAAATGGGAACGGAGCGGCTGTCTTGGCCGGCCGATCGTGGCGGAGAACGGCTGGCCGCTATCCGGGCTGCTGCGCTTGATTCGCCGGGACGAGTATCATTTTATTTATGTCATGGACCCGGAAGGCGCAATTAAGCACATCATTCCCGAGCAGCGGGCGATTGATGCCTATTTTGACGAGCCCGGGGGACAGCGCAAGTGAGCGGCTGGCGCATCGGACCGGCTGCCGCCTCCGTTTTTCTATTATTTTGATCGGAAAGCATACCGGTTTGGTATGTTCAGTGCCTCCCGCTTCATGTTACAATGGAAGATGACGCGCTGTAACAGAGGTGATACCATGAAACAAATGATTGTTCACTGCGAGGAACAAGTCACGCAAATGGCATTGTTGGAACATGGTCGGCTCGTCGAATATGCAGTCGAACAGGCTACGGGAACTACGTCGGTCGGAAGCTTTTACAAGGGCCGCGTAGTGAATGTTCTTCCGGGAATGCAGGCTGCATTTGTGGACATCGGTCAGAAGAAGAACGCATTTCTGTATGTTGATGATTGTTTGCACCCGCATTTGGAGAAGCAGCCGAAGCAGAAGCCTCCGATAACCAGCTTGCTTCGTGTTGGACAGGAGCTTATTGTCCAAGTGATGAAGGAGGCGCTGGGAGGCAAGGGCGCCCGTGTGACGACCCATTACTCGCTGCCAGGCCGCTATTCGGTCTATATGCCTAACGCCGATTATATCGGAGTATCCAAGAAGATTGAGCAGGAAGCGGAACGAACCCGCCTGAAGCAGCTTGCCGAAGAGCTGCGCGAGAACGAGGAAGGCATGATTATCCGCACCGTGGCGGAGGGAGAGTCGCGAGAGACGCTGCAAGGCGATATCGAGACGCTTCGCGAGCTGTGGGAGCGAATTACGCTTCGTTCGGCGCAAGCGGAAGCGCCTGCCTTGCTGCACCATGATCTGAACATGGTGGAGCGGCTGGTGCGGGACGCCTTCTCGCGGGATGTCGATCAACTGCTGATTGACAACGTCCGCCAAGCCGAGCGGTTACATACGTTCGTTCGATCGGTGGCCCCTGATTTGGAGAACCGGATTCATACGTATAGGGAAGCGGAGCCGTTGTTCCGGCGCTATCATGTCCAGGAACAGCTGGACAAGGCGTTCCAGCGCAAAACCTGGCTGGAAAGCGGCGGCTATTTGGTATGGGACCAGACGGAAGCTTTAACCGTTGTCGATGTGAACACGGGGAAATATACGGGGACAAGCCATCTCGAAGAGACCGTGTATACTACGAATATGGAAGCTGCGGAGGAAATCGCGCGTCTCATCCGTCTGCGGGATATCGGAGGCATCATCATTGTCGATTTCATCGACATGGATACGGAAGAGCATCGGCAGCACGTGGTCGAACGGCTGGAGGCGATGATGAGGAAAGACAGGACGAAATGTCTTGTCGTCGGCTGGACGAAGCTTGGCCTGCTGGAGCTGACCCGCAAAAAAGTGCGGGAGCAGGTGATGAACCAGTTCCTTCAGCCATGTTCCTCTTGCGGGGGAAGCGGATGGGAGCCTGCACAAATTCCCAGCCGTTAATGACACCCGAAAGGTTGTATTTTGTAATTAATTGTGCTACAATCTATAAGTATGTGTCTAGTGAAGTTGCTTACACATGCTGTAACCGCTCCGGACAGGTTCCAAGCATGAGGCTGGAAGCAGCATCATCACCTGATTCAGGCGAGTCTGAGACATGAGGAGGTGCAACACAATGTATGCAATTATCGAAACTGGCGGCAAGCAGTACAAAGTTCAAGCGGGCGATGTATTGTACATCGAGAAGCTGAACGCTGCTGAAGGCGAGAGCGTAACATTCGATCGCGTATTGGCGGTATCGAAGGACGGCGGCCTCGTTACAGGCACACCGGTTGTATCCGGCGCTGCGGTAACGGCGAAGGTAGAGAAGCATGGAAAAGGCGCGAAAATTGTCGTGTACAAGTACAAAGCGAAAAAGAACTACCGTCGCAAGCAAGGTCATCGCCAACCGTACACAAAAGTAACGATCGAGAACATTCAGGCGTAAGAGGTGCCGGATGATTCGCGTTACAATTAGGCGGAAGCCGGATCGATCTATCGCGGGCTTCTCGATTGAGGGCCACGCGGATTATGCTCCCCATGGGGAAGACATCGTATGTGCGGGTGTCTCGGCCGTGTCGGTGGGCGCAGCCAATGCCATTGAGGTTCTGACTGGCGTCGAACTGGAGTGCGAGATGAAGGACGGCTTTTTGAGCGGAACGGTTCCGTTCATCGAGCGGAAGGACATCGAAGCGCAGGTTCAGTTGCTGCTGGAATCGATGATCATTGGGTTGCAAAGTATCGAAGCTTCATACGAATCGTATCTTCAAATAGAAGAACTAATGACAACATAAAGGAGGTAGACAACATGTTGAAACTGAATCTTCAGTTGTTCGCATCCAAGAAGGGCGTAGGCTCCACGAAGAACGGCCGTGACAGTATTTCCAAGCGTCTTGGCGTGAAGCGCGCAGACGGCCAAGTGGTTACAGCCGGCAGCATCTTGGTCCGCCAACGCGGCACGAAGGTCCATCCAGGCAACAACGTGGGCATCGGCAAAGATGACACGCTGTTCGCAAAAGTGGAAGGCGTCGTGAAGTTCGAACGATGGGGTCGCGACCGTAAAAAAGTGAGCGTCTACCCGGTGGAAGCTGCACCTGTTGCAGCAGCTGTGGAGAACTAAGACGATAGAAGAAACCCTCGGCTAGTGCCGAGGGTTTTTTTTAACCGGCTGCGGCTCATTTTTCTTGGACGCCCTCCCTTGCGCATGATATACTGAAGATTGGGGAGTCTGTACATAAATGGAAGAACGGAATGATGAGCGGGGAGCCGGAATATGAATAGTTTGCGATTGAAGCTGGGAGGCTGCATCGCGGCAGCGGCTGCATGCGCCGTCACTGTCATTGGATGGCCTTTATCATTCACTTGGAGATTCGTGCTAATTCTCGTCATGGCGGTGATGTTGAGCCTCTGCGGGTTCTTGTTATACCGGGAAGAGCGGGTGCGGCGGGAGCGTGTGGAGCGTTCTCTGGCGACGTCTGCCCTCCAGCTGATGAACCATCAGCGCCATGACTGGATGAATGATCTGCAATTGGTGTACGGTTATGTTCGATTGAAGAAGTTCGATAAATTGCCGGAATGTGTAGAGACTATAAAAGAGCGAATGGCGGAGGAAAGCCGGATTGCCAAGCTCGGCGTGCCGGAGCTGGTGATGTTCCTGATGCAGCAGCGGCTGTCCGGCAGCATGATGCCGCTCCGGATCGAGATACCGGAACCGATTGAATTGAACCGGATGGATTTGTCCGTCGATCCGTGCAAGCTGTCCGAGTCGGTTATGGCTTCCGTTCAAGCGTTTCGCTTTGCGGCGAAGGCCCCGAATGACGGGATGAATCCGCTAAGCGTCGAATTTGCCAAGGAGGACGGCCGGCTCGTCATTTGCTATCAATACGAGGGCATCTTATCGAATCCGGATGAAGTGGAATCCAAATTGAAGCATATCGCGTCTGTAGGCGGCCTGCGGCTGGAGCGATCGTCAGCGCAGCAGAACGAAGAGCACGAAGCCTACCGCATTGTCGTGCCTTGCAACGCATAATGGGGTGACAGCATGTTTGTAGATAAGACGAAAATATACGTAAAAGGCGGCGATGGAGGCGACGGTCTCGTCGCGTTCCGCCGGGAGAAGTATGTCGCGATGGGCGGACCGGCCGGCGGCGACGGCGGAAATGGCGGGGACGTCATTTTTCGCGTTGACGAAGGTTTGCGCACACTGGTTGATTTCCGCTACCAGAAGCACTTTAAGGCCAGCCGCGGGGAGAAGGGGCGGAACAAGAGCCAGCATGGCGCCAATGCGGAGCATATGATTGTGCGGGTTCCGCCGGGAACGGTCGTTATCGATGATGACACCCAAGAGGTTATCGCCGATCTGACCCGCCACGGGCAAGAGGTTGTCGTCGCCAAGGGCGGACGCGGAGGCAGAGGAAATATGCGCTTCGCCACCCCGGCGAATCCGGCGCCGGAGCTGGCGGAGCATGGGGAAGAAGGTCAGGAGCGCTGGGTCGTGCTGGAACTTAAGGTGATGGCGGATGTCGGCCTGGTCGGATTCCCTAGCGTCGGCAAATCGACGCTTCTGTCCGTCGTGTCGGGGGCGAAGCCGAAGATCGGCGCCTATCATTTCACGACGATTACCCCGAATCTGGGGGTCGTGGACATCGGGGACGGGCGAAGCTTCGTGATGGCGGACCTGCCGGGCCTGATCGAGGGCGCCAGCGAAGGAGTCGGATTGGGACATGAATTTCTCCGCCATATCGAACGTACCCGGATTATTATCCACGTCGTGGACATGGCGGGAACCGAAGGGCGCGATCCGTTCGACGATTGGGTCAAAATTAACGATGAGCTGAAACAATACAACGAGAAGCTGGCGGAACGCCCGCAGATCGTGGCCGCGAATAAAATGGACATGCCTCAGGCGGAAGAGAACCTGGAAGCGTTCCGCGAGCAGGTGCGGGGCCTGAAGGGCGAGGAGGTTGAGATTATGCCGATCTCCTCCTTGACGAAGCAGGGAATCCAGGAGCTGCTCTACAAGGCTATGGATATGCTGGAACGTCTTCCGGAGACGCATGTCGAAGAGGTCGCCGACGTCGAGGAGCGCAAAATCTACCGCTATAAGAAGAAAGAGGAGAAGCCTTCCTTCACGATCCGGCGGGAGAATGACGCGTTCGTCGTCGAGAGCGAGGCGATTGAAGGCATGTTGAAGCGGATGCAGATGACCTCGCATGACGCGATTCTGCGGTTCGCGCGCACGCTTCGCCGCATGGGAGTGGATGAAGAGCTGCGCAAGCGCGGCGCAGAGGACGGCACCATCATCCGGATCGGCGACTTCGAGTTCGAATTCGTCGAAGGCAGCAGCTACTATTGAGGATATAAGGAAGACCGCAGGCCTTGATGCAGGCATGCGGTCTTTTCGCTATCGTCCCTGCCCCGGGGAAGGGGTGCCATGCGCATCCAGCTTCGCGAGATCTTCCGAAGCCAGGCGAAGCCGGACCGCCTGAGCGCTGTCGCGGATCGATTGCGGCCGGGTCGCTCCCGGAATCGGAAGCAACTGCGGGGAGCGGGAGAGCAACCATGCCAGCACGATCTGGTATGGGCTCGCTTCATAGGCGCTGGCCAGCTCCTGCAGCAGCGGGTCCTGCTGCAATCTGGACGATTGCCCCGGGCCTCCGAACGGACTGTAAGCGACGAACAGAATCCGGCGCGATTCGCAGAAGGCAAGCACGTCCGAGGAGCTTCGGTCGAACAAGTGGTAACGATTCTGAATTGCCGCTACGCTGGCGATGTGCAGGGCCGCCTCGCATTCGGCCACCGAGACATTGGACAGGCCCAGATGCTCGATTTTGCCTTCCTCCTGCAGCCGGCTCAACTCCCCGAACGATTCCTCGAACGGAACGTCCGGATCCGGGGCATGCAAGTAATACAGAGGATGCGCGTCTCTCCGCAGCAGGAGGAGGCTGCGTTCGCAGGCGGCGCGCAGCGATCGCGGATGTCCGCTCCGGATCCAGGCGCCGTCCGGGCGCGCCAGCCCGGACTTGGTGGCGATGATGCACCCGGGAGCCGGCGGGAGCGTGTCCGCGAACAACTGCTCATTATGACCGAGATCATGCTCATTCAAGCTGTAGGTATCTGCCGTATCGAAAAAAGTGATGCCGTTCTCCCAGGCCTCTTTAATCGTGCTCATGGCCTGTTCCTGATCCGGCCTTCCCGGCACGGAAAGCGGAGCTCCGCCGAAGCCGATAGCCGAGATCCGGTAGGAGCCCAATTTTTGGTGATGCATCGATATCCACCTTCCTTAGTCATCATTCATCCCGGCCAAGGATGCCGGAAGAGCAGCGTTAGGTTTATAGGCATATACGTTCAAATTGGGAAAAAGTTACGGTTGGCGAATGTGATCGTTAACCGATCGTTGACCGCTGAAAGGCTGCGCAAATAGGGGCTGCCTTGGCTTGCTGCTTGGCATGATATCCTTTAATATGATGCTAGCAGCAGCTTTATCGCATATACAATCCAGTAGAAGCGGAGAAGTGAACAACTGTGGAACCGGGAAAAAAACCGTTATACGCTCTTATCATAGACGATATAAAGCGGAAAATAGAAGTGGGGAGATATATTGCCGATCAGCAGATTCCGACGGAAATGGAGCTGGCCGCTCAGTTCGGGGTGAGCCGCATTACATCCAAGCGCGCCCTGCTTGAGCTGGAACGGAGCGGGTATATTTACCGCAAGCGGGGAAGCGGCAGCTTCGTCAAAGAGCGTGCCGGGGACAAGGAAGGACTGCTTGGCGGCACATCGGGAGCGCGGCAGCGAATCATTTCGCTTATACTGCCCTATATGGCGGCGAACGGTCATTTGGATTATATAAGGGGAGCGACGGAATATTCGGAGAGCCAAGGCTACTATTTGAGCATTCATTGTACAGACTGGAGTCCCGAGAAGGAAAAGGAATTGCTGACACGCCTTCCGAAGGATGGATTCTCGGGCATCATATTGTACCCGATTAGCTCTATCCATAACATGGAGATGCTTAATCTGCTCTATCTCGACCAATATCCGCTTGTGACGATGGACCAATATTACGACAGCATCCGGGTTCCGAGCGTATGCTCCGATAATTTCCGCGGCGGATATATGGCGGCCCACAAGTTAATCCAGCTGGGCCATCGGCGCATCGCCTTCGTGTCAAGCATCGGCATCGAGTACCGGAGTTCGGTTCGCGATCGTTACTTCGGCTACTGCCAGGCGCTTAAGGACGGAGGCCTTCCAAGCGTCGCCGAGTTGGTCATCACCGATTTCTACCGGCAGGTGAACGCGGATAACAAGGAGGCCTTCTACGCGGAGATGATTCAGAAGCTCTTGGCCAAAAAAGCGACGGCAATTCAAGCCGAGCATGACGAACTGGCGCTCGATCTGCTGAGAGCTTGCTTGGCATCGAATATCCAGGTGCCGGAGCAGGTGTCGATCGTCGGCTTCGACGACGAGGAAGCGTCGCGGCATTGCGATGTTCCCCTCGCGACCGTGCTGCAAAATAAGTACGAGATTGGACGCCGGGCAGCGCAAGCCGTCATTGATGCGGTCGAACGGCGGAAGCCGGAGGAGCGGCGGATGCTGGTTCCGATTCAGCTGCAGGAAAGGCAATCGATAGGCCCCTATACCTGCGGTTGAATATGGTTGTAAGCGGAAACAAGGTAAAAATAGGCAATTTACTTCCCGACGCTTGCGGATAGAATAACCCGTAAAAAATATTCCACGGCAATATCAAGTCTATGGATATTGATCTTCCTTACATAACATGTCACTTGAAAATTATCATACAGAAGAGCATGAGCCTCATCCCGCAATTGGCCGGATGGGGCTTTTCTGTGATTCGGGAAAAAACAAAGTTAAAACGAAGGAAAAAGGCATTTGATTATCGTACAATTCGTGTATAATGAATCCAATTTTAATTGTTGACTCTTCTCCTATTGCCAATCCGCATACGAATCCGCTATAATGTCCTCTATAAGAAAACAAAAGTCTTTTTACGGAGGACTGCACATGGCAGAGCGATACTACTTGGTACGGGAAGATATTTTACCGGATGCGGTGGTCAAGACGGTACGGGCGAAGCAGCTGCTCGCCGCCGGAGAGGTCAAGACCGTTCACGAGGCTGCGGAGCGGGTCGAGCTAAGCCGCAGCGCGTTCTATAAGTATAAAGACGGCATTTTTCCGCTGAACCAACTGGAGCGGGAGCGCATCGTGACGATTTCGCTGGATTTGGAGCACCGATCGGGCATCCTCTCGAAGGTGCTCAGCTCGGTGGCCGCTTTCGAGGGCAACGTGCTCACGATCCACCAGACGATTCCGCTGCAGGGGATGGCGAATGTGGTTCTCTCGGTGGAGACATCCCTGATTGCCGAACCGTTCGGCATGATGCTTGAGACGTTGCGCGACATTTCGGGCGTGAAGCGGGTACAGGTTATCGGGCAAGGATGAGACGGGCCGCTTGCCGGCGCAGGCCATGAACGCGGGACATGAGCGGGTGGCCACTGGACATAATATTTCTTTTTCAATACACATAGACAGATTGCGTGATGCGAAGGGGAGGAACGAGATGAAGCCAATCAAAGTAGGACTTTTGGGGCTGGGCACCGTAGGCACGGGTGTCGTTCGCATTGTTGAAGCCTATCAGGAGGATCTGGCGAGCCAGGTCGGATCGCCGATTCGGATCGGGAAGGTGCTCGTCAAAGATATGAGCAAGTCCCGCAGCATTCATGTGCCGGATCATTTGCTTACGGAAGATGCGCGGGATATTATCGACGATCCGGAGATCGACGTCGTTGTCGAGGTGATGGGCGGCATCGAGCCGACCAAGGCGTACATTATGGAGGCGTTGGATCGCGGCAAGCATGTCGTGACCGCGAATAAAGATCTGATCGCGCTCCACGGGCGGGAGATCAAGGCGAAGGCGAAGGAGAAGCGCTGCGATGTGTTCTACGAGGCGAGCGTCGCCGGCGGCATTCCAATCATTCGCACGCTGATGGAAGGCTTCTCTTCCGACCGGATTACGAAGATTATGGGGATCGTCAACGGGACGACCAATTATATTTTATCGAAGATGAGCCAGGAAGGGGCCGGCTATGAAGAGGTGCTGCAGGAAGCGCAGCAGCTCGGCTATGCCGAAGCGGATCCGACCTCGGATGTGGAAGGGCTGGACGCGGCGCGCAAGATGGCGATTCTCGCGACGCTAGGCTTCCATGCGGACGTCTCTCTGGAAGACGTGGAAGTGCGCGGCATCTCCCGGATCAAGAAGGAAGATATCGCTTTTGCCAAAAAATTGGGCTATGAAATGAAGCTGCTGGGCATCGCTGAACGGCAGGATGATCAGATTAGCGTCGTCGTGCAGCCGACCATGGTCAGCACGGCGCATCCGCTCGCAGCGGTGAACGGCGTGTTCAATGCGGTCTATGTGTATGGGGAAGCCGTAGGCGAGACGATGTTCTATGGTCCGGGCGCCGGCGAGATGCCGACGGCCACCTCGATCGTGGCGGATCTGGTCGCGGTCATCAAGAACATGAAGCTGGGCGTCAACGGACAGCGCGCCCTGACTCCATACAAGGAGAAGAAGCTTAAATCCGACGAACAGATTGCTTATAAAAACTTCATCCTGCTGCACGTCGAAGACAAGGCAGGAGTGCTGGCGCAAATTACGCAAGTGTTCGCCGAGTATGATGTGAGCCTCGATTCGGTCGTGCAGCAGCCAAATCCGAACAACCCGGATGCGGAAATTATCATTATTACGCATTATGCCAGCCGGGCGAGCATGAATAAGGTATTTGAACATTTCGAACATCTGTCTGTTATCAAGTCGATTAAGAGCGCTTATCGGGTCGAAGGTTGATCGAGCGGCTCCGCATGAATCGGTTGAATCCATACGCAAAGAGGGGAAACAAGAAATGAGATATATGGGATTGCTGGAGACCTACAAGCGCTATTTGCCGGTTAACGAAAATACGCCCATGCTGACGCTGCAGGAAGGCAATACGCCGCTCATTCGGGCGGAGCGCCTGTCGGAAGAGCTCGGGCTGGATATGTATTTGAAATATGAAGGCTTGAATCCGACCGGATCCTTCAAGGATCGCGGGATGGTCATGGCCGTAGCGAAGGCGATGGAAGAAGGGAGCCGCACGATTATGTGCGCCTCGACCGGCAACACGTCCGCGGCCGCGGCGGCCTATGCCGCCCGGGGAGGATTGAACTGCATCGTGCTGATCCCGAACAATAACATTGCGCTTGGCAAGCTGGCTCAAGCGATGATTTACGGGGCGAAAGTGATTGCCATCGAGGGCAATTTCGACCGGGCGCTGGAGATCGTGCGCGAGATTACGGCGAAGCATCCGATTACGCTCGTCAATTCGGTCAACCCATACCGGATCGAGGGACAGAAGACAGCGGCCTTCGAGGTGTGCGATCAATTGGGGGCCGCTCCGGACGTGCTCGCCATTCCGGTCGGAAATGCGGGCAATATTTCCGCTTACTGGAAAGGGTTTAAGGAATATCATGCGGCAGGCCATACGGATCGGCTGCCGAGGATGGTCGGCTTCGAAGCGGAAGGCGCCATGGCGATTGTGAAGGGCGAGCCGATTCCGAACCCGGAAACATTGGCGACGGCCATCCGCATCGGGAATCCGGCTAGCTGGAAGACCGCTGTCGAGGCGGCCGAGCAATCCGGCGGCCAGATCAATTACGTGACCGACGATCAAATTATCGAAGCGTATCAGCTTCTGGCGGCGAGAGAAGGCGTCTTCGCCGAGCCGGCCTCGGCTGCCTCGGTGGCCGGCGTGCTGAAGCTGCACCGGGAAGGTTACTTCAACGGCGGAGAATCGGTCGTATGCGTGCTGACCGGACATGGGCTCAAGGATCCGAACATCGCCATCCAGACGGCGGCGAAGGAGCCGCTCGTCGTACCGGACACGGAGGAAGCGGTCATGACGGCGATTCGCGAGCTGGAGGGTGGACAATAATGTGGAAGGAAGAGGGCGTGCTCGTACGCGTGCCTGCCAGCACGGCCAATCTTGGCCCCGGGTTCGATACGCTCGGCATGGCGCTCGAACTCCATTTGTGGGTCGCGATGAAGCCGGCGGAGCAGATGCAGATTCGCCTTCACGGATCCGAGCTTCACGGTCTTCCCCGCGATGAGCGCAATCTGATCTACCGGACGGCTCAAGCGCTGTTCCGGGAAGCGGGAGCAGAGGAGCGTCCGCTCGCCATGGATGTCTACAGCGAGATTCCGCTGACGCGCGGGCTTGGAAGCAGCGCTTCTGCCCTGATCGGCGGGCTGGCTGCCGCGAATTGGCTCATCGGGCAGCCGATGACGGATCAACGGCTGTTCGACATGGCGACGGCCATCGAGCGCCATCCGGACAATGTGGGGGCTTCTCTGTACGGCGGAATTATCGCGGCCATGTGGGATGGCGAGCAGGCTCGCCATATTCGGCTCGAGCCGCCGGCCGGTCTCGGAACGGTCGTGGCCGTTCCGCAGTTCGAGCTCGAGACGAAGAAGGCGCGGCATGTGCTGCCGGAGCGCATCGGCATGGCGGATGCGGTCTACAATATCAGCCGCTCCTCCGTTCTCGTCGCTGCCTTGGCAAGCGGACGCACGGAGCTGCTGGCGGAAGCGATGCGCGACCGGCTTCATCAGCCGTACCGGGCATCGCTGATTCCGGGCATGCCGGGCATTTTGGACGAGGCGGTGCGGCACGGAGCGCTTGGCGTGGCGCTAAGCGGGGCGGGGCCGACGCTTCTCGCCTTCGTGGACAACCGGGAGGAGCACGATCCCTTGCAAGCGTATATGAAGCAAGCGCTTCGCGATCAAGGGGTCGAATCCCTGGTTATGCCGATCGGCATAAGCCGGGAAGGAGCCGTGCTCTGCGGAGTATGGGACGATATGGCGGCGGTCGTCGCCGAGCGTGCGACAGTGCAGGCTTATCACGATAGAAGGAGTTAACTCATTATGGCTAGAATTGCGCTTTTGCCTGAAGGTTCCGTGTCGCATGAGGCCGCGGTCCATCTCGTCGGGGAGCAGCATCAGTTTGATCATTATGCTTTGATATCGGATGTGTTCCAGTCCACGGTTCAAGGCAAGACGGATTACAGCGTCATTCCGATCGAGAATACGATCGAGGGCTCGGTGAATCTGCATATGGATTGGATTGTCCATGAGGTGGATATCCCGTTCCAAGCGGAATGGGTCTATCCGTCGATCCAAAATATTATCGGAAGCCGCGCGGAAATCGATGGCGATTGGTCCCGGGTCGTTAAGGTGATGTCTCACCCGGTCGCAATGGCGCAATGCATGAACTTCATCCGGACCTATCTGCCGCATGCCGAGCTGGAGCATACGGGCAGCACCGCCGAAGCCGTTCATAAGGTCAAGCAGCATCCCGGCCGCGGTTGGGTGGCGATTGGTACCGCTTTGGGGGCGCGTACCCATGGTCTTGATGTACTGGCGCCGGAAGTTACGGATCATAACAATAACTATACGCGGTTCGTCCTTGTCGGCAAGGAGCCGCTGAACCTGGAGCGTTCCGGCAAGCTGAAGACGACGATTCTGGTCATGCTGCCCGAGGATTACCCGGGCGCGCTGCATCAGGTGCTGTCCGCCTTTGCGTGGCGGCGCATCAACTTGTCGCGGATCGAATCGCGTCCGACGAAGCGCCGGCTGGGCAACTATTACTTCTATATTGACGTGGAAATGGGGCTTAACACGGTCCTGCTCCCTTCCGCGCTTGCGGAAATTGAAGCGATCGGGTGCCAGGTGCGAATCCTCGGATCTTATCCAACCTATGCTTTTGAACAAGCTGTACACAAGTAGGCCCAATATACGGAGGTGCTTTTGCCATGTCGCAATGGATATACTTGAACGGACAATATGTCACCAAAGAAAATGCAACGATTTCAGTATATGATCACGGTTTTTTATACGGGGACGGGATATTTGAAGGCATTCGCGTCTACGGCGGCAATATATTTAAATGCCGTGAGCATCTGGAACGGCTGTATGACTCGGCGAAATCGATCATGCTGGACATTCCGCTGACGCTGGAGGAAATGCAGGCTGCGATGGTGGAGACCATTCGGCGGAATGAGCTGCGCGACGGCTATATCCGGCTCATCGTCTCCCGCGGAGCCGGCAATCTTGGCCTCGATCCGCGCCGGTGTCCGAAGGCGAGTGTCATTATTATTGTCGAGCAGCTCGCCATTTATCCGGAGGAAGCTTACCGGAACGGGCTGCGTACCGTCTCGGTGTCCCAACGCCGCAATATCCCGGACGCTTTGAATCCGAAGATTAAGTCGCTCAACTATTTGAACAATATTCTCGTCAAAATCCAGGCGAATCTGGCCGATGTCGGAGAAGCGATTATGTTGAATGCCCAGGGTTATGTCGCCGAAGGCTCCAGCGATAACATTTTTATTATCAAAAAAGGCGTTGTCTACACCCCTCCATGCTACTTGGGGGCGCTGGAAGGCATTACGCGGGCGGCCATTATGGAATTGTGCGGCAAGCTGGGCTACACGCTCAAGGAAGAACCGTTCACTCTCCATGACGTGTATGTCGCGGATGAAGTGTTCTTTACGGGAACCGCTGCCGAAGTCATTGCGGTGCGTGAAGTTGACGGCCGCATTATCGGTTCCGGACAAGCCGGTCCGATGACGCTGAATCTGCTCAAGCATTTCCGCGAGATCGTGACGCAGGACGGCGTCAAGGTGTACGAATAGATGCATATCTGAGTTGCGGACAACTCCTCCCTGAACGCCGGGGAGGATTTTTTTGCATGAAGGGATGTCAAACGCCCATCATCTGCATAGGATGTAGTAATTGATCCTGGGGCAAGTGTCCTGAAAGATAGAGGATGATGAACGTTTGGGAGGTTACAACACGTGAAAATCCATATTGTCAAGAACGGCGAGTCGTTATATTCCATTTCACAAAAATATGATGTTCCGTTAGAGGAATTAATCAAAATGAACCCGCAGCTGAAGGATCCGAATGAGATCGATGCAGGGATGAAGATTAAAGTTCCGTCCTCCAGCCACCCGCAAACGGGGCACGAGATTGTGCACAAGCATGTGGTCAAGGAAGGGGATACGTTGTGGAAGCTGTCGAAGGCATGGGGCGTTCCTTTGCAAGAGATGATTGAAGCGAATCCCCAATTGAAAAAT
>NZ_AP025344.1:5572500-5637500 GCF_021654795.1 Paenibacillus dendritiformis
CGAATCGAACCCTTCCGCCATTTACAGCGTGCCGACCGACAAAAAGGTGATTGCCCTCACCTTCGATATTAGCTGGGGCGACAAACGGGCTGAGCCGATCCTTGACATACTCAAGGAAAAAGGCGTGAACAAAGCGACGTTCTTTTTGTCATCCCCTTGGAGCAAGACGCATCCCGATATTGTGAAAAAGATGGTCAGCGCCGGCTATGAAATCGGAAGTCATGGTCATAAGCACGTCAATTACAGCAGTCTGAGCGATGAAGAGATCCGCAAGCAAATTACGACCGCCCACCAGCTTCTGAAGGAGGTGACCGGCAAGGATGCCAATCTGATCCGCATGCCGAACGGCGATTTCGACAAGCGGGTGCTCAGGATCGCGGACAACCTGAACTATAAGGTGATTCAATGGGATACTGATTCTTTGGATTGGAAAAACCCGGGCGTCGATACCATTGTCAAGCGCGTCGTCGGCAAAGCTCATCCTGGGGATATCGTCTTGCTCCATGCCAGCGATTCCTGCAAGCAGACCCACCTTGCGCTCCCCGCTATCATTGACAGTCTGCGGGCCAAAGGATATGAATTCGTCACCGTGTCGGAGCTGATTCAGCAGACCGACCTGAAAAGCAAGCCCATCGAGGACAAGTCGACGATGAGCGAGCACCTGCATAAAGCTGTTGGAATGTAGCATATGCATCTTTGCCTTCCCGCATGAAAAAAAGCTGGCGGATTTCCGTCAGCTTTTTGGTGTTGCCAGTATCCGGTTCAGCATGAGCACCTGATAGGCGTTGCATGCAGCTAGCGGCAGATAGACGTACCAGGTTGCAATCCCGCTAATATTCAAGGCGGACAGCGTTTCGACCGTCGTAATGGCGATCATGAAGAATAAGGTAGGAATGAATGCGGTCCGGTTGGTGGCCTTGACTTTAAAATAACCGACGATCAAGGCGACAGCGAGCACGGCCAGGCCAAGCAAAATATCGTTCATCGCGTCTCCGCCCCGCTGCGTTCCATTATCCGCAAGCAGCATCCGCAGGAACATCAAATCCAGCAGAGCAATAACGGTGAGCGCCACTTGTATGTACGGCCATGTTTTTCTGAACAGTCCGATGGCAATGAAATTCAGCGTGAGATACGCGAAAAATCCCATCTGTGAGTATACGCTTACGGTAAAGCCGCTCAAAATCAGCTGCACGACATTCAATACCCCGTCCATCGGGCCATTGAAATTTTGGAACTCTCCCTGAATGATTTGCAGGGACAGACCCATCACTAATGTGATTCCGCCTCCAATAAGGAGCGTGGTCCAAAATAAGTAAAACCATTTTTTCAACGTCAAGGCGCTGCACCTCCGCAATGTTCATTATTTTACCAAGGTTCTCAGCAAAAAACTATAACTGTCAAACATAATTCACAATTCGTCCTGCCATACTACGCGTGAAGGTATGAATGGGACAGAAAGGAGTGCCGTGCCATGAAGACATCATTTATCCGTCTCGCGGTGGTTGGCGCCATTATGATGCTGCTTCTTGCCAGTTGCGGAGCCGAACAGCCCGCTGCCCACAGCACCATGGATTATAAAGAACTAAAAAGCATGGTTATCGATATTCTCAAAAGCGAAGAAGGCCAAAAAGCCGTGCAATCGGCGCATTCCGGAGGAACTGGCGGCGGCATGCAGATGCAGGCGTTGACCATTCAGCAGCAGGAGCAGATTCGGATGGCCGTGAAGGACACGCTTGTATCCCCCGAGTACGAGAAAGTGATCGAAGAAGTGATGAAGGATCCTAAATTTGCCGGAGAGTTCGCAAAAGCCGTCAATAAAGAAAATAAAGAGCTTCATAAAGCGCTAATTAAAGATCCAACATACCAGCAATCATTCGGCGAAATGCTGAAAGCTCCCGATATGACGAAGGCATATCTTGAACTAATGAAGACCCCGGAATACCGCAAGCAAATGATGACGCTTGTGAAGGATGCCATGGGCAGCCCGCTGTTCAAGCTTGAAGTCATGGAATTATTAAGCAAAGTCGTCAAGGAAGAGCTTCAGCCGGAAGAGAAGGGCAAGAAAAAACAAGAAGGCGAAAAAGGCAAGGGGGGCCAAGAAGGCGGCGGAAAAGAAGAGGGCGGCGGCGAGTCCGGCGGCGGGGGCTCCAGTTCATAGGTCTCTCTATTCCCTCGATATGACAAAGGACTCCGCGTGGGAGTCCTTTTGTGTATGGCGATGCTCTCGTTCAGGACAGACGCCGAACGACCTGTTCGGCCAGCTCCGTATACAGCTTGCCGATAGGCGTATCCGCCTTGTAGACCGACGGCGAGAAGTCTGGCTCCGCCGGATGATTGTCAGGCGAACCGAGCGGAATCTGCGCCAGCAGATCGGCGTGAAGCGCTTCCGCCAGCTTGCCGCCGCCACCCCGTCCGAAGACGTACTGCTTCTCCCCGCATTTCGCGCACTCGACGTAAGCCATATTTTCCACGACGCCCAGGATATCATGCTTTGTATGAATCGCCATGGAGCCGGCCCGGGCTGCGACGAAGGCTGCCGTCGAATGAGGCGTCGTGACGATAATCTCCTTGCTGTGAGGAATCATCTGGTGAATGTCCAATGCGATATCTCCGGTTCCCGGCGGGAGATCAAGCAGCACGATATCAAGCTCGCCCCACTCCACCTCCTGGAAGAAATTCCGGAGCATCTTGCCCAGCATCGGCCCGCGCCAGACAACCGGGCTATTGTCTTCCACGAAAAAGCCCATCGACATCACTTTGACGCCGAACCGTTCGATCGGAATCACCATGTTGTCCTGCACGATCGGGCGGTCTTCAATTCCCATCATGTCGGGGACGCTGAAGCCATAAATATCGGCATCGATAAGTCCAACCCGCTTGCCCAGACGGGCCAGGGCCGCCGCCAGGTTGACGGTGACGGTCGATTTGCCGACGCCGCCCTTGCCGCTGGCGACAGCGATGAATTCCACGCCTGATGCCGGATTCAACAGCGGATGCTGTTCCATTCCGGCTCCATGCCCTGCCGGCTCCGGGCCGCGTGCCGGCGCCTCTTCGGCTGGCTGCAGACCGATGGCTTGCAGCTCCGCCGCCGTCGCCAGGCGGATGCGGACATGGATATCGTCCAGACCGAGCGGCGACAGACGGGTCTTGATCTCGCGGGTAAGCCGCTCGCGCGCTTCGGCGTCGGCGGCCTGAGGAGCGATCAGGGCGGTTAGCTTCACTTCTCCCGGCTTGATCATCAGATCGCGAATCCATTGAATATGAGTTAAATCCTGGCCTGTCAAGGGCTCCGTTAATCCATGCAGCGCTTGCAAAATATCTTCTTTCGTGATCATGATGGCACCTCGTCTCTATCAAGGTCAGCAGACGGACATGCTGCTTCGTACGTAGTCTATTATATCATAGGAACGCTATTTACCAATGTTTTCCCCTGCCATGAAGCGGAGTATTCCTTTATAGACCGAGGCTGCCACCTTGCGCTGATACTGTTCGTCCGCCAACCTTCGGGATTCTTCCAGATTCGAGAGGAACCCCACCTCGACAAGCGCCGAAGGAATCTCGACGTGATCCATCAGATACAAGCGCCGATCCACCGGCTTGGCGACCCGATCCGTATTTTCGAGATTCCGCCGAATCTCCGATTGAATCCATTTGGCCAGGCGCTCGCTCTCCGGGTGCCGCTTCGTATAGAACGACTGGGCCCCGCTCCACTTGCCCGACGGAATGCTGTTCATATGAAGACTAATCAGGATGTCCGCTTTCTTCTCCTGAACGAAGCTGACACGCCGTTTCAAATCCTCCGCTTTGCGCTTCGAATACCCTTTGGTGTCCGGGGCCGCCAGATCATAGTCCCCTTCCCGGGTCATGAAGACCAGCGCTCCCGCCTGCTGCAAATAATCGCGCAAATATAAGGCGATAGAGAGATTAATATCTTTCTCAATCACCCCATGCTTGCTTACCGCGCCGCCATCGGGACCTCCATGGCCGGCATCAATGACGACCACCTTGCCGGATAACGGTATCGTCCAGTAGGTCCATGTCTTCGTGGCCGGCATCTCGGCAGTCATGATGGCGATGACGGCCAACACGAGGCAGAGGCTGACGAGCCATTTACGCACGCTATGGAGCGAGATCCACAGAATCGACGTTTTTTTGCTTCGCTTCTCAGGCCAGTTCATCATACAAAAAGTCCACCTCCGTTCCCATACAGACACTAATCATCTATATGGGACAAGGTGGACAAATATACATCGTTCTATAGCTCACTGCGGCAAAATGGAGGGTTCAGGCCTATCTCTTCAATTCGGCGGTCTCCGACATGCCTTCAATCAGAATCCGGGCCACTTCCGGCCGCGAAAATTCAGGCGGAGGGCAGATCCCGTTCCGCAGCATCTCGCGCACCTTCGTCCCGGATAAGGCGACATGCCGCTCCTTCGGATGCGGGCACGTCTTGCTGGATGCCATATTGCCGCACGCGGAACAATAGAAGCTGTGCTCGAAGAAGAGCGGCTGGATGCCCAACTCTTCCGGCTGGAATTCGCGGAAAATATGCTGAGCGTCATAAGTCCCGTAATAATCGCCAACGCCGGCATGATCGCGGCCGACGATAAAGTGGGTGCAGCCATAATTTTTCCGGACAATGGCGTGAAAAATCGCCTCTCTCGGACCCGCATACCGCATCGCGGCCGGAAAGACCCCGAGAAAGACCCGGTCTCTCGGATAATAATGCTCCAGCAGACTGACATAACTGCGCATGCGCACATCCGCCGGCACATCGTCGGACTTCGTCTCGCCGACGAGCGGATTGAGGAACAGCGCGTCGACTATCTCCATCGCGCTCTTCTGGATGTACTCATGAGCTCGATGCACCGGATTGCGGGTCTGGAAGCCGACGACGGTCCGCCACCCGCGTTCCTGGAAAATCTGTCTCGTCTCGGCCGGGTCAAAATAATACTCGCCGAAGCGCTCCGGTTGCAGCCTCCGAACCAAGCGAATGCTTCCGCCGACACAGAACGCCGGGCGCTCCAACAGCTTCCGGACGCCCGGATGAGCGGCATCGGTCGTACGGAACACCTTCTCCGCCTCATGATAGGGATCGATCTCAAAGATGCTCTGCACCTCGATCGTTCCGTACAAGACGCCATCCTCTTCCCCAATCAGGGCGGCTTCATCGCCGATGCGCAAGGCGCCAGCAGTCTCCGCCTGGACCGGAAGCGTTATCGGAAGACTCCATACGGTGCCGTCGGCGAGCCGCATCCGTTCGACGACATGGCGGTAATCTTCTTCGTTCATAAAGCCCTGCAAGGGAGAAAATGCCCCTATGGCAATGAGATCGGCATCCGACAGCGTTCGTCGATTGATTCGAATGGCCGGCAGCCCCTTGACATCCTCCTCAAATCGGTTCGCCTCGGCTTCCGGGACGAGCCTGGAGATGAGTTGGCCGCCATGCGGTAAGATCGTAGTCATTCATCGTTCTCCTTTCGCTGCTTACTGGTGAAGCCCGCACTCCACCTTGCCGGTACCGGACCAGCGCCCGGCGCGCGGATCTTCTCCAGGGCGGACCTGACGCGTGCAGTAGGTGCAGCCGATGCTAGGATAGTTCAAATCGTGCAGGGGATTATAAACGACGTCATGCGAACGAATGTAGGTCCATACATCTTCGGAGGTCCATGCGGCAAGCGGGTTGAACTTCATGAGGCCGAACTTCGTATCATACTCGACCTTCTTGGCGTTCGCCCGGGTCGGCGCCTGATCGCGGCGTATCCCGGTAATCCAGGCATCGTATTGCCCGAGAATGCCGGTGAGCGGCTCGACTTTCCGTATATTGCAGCATAGATTCGGCTCCCGTTCCCACAGCGCCTCCCCGTGGAGCTTGGCCTGCTCTTCCGGCGAGAGCGCAGGGGCGACGCGGACGAATTCCAGATTGTACCGTTCGCTCAATCGATCGCGCGTCTCATAGGTCTCCTGGAAGTGAAAATCGGTATCCAAATAGAAGATATCGGTTGATGGGCTAATGCGCTGCAGCATATCCACCAGTACAACGTCTTCCGCGCCGAAGCTACATGCGAAGGTCAACTTGGGAAATGCCTTGACCGCCCAAGCAATGACTTCTTCCGGATCCGCATGTTCGAATTCCTCTGCCTTCTCTCGTGCCAGCGCTTCCTTTTCCAACAGATTCATTGTGTCTCCCCTCACTCATGAATTATTCCGAGTTTTTCAATATGTTTTGTTTATTTAATTATATGTGCTTTCCTATCTTTGTCAATTTATTTTTACGCATCGCCGTATATCGTCTTGATGTTACAGCATATACCGGGACAATGCCCCAGGTGAATGATCGCGGGCAGCAAAAAATCGGGCCTGTATCCAAGCCCGATCAGTGGCGTTCATACGGTTCCGCAAGCAGAAGTTGGCTCTCTCGCTAGTCCCCTATGGCTTCATCCATGGGGAACGGCTCGCCGGACCATGCCTTGCATGAGGTCCAAGCTTCCTTCCCTTGCCAGAATGGACGATCGGGAGGGAGACCAAGCGGCAGTAGGACCGCAGAGCATAAATACAGGCTCCCCGCAGATATGTAGGCCTCCCCGTTCCCTGGCTGATGCCCGCAGAAGCCGATGGTCAGCCACCCGTCGGCGGTGAGGGGGGGGACTCTATGCCCACAAGAATGGTTGGCGACGCAGCAAGAGTACGCCTGGAACAAATGAAAAGCCCTTGACCAGCAAGGGCCAAGGGCGATAATCGTTGATATAACAGGCTTCTTAACGCTTCGAGAACTGAGGCGCGCGGCGAGCCGCTTTGAGGCCGTATTTTTTACGTTCTTTCATGCGCGGATCGCGAGTCAGGAATCCGGCTTTCTTCAACGAAGAACGGAGTTCCGGATCGGCTTTCAACAGCGCACGGGAAATGCCGTGGCGGATCGCTCCGGCTTGTCCGGAGATTCCGCCTCCGTGAGCCAATACGATTACATCATATTTGCCAAGAGTCTCGGTAAGGTTCAGCGGCTGCTTTACAATCAGCTTCAACGTTTCCAAACCGAAGTATTCGTTAATGTCACGTTTATTAATCACGATGCGGCCTTCGCCCGGTACGAGACGAACACGTGCTACCGAGTGCTTGCGACGACCTGTCCCATAGTATTGTACTTGTGCCATGAAACTGTCCTCCCCTTTCTATTATCCGCGAAGTTCGTAAACTTCAGGTTGTTGTGCTTGATGCGGGTGTTCTGCGCCGGCATATGCTTTGATGCGAAGCTTCATTTTGTTGCCCATGCGCGTCTTAGGCAGCATGCCTTGAACCGCAAGTTCAATCATGCGCTCAGGCTTCTTGTTCAGCATTTCCTGTGCGCTTGTCACTTTCAGACCGCCTGGATAGAGGGAGTGACGATAGTATTTCTTGTCTTGCAGCTTGTTGCCGGACAAGACGATTTTCTCCGCGTTGATAACAACGACGAAGTCGCCGCCGTCAACATGGGGTGTAAATGTCGGCTTATGCTTGCCGCGGATAAGAGCCGCTGCTTCAGAAGCAAGGCGACCGAGTGTCTTGCCAGTTGCGTCGATAACGAACCATTTGCGCTCAACTTCAGCTGGCTTCGCCATATATGTGGTACGCATGAAACATCCTCCTCTGATGACCTTCGATACAGTGTGAACGGCACAACTGCATCCTATCACAATCATTATTGATTACCATCGTTACGATAGTTCGTGTGTATATTCGTTCAGTACGTTCGTTCTCTTGATCTGTGAAAAAAATCTGTCAAAACTGCCCTGAGGCAGCGTGATTTCTTTGCGGGGCCGTGGGAAAGCCTAAAGAAACACAGATGTTATTTTACCGTATTCGGTTCTATTATGCAAGGTCTTTTTTTCCTTCGGCAAAAACCGGCGGGGCCTTATCTATCCGGTCTTCTCCGTCATATTCCACACTCCACAGCGTCAAGCCGTGGGGCACCGCCGTCGGTCCTGCGGCCTCCCGGTTTTTTGCCGCAAGAATGGGCACAATATCATCAGGAGAGAACTTGCCTTCGCCGACCCAGATCAAGGTGCCCGCAATGATGCGTACCATGTTGTACAAAAAACCGTTCCCCGTCACGAACAGATGAATCCGGCCCCGGCCGGGCTCCTGGTTCGCGTTCGGTTCATGCTCCAATCGCGCCTCGCAAATCGTGCGCACATTGGTCAGTTTCGGTGATTTGGGCGATGCGACTGACGTAAAGTCATGCTCTCCGACGAAGTGCTGAAGCGCCTGACGCATCGCCTCAATATCAAGCGGTGCGGGATGATGGAATTCCACATTGCGCCGGAAAACATCACGCGTCCGCTCCGCCAGGATTGAATAACGGTACGTCTTGCGCTTCGCTGAGAACCGGGCATGGAACGATTCGGGAGCTTCCCATGCATCCCGGATGACAATGTCATCGGGCAACCGCGAGTTCATCGCGGCGCACCAACGTTCGATGGGTATCGATGACTCGGTCGCGAAGTTAACCACTTGCCCAAGCGCATGCACGCCGGCATCCGTACGCCCGGAAGCCGTAACGGCCGCATGCTCCTTCGTTAACATGTGAATCGCTTCTTCGATGCGTCCTTGTATCGTGTCCCGACCCGGCTGCGTCTGGTAACCGCTGTATGCCGTGCCGTCATAGCTTAACAGCATTCCAATGTTACGCATAAAGCACCTCCGTGGTGAACCGCCTGCATGGCTGCGGGGACGGCGTCCCGACGCGATTAAAAAGAAAAGCTCCTCATGGGAGCCTTCTTTCACGCCGCTGCTGCGTCGTTATCGTATCGCTAAACAGGACCGCGAACTTACGCGCGGTCAACCAGTTCCAAGTACACCATAGGCGCAGAATCGCCGCGGCGCGGTCCCAATTTCATGATGCGGGTATATCCGCCTGGACGTTCTGTGTAGCGTGGAGCAATATCCGAGAACAACTTCTGGATTGCATCCTGTTCCCCATTCAGAGTCTCGCGGCGAACGAATGCAGCCACCTGACGGCGAGCATGCAGATCCCCACGTTTCGCCAGCGTAATGAGCTTCTCAGCGATGGAGCGAACTTCTTTCGCTTTCGCTTCCGTCGTCTGAATACGCTCATACAAGAACAAATCAGTTACCAAGTCGCGGAACAATGCTTTACGGGCACTGGAATCACGACCCAACTTTTGGTATGCCATTGCTATTTCCCCTCCTTCTAAGCCAAGTTCCTGTTAGTCTTCCATGCGAAGGCCCAATCCGAGTTCTTCGAGCTTCTCTTGAACTTCCTCCAAAGATTTGCGGCCCAGGTTCCGGACCTTCATCATATCTTCTTCGGTCTTCGTAATCAGCTCTTGAACCGTATTGATGCCTGCACGCTTCAAGCAGTTGTAGGAACGAACGGAGAGATCGAGCTCTTCGATTGTCATCTCAAGCACTTTCTCTTTTTTGTCTTCCTCTTTTTCAACCATGATTTCCGCGTCTTTCGCTTCATCCGTCAATCCGACGAACAGCATCAAGTGCTCCGTCAGAATCTTCGCACCGAGGCTCACCGCTTCTTCTGGTCGAATGCTTCCATCCGTCCACACTTCAAGGGTTAACTTGTCGTAGTTCGTGACTTGGCCGACACGCGTATTCTCCACGTTGTAGTTCACGCGGGAGATCGGCGTGTAGATCGAGTCCACCGGGATGACACCAATCGGTTGGTCTTCCCGCTTGTTCCCGTCAGCCTGCACATAGCCACGGCCACGATTTGCGAAGATTCGCATATGAAGTCTGGAACCTTGCGCTAAAGTTGCAATGCGGAGATCCGGGTTCAAAATTTCCACATCGCTGTCCGCTCGAATATCGCCAGCCGTTACAATCCCTTCGCCATCCGCATCGATCTCGAGAACTTTCTCTTCATCGGAGTGGATTTTGAGCGACAGGGCCTTCAAGTTCAAGATGATTTCCGTTACGTCTTCATAGACTCCCGGAATCGTCGAGAACTCGTGCAGGACACCGTCGATTTGGACGGACGTCACCGCAGCACCGGGCAAGGAGGAGAGCAGAATACGGCGCAGGGAGTTGCCTAGCGTCGTTCCGTATCCTCGCTCCAGCGGTTCTACGACAAATTTGCCGTATGTGCCTTCCTCATTGACGTCCACGGTCTCAATTTTCGGCTTTTCGATCTCAATCACTGTATAACCCTCCTTCAAACGTCGCTGGCGTTTTCCAACGTCAAACACCTACGGTCGGTCGATTCATGCAGTATGCCTAAACAACCATTATTCCCAACAGGCGCTAGCTTAATACTACACGCATCGGTGTGCCATCATTATACGCGACGACGTTTTGGCGGGCGGCAGCCGTTGTGCGGGATTGGCGTAACGTCTTTGATCATGCTGACTTCCAAGCCTGCAGCTTGCAGAGAGCGGATGGCAGCTTCACGACCTGCGCCAGGACCCTTAACCATTACCTCAACCGACTTCATGCCGTGTTCCATTGCCGTTTTGGCAGCGGATTCCGCAGCCATTTGCGCTGCGAATGGCGTCGATTTACGAGAGCCTTTATAGCCCAAATTCCCGGAACTAGCCCAAGAAATAGCGTTGCCGTGTGGATCCGTGATCGTTACGATCGTGTTGTTGAACGTAGAACGAATGTGAGCCACACCACTCTCGATATTTTTACGGTCACGACGTTTTGTGCGTACGACTTTTTTCGCTTTAGCCATTGCTAGTTATCCCCCCTTATTACTTCTTCTTGTTCGCTACGGTACGACGAGGGCCTTTACGCGTACGAGCATTTGTCTTCGTACGTTGCCCACGAACAGGCAATCCGCGGCGATGGCGGATTCCGCGATAGCATCCGATTTCGACCAGACGTTTGATGTTCAAAGAGATCTCGCGGCGGAGGTCGCCTTCAACTTTAACATTCTTGTCAATCGCCTCACGGATTTTGTTCACTTCGTCTTCCGTCAAATCGCGAACGCGAGTATCCGGGTTGACACCTGCTTGCGCAATGACTTTCTGAGAAGTCGATTTTCCGATTCCGAAAATGTATGTTAAGGCGATCTCAACGCGTTTATCACGTGGCAAGTCCACACCAGCTATACGAGCCATTAACGCTACACCCCCTTCTTTTATCCTTGTTTTTGTTTATGCTTCGGATTTTCACAGATTACCATAACGTTGCCTTTGCGTCGAATGACTTTGCATTTCTCGCAAATCGGCTTAACAGAAGGTCTTACCTTCATGCTGAATACCTCCTAGTTATCAAGTTGCACCCGTATCTCCAGCCCGCGTCTGACGGCCTGCAAGTGCATGCAAGTGCTCCTCGGCGACAGCCGGGCGCTACTTCCGATATGTGATGCGACCTTTGCTCAAATCGTATGGCGAAAGTTGCACGACCACTTTGTCCCCTGTCAGAATACGGATGAAGTGCATCCGCAGCTTGCCGGAAACATGGGCTAAAATTTGATGACCGTTCTCCAATTCAACTCGAAACGTTGCATTCGGCAACGGCTCAATGACCGTGCCCTCCACCTCAATTACATCTTCCTTGGCCAACGTCATTCTCCTTTCTGTTCAACATCTGCAGCGGCTGACTCTTCCGCAAATTTCGTCAGGACGTACCGGAGCTTACTGTTCGTAACCCGGCCGCTCTCCTGTAAACTTCGGACAACTTCATGGCTAATCTCGGGTAGCACCTCGAGATGAAGCAAGTTTTTTCGCTTAGGCTGGTCAAACTTCCGTTTGTCCCCATCCGCTATATTGACGTAGCGCGATTCTTCAATGCCGATGATGACTGCGAGCTTGCCCGCATCACGACCTCGAAGCACCTTGACGAATTGGCCGAGACGAGGGGTTGATTGTTCACTCATCTTCCATCACCTACTCAACCAGCTTCGTCAAAATTTCGCAACCTTCCGGCGTTACGGCTACCGTATGCTCGAAGTGAGCGCACAGCGTTCCGTCCGCCGTCACTACCGTCCAGTTGTCTGCGAGCGTCTTGACATACCGCTCACCGACAATGACCATCGGCTCTATCGCAAGCGTCATGCCCGGTTTGAGACGCGGGCCGCGGTCCGGAATCCCGTAATTCGGGATTTGCGGTTCTTCGTGAAGATCCGTTCCAATCCCGTGCCCAACATATTCTCGCACGACCGAAAAACCTGCATCTTCGATTACGCGCTGGATCGCATGGGATATCGTGTAAAGACGCGTATCCGGCTTGACCAGGGCAAGCCCTGCATATAGCGATTGCTCCGTTACCTCGAGCAGCCGCCGGGCTGTCTCCGAGATGGTGCCGACGCCATAGGTCCAGGCCGAGTCTCCATGATATCCACGGTATTCCGCACCGATATCGATGCTGATGATGTCGCCTTCGTTTAACTTGCGTGTGCCGGGAATGCCGTGCACCAGTTCTTCGTTGACTGATACGCAGATGCTGCCGGGAAATCCGTTATAACCTTTGAACGAAGGTGTCGCCCCTTGGCTGCGAATGAACGTCTCTGCAATAGAATCGAGTTCACGAGTCGTGATCCCTGGCTTAATGGATTGGGCCAGAAGACGATGCGTTTCCGCTACAATTCGCCCAGCTTCTCTCATGAAGCCTAATTCTACTTCGGACTTACAGATGATCATCTTTTTAACCTCGCAGTAAAGATACGATTTCAGACGTCACCGTATCGATTTCCTTCTCCCCGTCAACCTGACGCAACAAGCCCTTGTTCCCATAGTATTCGAGTAAAGGAGCCGTTTTGTTGATATATTCGTCAAGGCGCGTGCCGACCTTCTCCTCGGTATCGTCCGAGCGCTGGTACAGCTCGCCTTGGCACTTATCGCAAACGCCTGCTTGTGCAGGTGGGTTAAATATGACATGGTACGTCGCGCCGCAAGACTTGCAGATACGTCGTCCCGTAAGACGAGCCAGCAATAAATCGCGGTCCACGCTCAGATTAATGACATGGTCCAGCGTTCGGCCCAACTCCGTCAGGATGCCGTCCAGCGCCTCGGCTTGCGCCAATGTGCGCGGGAAGCCGTCCAGCAGGAAGCCGGCTTCGCAATCCGGCTGCGCGAGCCGTTCGCGAACGATGCCCACGGTAACGTCATCCGGAACGAGCAGACCTTGATCGATGTACTGCTTGGCCTTCAACCCGATAGGGGTGCCTTCGTTCATCGCTTTGCGGAACGCATCCCCCGTAGAAATATGGGGAATTCCGAACTCGGCAACAATGCGTTCGGCCTGCGTCCCTTTCCCTGCCCCAGGAGGCCCCATGAATAGAATGTTCATCGAATGTCACTCCCCTTTATGCAAGCACAGGCTTAACTTCGCCGGAAGTGGGGTGCTTCGATGCCATTCGTTAAGCCTCTGCTATACAAGAAACAGCACAATAGGTGCCGATGAGCACAAAGCCTCATCAGAACCTATTGCCTATTTATTGATGAAACCTTTGTAATGGCGTTTAATCAATTGGCTTTCAATTTGCTTCATCGTGTCAAGCGCGACGCCGACGACGATAAGAAACGAAGTTCCGCCGATTTGAACGGAACGAGGCAATCCGGCGAGCGATCCGAAGAACACCGGTATAATGGATACCACCGCCAGGAAGATGGCGCCGGCCAGCGTGATGCGAGTCATGACCCGCGTCAAATATGTGGCTGTCGCTTTCCCTGGACGGATGCCCGGGATATAACCACCGTTCTTTTTCATTTGATCCGCCATTTGTTGCGGGTTCAACTGCACGAACGTGTAGAAGAACGTGAAGCCGATAATCATGAGCACGTACAACACCATGCCCAGCGGTTTATCGATCATCATATGGGTGATTATCCATTGAGCCCACGTTTTATCCGCCCAGAACTGGGCGATTGTAGCAGGGAACATCAGCAGCGATGACGCAAAGATTACCGGAATAACCCCTGCTCCGTTGACTTTCAACGGAATATGCGTATTTTGTCCGCCGTACATTTTGTTCCCGACCACGCGCTTGGCGTACTGGACCGGAATTTTGCGGTTACCTTGCTGAATGTAGATAACCCCGACGATGATGAGAACGATGAACAGCGCAATGATGATCATCTTAATGATGTTTAAGAACAGCTGATTACCGTCAATGAACTGGCTCTGCACGATCTCCTGGATATGCGTCGGAATGCCTGCCACGATACCGGCGAAGATGATGATGGAAATCCCGTTACCGATTCCCTTCTCCGTAACCTGCTCGCCAAGCCACATCAGGAACGCTGTACCCGCCGTCAATACGATGGCGATTAGGATGTAATCCGTGTACGTGGCGTTCGGAACAAGCTCCAAGCCATATAGCCGGTTAAAACCAATCGCTGTACCGAATGCTTGGATCAGACCCAGAACCACGGTGCCATAACGCGTCACTTGGGCAATTTTCTTCTTGCCCACTTCTCCTTCTTTGGCCCATTCGGCGAATTTCGGCACAACATCCATCGTCAGCAACTGCATAATGATGGACGCCGTGATATACGGAAATATACCAAGCGCAAAGATGGAGAATTTGAAGAGCGCGCCGCCGGAGAACGTGTTCAGGAAGCCGAACAGCTCCGTGCCCTGGTTGGCATTAGCAAAAACCGATGTATCCACACCGGGTACCGGGACAAAGGATCCGATGCGATAAACGATCAAGATCATGAGCGTAAAAAGAATTCTGCGTCTCAGATCTTCGACTCGCCATATATTCGATACGGTCTTAAACATTAAATCACCTCGGATTTGCCGCCGGCAGCCTCGATCTTCTCCACCGCAGATTGAGAGAACTTGTTCGCTTTCACTGTCAGCTTGACAGTCAGTTCACCGTTGCCCAATACTTTGATTCCGCTCATTGGGTTTTTCACGATGCCTTGTTCCATCAACAGTTCCGGAGTAACTTCAGTACCAGCCTCGAAGCGGTTCAATTCCGTAACATTCACTACCGCATACTCTTTGCGAGTTGGGTTGATGAATCCGCGTTTTGGCAAACGACGGTACAGTGGGTTTTGTCCGCCTTCGAAGCCTGGACGAACACCACCACCGGAACGAGCGTTTTGACCTTTGTGACCGCGGCCAGCCGTTTTCCCGTTACCAGTACCGATACCGCGTCCAACACGGCGCTTGCTGTCTTTACGGGAGCCAGGAGCCGGAGTAAGTTCATTCAACTTCATCGTTCGTCGCACCTCCTTAGTTATTTATGACTCTGCTATTTGTTGTCGCTATTGCGTACGTTGCGATTGAAGCATGCATGAAGGAAGCTTACGCTTCGACTTCTTTGACGTCTACCAAGTGCTTCACTTGGTCAACCATTCCGCGGATCGCTGCGTTGTCTTCATGGACAACCGTCTGATTGATTTTGCGAAGACCCAATGTGTTCACCGTTGTACGGTGTGTCTCTGGGCGACCGATCAGACTGCGAACGAGGGTAATTTGCAACTTCGCCATTGTCGTCCCCTCCTTATCCTAACAGTTCCTCAACGGATTTGCCGCGCAGTTTCGCTACTTGCTCTGCCGTCTTCAGACGGGACAGACCTTCGAGCGTCGCGTTGACCATGTTGATGGAGTTCGAGGAACCGAGCGATTTCGTCAAGATGTCGCCTACTCCCGCCAATTCCAACACGGCACGTACTGGACCGCCTGCGATAACCCCCGTACCTTCGGATGCTGGCTTCAAGAGAACTCTGCCTGCGCCGAAATGTCCGATGACTTGGTGAGGAATCGTAGTGTTCACGAACGGAACATGGATGAGATTCTTTTTCGCGTCTTCGATGCCTTTGCGGATTGCGTCAGGTACTTCGGATGCTTTACCGATGCCTGCACCAACCCAGCCTTTGCCATCGCCGACGACTACGAGTGCACTAAAGCTGAAACGGCGTCCGCCTTTAACGACTTTAGCAACACGGTTAATTTGCACAACTTTTTCAGAAAGTTCTAACGTGTTAGGATCAACTCGCAAGTCGTTTACCTCCTTCGATTGAATTCTTAGAATTCAAGGCCGGCTTCGCGTGCTGCTTCAGCCAATGCTTGAATTCGGCCATGATACAAGTAACCGCCGCGGTCGAATACGACGTTGTCGTGTCCTTGCGCCTTGGCGCGTTTTGCGATCAATTCGCCTACTTTGCGCGCAGCTTCGACGCTGCCGCCGTTTTTGATCTCTTCACGAAGCTCTTTGTCCATCGTCGACGCAGCTGCGAGCGTTACGCCTTTAACGTCATCGATAAGCTGAGCGTAGATGTGCTTGGAGGAACGGAATACGTTCAAACGCGGACGTGCCGATGTACCTTCGATTTTCTTGCGGACACGAAGGTGTCTTTTCAGACGCGCTTTATTTTTATTCGCCTTAGTAATCATCTGATTGATTCACTCCCTTCGGAATAACCGTTAAGCTGCTAAGACAAGCGAGCTAGGCAAGATCTTATTTCTTCTTGCCTGCTTTACCTTCTTTGCGGAGAATGCGCTCGCCTTCGTACTTGATCCCTTTGCCTTTGTAAGGTTCTGGTTCACGTACGGAGCGGATTTTTGCCGCATATTCACCAACGCGCTCTTTGTCGATGCCTTTGACGATGATTTTCGTCTGAGCAGGCAGTTCGAACTCGATGCCCTCTTCTGGTGTAATCTCAACCGGATGGGAGTATCCGACGTTCAACACGAGTTTGTTGCCAGTCTTGTTCGCACGGTAACCGACACCAACCAGCTCCAATGTTTTGGAGAAACCTTCCGTTACTCCGTTAACCATGTTGCTGATGATGCTGCGAGTCGTGCCGTGCAAAGAACGGTGAAGTTTATTGTCAGAAGGACGCTCTACATGAATCACGTTCTCTTCAATGGACACTTTCATGTCCTTATGAATTTCACGGGATAAGCTTCCTTTTGGTCCTTTGATAGTAATCACGCTATTGTCCAGAGTGACAGTGACGCCGCCTGGAACTGTAATTGGCTTACGACCAATACGAGACATGTGTTGTTGCACCTCCAATCTTATGCGAATGGTTTACCAAACGTAGCAGATAACCTCGCCGCCCGTTTTTGCTTGGCGAGCTTCTTTGTCAGTCATAACGCCCTTGGACGTCGAGATGATAGCAATCCCGAGGCCACCCAGAACGCGTGGCACCTCAGTGGACTTCGTGTATACGCGCAGTCCCGGCTTACTGATGCGCTTCAAGCCTGTGATGACACGCTCGTTGTCGGCACCATATTTCAGGAAAATGCGGATAAGCCCTTGTTTGTTGTCTTCGATATATTCTGCATCGCGGATAAATCCTTCGCGCTTCAAGATTTCAGCAATTTGCTTCTTCATCGTCGAAGCAGGCATCTCCACGGTCTCATGACGTACTGTGTTAGCATTGCGAATGCGTGTAAGCATATCAGCAATCGGATCGGACATAACCATTAGTGTAAACCTCCTTCCCGCAACAGGGTTGATTACCAGCTAGCTTTTTTAACGCCAGGAATCTGGCCTTTGTATGCCAATTCGCGGAAACAAATTCTGCAAATTTTGAACTTACGTAATACAGAGTGTGGACGGCCGCAGCGTTCACAGCGTGTGTATGCCCGTACTTGAAACTTCGGTTTGCGTTGTTGCTTGATTTTCATCGAAGTTTTTGCCACGTGAGTTGACACCTCCTAAATCGTGTCCAAGATATCGATTCATGGAATCGTTCCGTTCGTACTACCTTGTTCGCCTTCGTTGCGAATTACTTCGCGAAAGGCATGCCGAGTTGCGTCAACAATTCGCGGGACTCTTCGTCCGTTTTCGCGGTCGTTACGAAAACGATGTCCATACCGCGCACTTTGTCTACTTGATCGTACTCAATCTCAGGGAAGATGATTTGCTCCTTCAGACCGAGCGTGTAGTTGCCGCGGCCGTCAAATGCTTTGTTCGAGATACCGTGGAAGTCACGGACACGAGGAAGCGTGACGTTGAACAATTTGTCCATGAAGTGATACATACGCTCACCGCGCAAAGTCACTTTCACACCAATCGGCATTCCTTCACGAAGCTTAAAGCCTGCGATAGACTTTTTCGCACGTGTAATTACTGGTTTTTGACCCGCGATCAATTGCAGTTCAGCAACAGCGGAATCCAAAACTTTGGAGTTTTGAACAGCCTCACCCATACCCATGTTGATGACGACTTTCTCCACTTTTGGCACCTGCATAACGGATGTATAGTTGAACTTCTGCATCAGAGCAGGAGTAATTTCGTTCAAGTAACGTTCTTTCAGACGAGCTGCCATAAGGCACAGACCTCCTTTCTTAGCGATTAGTCGATGATTGCGCCAGAGCGCTTAGCGACGCGCACTTTTTTGCCGTTCTCTACTTTGTAACCGATGCGCGTTACTTTACCGGACTTCGGATCCACGTGCATGACGTTGGATACGTGGATTGGCGCTTCTTGCTCGATGATGCCGCCTTGCGGATTCGCAGCGTTCGGCTTCTGGTGCTTCTTCACCATGTTGACTCCTTCAACGAGAACACGGTTCTCGCGCGGATACGCAGCAATAACGCGGCCTTTTTTACCTTTGTCCTTACCCGTGATGACGATGACTGTATCGTCCTTCTTCACGTGCAGCTTATTGTTATGCGACTCGAGAATTTTCTTCAGTCGTGGCATGTGTCACACCTCCTGCATCTTGCCCGGCCGGCAAGTTGATTAGATCACTTCCGGAGCCAGGGAAACGATTTTCATGAAGTCTTTCTCGCGAAGTTCACGAGCAACCGGTCCGAAAATACGAGTTCCGCGTGGGCCCTTGTCTTCTTTTACGATAACTGCCGCGTTTTCGTCAAACGAAATGTAAGATCCGTCTTTCCGACGAACCGAGCGCTTCGTACGAACGATAACAGCTCTTACAACGTCGCCCTTTTTGACAACGCCGCCTGGTGTTGCTTGTTTTACAGAACATACGATCAAATCACCAATGTGAGCCGCTTTGCGTCCAGTTCCGCCCAACACGCGAATACACATCAATTCTTTCGCACCAGAGTTATCTGCGACCGCCAAACGTGTGAATGGTTGAATCATTCGATTGTCCTCCTTTCGTTGAAGCTATTCGCTGCTTAAACGATGACTGCTTTTTCTACGATTTCAACGAGTCTCCAGCGCTTGTCTTTCGACAACGGGCGAGTCTCCATGATTTTTACAGTATCGCCGATTTTCGCTTCGTTGTTCTCGTCATGCGCTTTGAACTTCTTCGTATAACGGATGCGCTTGTGATACAGGTCATGCTTCTTGTATGTTTCGACCGCGACAACAACGGTTTTGTCCATTTTATCGCTGACGACTTTGCCGACTTGCACTTTACGAGCGTTACGTTGTTCACTCATGAGTGTTGGGCCTCCTTCCTGCATACAGGATCTCTATATTCCGATTCGACATCAAGGTCGATTAACTAGTAATCCCAAGTTCTCTTTCACGAAGAACCGTATGTGCGCGGGCAATCGCTTTGCGTACATCACGGATACGAGTCGGGTTGTCAAGCTGTCCGGTAGCCAATTGGAAACGGAGGTTGAAAAGTTCTTCCTTGAATCCGGCAATCTTTTGTTCAATTTCAGCAGTGGTCAAGTTGCGGAATTCACTAGCTTTCATTATGCTTCACCACCCATTTCTTCACGTTTCACGAACTTCGTCTTGACTGGCAGCTTGTGAGCGGCAAGACGCATCGCTTCGCGAGCTACTTCCTCGGAGACACCAGAAAGTTCGAACATGATCTTGCCTGGTTTAACCACAGCTACCCATTTCTCAACGTTACCTTTACCGCTACCCATCCGAACCTCAAGCGGCTTCGCCGTGATTGGCTTGTCAGGGAAAATTTTAATCCATACTTTACCGCCACGCTTGATGTAACGAGTCATCGCGATACGGGCAGCCTCGATTTGACGGTTCGTGATCCACGTCGGTTCCAATGCTTGGAGACCGAAATCGCCAAAGTTAAGCGTTGTGCCGCCTTTCGCTTGACCTTTCAAGCGTCCTTTGAATTGCTTGCGGTGTTTTACACGTTTAGGTACCAACATGATTAGTTGCCTCCTTCCTGAGCAGCCTTTTTCTTAGCCGTAGGAAGTACCTCTCCACGATAGATCCATACTTTTACGCCCAGACGACCGTAAGTAGTATGCGCTTCGGCTGTGCCGTAGTCAATGTCAGCGCGAAGCGTATGAAGTGGCACAGTCCCTTCGCTGTAACCTTCCGAACGAGCGATTTCAGCACCGCCCAGACGACCGCTAACTGCAGTTTTGATTCCTTTTGCACCGGCACGCATCGAGCGTTGGAGCGCTTGTTTCAGAGCGCGACGGAAAGATACGCGGCGCTCCAGTTGTTGTGCAATGCTCTCAGCGACGAGGATTGCATCCAGGTCTGGAGTTTTGATTTCCGAAATGTTGATGTGCACTTTTTTGCCGCCGGCGATAGCTGTTACCTCGCGACGAAGGGCTTCAACTTCGGAACCGCCTTTACCGATGACCATGCCCGGCTTGGCAGTGTGGATCGTCACGTTCACGCGGTTAGCCGCGCGTTCGATTTCGATGCGGGATACGGCTGCATCCTTCAATTTGTTTTTCAAATACTCACGAATCTTTACGTCTTCGATAAGCAAGGTACCGAAGTCTTTTTCCGCGTACCATTTGGATTCCCAATCGCGGATGATACCAACTCGAAGTCCGACTGGATTTACCTTTTGACCCACTCGTTATCCCTCCTTATTTTTCAGATACCACGATAGAAATGTGGCTGGTTCTCTTATTGATACGGCTTGCACGTCCCATAGCGCGCGGACGGAATCGTTTCAAAGTAGGACCTTGGTTCACGTACACTTGCTCGATTACGAGCTTGTTCACGTCCATTTGATAGTTGTGTTCTGCATTGGCAATCGCCGAGTTGAGCAGCTTCTCCACGACCGGAGATGCCGATTTAGGCGTGTGGCGCAGAATCGCGATCGCTTCGCCCACTTGCTTGCCGCGGATCAAGTCAATCACCAGCTTGACCTTGCGCGGAGAAATGCGAACATTATTCGCATGTGCCTTCGCTTGCATGGAAGTACCTCCCCTCAAATGCTATATAGTCAAAATTAGCGTCTAGTTTTTTTGTCGTCGTTCGTGTGGCCTTTGTACGTGCGTGTCGGCGCGAATTCGCCGAGCTTGTGTCCGACCATATCTTCCGTCACGTACACTGGCACGTGCTTGCGTCCATCATAGACACCGAACGTATGACCGATGAATTGAGGGAAAATCGTGGAGCGGCGCGACCAAGTCTTAACGACAGCCTTCTTGTTGGACTCGTTCATTTGCTCGACTTTCTTCATCAAATGACCATCGACGAATGGTCCTTTTTTCAAACTGCGACCCATGTGTGAATCCTCCCTTCACAAAACCTTATGCTTGCGTGCGTTACGCCGCAGAGTATGCAGTCGGGTAAATATTATTTCGTGCGATGACGTACGATATATTTATCGGAATGCTTACCTTTTTTACGCGTTTTGTAACCGAGCGTCGGTTTGCCCCATGGAGACATAGGCGTTTTGCGGCCGATAGGAGCTTTACCTTCACCACCACCGTGAGGGTGATCAACCGGGTTCATGACGACACCGCGGACGGTAGGACGCTTGCCCAACCAGCGGCTGCGGCCGGCTTTACCGATTTTGATAAGCTCGTGGTCGCCGTTGCCTACGGAACCGATTGTCGCGCGGCATACTTTGAGGACCTTGCGAACTTCGCCAGAGGACAGGCGAATCGTCACATATTTATCTTCTTTACCGAGCAATTGAGCTTCCGTACCGGCTGCGCGAACCAATTGGCCGCCCTTGCCTGGCTTCAGCTCGATGTTGTGGATAACTGTACCTACTGGAATGTTCTCAAGCGGCATTGCATTGCCTGTCTTGATGTCGGCTCCAGGTCCGGATACGATCACATCGTTCACTTTCAGGCCTTTCGGAGCGATGATGTAACGTTTCTCACCGTCTGCATAGTGAATCAACGCGATGTTGGACGTACGGTTCGGATCGTACTCAATCGTAGCAACGCGGCCTGGAATGCCATCCTTGTTGCGTTTGAAATCGATGATCCGGTATTTACGCTTATGTCCGCCGCCGTGGTGACGAACCGTGATTTTACCTTGGTTGTTGCGGCCTGCTTTCTTGCTCAATGGAGCGAGCAGGGACTTCTCTGGCACATTCGTTGTGATCTCTTCGAACGTAGATACGCTCATGCCACGACGAGCCGGAGATGTCGGTTTGTACTTTTTGATAGGCACTGGTTTTCCCTCCTTACTTGTACGAGTGTGTCATTATACCGTCTCGAAGAATTCAAGCGGCTTGCTGTCTTTGGCCAGCGTAACGAATGCTTTCTTCCATTCGGTTGTATATCCGGAGTAGCGGCCATAGCGCTTCGGCTTGGCTGGTACGCGAAGCGTGTTCACGTTCGCTACTTTTACTTTGAAAATCGACTCAACGGCTTGCTTGATTTCCGTCTTGTTCGCACGGATATCGACTTCAAATACATATTTCAGGTCGTTCATCATGTCGGCTGTGCGTTCAGTGATGATAGGACGCTTAATGATATCGCGAGGGTCTTTCATTACGCGAACACCTCCTCTACCTTCTGAACCGCATCCTTCGTAATGATGAGCTTCTCATGGCGAAGAACGTCATATACGTTCACGCCGTCAGCCGCAACGAGCTTCACAGAAGGAATGTTGCGAGCGGAGAGTGCCACATTGTCATTGTACTCAGGCACAACGACCAAAGCTTTGCGGTCCACTTTCAGATTGTTCAAGATTGCAGCGAATTCCTTCGTCTTTGGCGCATTCATCGTCAATTGATCCAACACGATGATTTGCTCTGCCAGAACTTTGGAAGACAGCGCGGATTTGATTGCCAGACGGCGAACTTTCTTAGGAAGCTTATACGCATAGCTGCGTGGCGTAGGACCGAATACCGTACCGCCGCCTTTCCATTGTGGCGAACGAATGGATCCTTGACGCGCGCGTCCAGTTCCTTTTTGTTTCCAAGGCTTGCGGCCACCACCGCTAACTTCAGAACGGGTTTTAACTTTGTGCGTACCTTGACGCATCGATGCAAGCTGCATAACAACCGCATCATGAAGCACGTGCTTGTTCGGTTCGATGCCGAATACCGTGTCAGCCAGTTCGATCTCGCCGACTTGCGCACCGCTGATGTTGTATACTGCTACTTTTGGCATTCTGAGCTCCTCCTTTCCTTACGGATTACTTTTTAATTGCTTGTTTTACGTTAACGAAGCTGTTCTTCGGACCCGGAATGGAACCTTTTACGAGGATGACATTGCGTTCTGCATCCACTTTCACAACTTCGAGGTTTTGAATCGTTACGGTTTCGCTTCCCATGTGGCCTGGAAGGCGTTTGCCTTTAGGCACGCGGTTCGCTTGAATGGAACCCATGGAACCAGGACCGCGGTGATAACGGGAACCGTGAGCCATTGGTCCGCGGCTTTGTCCCCAGCGCTTGATTACGCCTGCGAATCCTTTACCTTTGGAGATACCTGTAACGTCAACGAATTCACCTTCTGCAAAGATGTCGGCCTTCAGCTCCTGGCCAACTTCATATTGAGAAAGATCCACACCACGAAGTTCTTTTACGTAGCGCTTAGGCGTTGTGTTAGCTTTCTTCGCGTGGCCGACTTCCGGCTTCGTCGATCTTTTTTCCTTTTTATCAGCATAGCCGATTTGGATAGCCTCATAACCGTCGTTCTCAACGTCTTTCTTTTGAAGAACGACGCAAGGACCTGCTTCGATAACAGTTACCGGCACAACGTTACCTTCAGCGGTAAACACTTGAGTCATGCCGAGCTTTTTACCTAAGATACCTTTCATGTTGACACCTCTTTTCGTTCCTTAATCCGAATCAATGTAATGCAAAGCTTACAGCTTAATTTCGATATCTACACCGGACGGCAAGTCCAGACGCATCAGCGCATCCACCGTTTGCGGCGTTGGATTCACGATGTCGATCAAGCGCTTGTGCGTGCGCATTTCGAACTGCTCGCGGGAATCCTTGTACTTGTGCACCGCACGAAGAATCGTGATAACTTGCTTCTCCGTTGGCAACGGGATTGGCCCGGATACTCCTGCACCGGAACGTTTTGCCGTCTCAACGATTTTCTCAGCGGATTGGTCAAGAATTCTGTGATCGTATGCTTTCAAGCGGATACGAATTTTTTGCTTTGCCATTTTAGTCCCTCCTTTTATCGCCCAATTTTGCATCGGACATACTCCGTGAAAATTTTCCGACCGCACCGCCATGGCAAAGGGGCCGGGTGTGTCGGTAACCTCTCACTTCATCGCAACGTCGACGAACAACATTCACTATTATAAAGAAATGTCCCGGCTTTTGCAAGCTTTTTTCATAACTGTTTTCGTATCCGTGCTTGCGAGGCCAAAACAGCATGAGATCCGGGTCTTAACGGGTTCTTCATCTGCCTTTTTCCCGTTCAATCTATTCATTTTCCCCTATATAATAGATAGACTTGCCACAGTGATTTCATTACAACTGAAGCGCCGTCTCATTCAGCCTCTCCGCCGAAGCGGCCACCTCATTCGTCGCTTGCCCGATGCTCTCCGTCATCGCCAGCAGCGCTTGCATTTCCCTCATGAAGCGGTCCAACTCCTCAACGCTCTGAACAGCCTGCCGCACAATGTCCCCGAACGCCTCCTTCGTCCCATCCGCCTGCTCATGCACGGCCGCGACATTATCCTTCACCAGCCCGATCCGGTGGACCACCGCGTTGGTAGCCAGCGTAGAATTGCCGATAAGCTCTTCAATATCGGATACGGTCTCCTTCGTATGAGCGGCCAGCTTGCTAACTTCCTTCGCGACGATGGCAAATCCGGCTCCCTGCGCTCCCGCCCTTGCGGCCTCAATGGAGGCATTTAGCGCCAGCAGCCCCGTCTGGTCGGCGATCTCCTTCACGGCGCCTACAATTGTACCGATTCGGAGCGATGTATTCTTCAATTCCGTGATCTGAGCATGCATCTCCTGCGCATTGTGATCGATATGCCGGATCCCATCCGAAAATTGAACGATTCGTTCCATCCCCCTGTGCGCCTTGTCCTGCGTCCGGGCGGCGGATTGTGTCGTCAAGACGATTTTGTCTTTCATCTCCAATCCCTGGCCCATGAACTGCCGTATCGTCTTATTCGTGCCGGCCGTCAAGCGGGCCAGCTCTCCGCTCAACTGCGCCACGCTTCCCTTCAGCTTCTCCTTCACCTCCTGGTAGCTCCGCTCCCGTTCCATCTGGCTGCGCTCTTCATACGCATGGACGACAAGCTGCAATTCCAGACTCAAGATCCGGTTCAGGGCAAGGATAGCTTCGATTCTCTTCGACTCCTCGCCGATATGGGCATGCAGCAAGGAAGTCAATTCATTCTGAAGATTTTGAAACGCGGCGATATACCATTTCGTGTCCAATCCGATCTGGCGATGCATCTCGGCGATTTTCAATCTCTTCATAATATAGGCCTGATCGATCCGTCCGTTGAACATCTCGCTAACATGCCGTTCCAGCGTCAACTGCAGTCGTTCTATCGTGCTATGGGCCATAATCATATCCCGAAGCTCGTGAATAGCGGTGATCTGGGAGTAAAAAATACGGGTAACCTTCTTCATATAAGGAAGAATATGAGGCTGAATGCGGCGGAGCAGGGTCAAATCGGCATCGGTCAGACCGATCAACCCGATTTGACGGTGCAGCGGATGGCCGGAAGGCAGGCGAATCTCTCCCGGCAGCGGTTGCTCGTCCTCATGCATGTTCCACCTGCCGCGCTGCGCCGCGGCAGACTTCGCGGCCGCCGACGAGCGTCTTCTATGTAAATGGGTTCTGAATCTTCTCCACATCTTGGTGCTTCTCATCCTTTCCCTGTCTCTTCGATGCGCGTACCGCTCTACGGAGTGCTCGATTTTTTCCTATAATATTGTACATTGCCGATCTATACAGATTATATAATCGATGTCATTCACAGCTTGGCGCATATCGTCAATTCCGTGAACGGCCAGGGAAAGGCTCGGACGCCCGCATGAAAAAGCCCTTCACTCCGAAGAGTGAAGGGCCGGGACTGCCGGCTCGCGCCGGCAGTTCATTATTTAATGATGGATGCAACCGCACCTGCGCCTACTGTACGGCCACCTTCGCGGATAGCGAAGCGAGTACCTTCTTCGATCGCGATAGGAGCGATCAGTTTTACAGTAACGGTGATGTTGTCGCCAGGCATAACCATTTCAGTGCCTTCTGGCAGTTCAATGATACCTGTTACGTCCGTTGTACGGAAGTAGAATTGTGGACGGTAGCCAGTGAAGAAAGGCTTATGACGGCCGCCTTCTTCTTTTGTCAAGACGTACACTTGAGCAGTGAACTCAGTGTGCGGCTTAACGGAGCCTGGCTTAGCCAATACTTGACCGCGCTCGATTTCTTTACGGTCAACACCGCGGAGCAATGCGCCGATGTTGTCGCCCGCTTGAGCGGAATCCAGAAGCTTACGGAACATTTCAACGCCCGTAACAACGGATTTTTTCGTTTCTTCTTGGATACCGACGATTTCGATCTCGTCGCCGACTTTAACCGTACCGCGCTCAACACGGCCAGTAGCAACCGTACCGCGGCCTGTGATGGAGAATACGTCCTCGACAGGCATCAGGAATGGTTTGTCAGTGTCGCGCTCTGGAGTCGGGATGTAAGAGTCGATTTGCTCGAACAGCTCGACGATTTTGTCAGCCCAAGGGCCGTCTGGGTTTTGCAGCGCTTCACGCGCAGAACCGCGAATGATTGGAGTGTCGTCGCCTGGGAATTCATATTCGCTCAGAAGGTCGCGAATTTCCATTTCTACCAGTTCGAGCAACTCTTCGTCTTCAACCATGTCGCATTTGTTCATGAATACGACGATGTAAGGTACGCCTACTTGGCGGGAGAGCAGGATGTGCTCACGAGTTTGCGGCATTGGGCCGTCTGCTGCGGATACGACGAGAATCGCGCCGTCCATTTGGGCAGCACCCGTGATCATGTTCTTAACGTAGTCGGCGTGACCTGGGCAGTCTACGTGTGCATAGTGACGAGTAGCGGACTCATACTCAACGTGGGACGTCGAGATTGTGATACCGCGCTCGCGCTCTTCTGGAGCTTTGTCGATTTGGTCGTAGGCGATTGCGCTGCCACCGCCATACTTTTTCGTCAATACTGTCGTGATTGCAGCTGTCAAAGTCGTTTTACCATGGTCAACGTGACCGATCGTACCGATGTTAACGTGCGGTTTCGTACGTTCAAACTTAGCCTTTGCCATTTGAACCAGTTCCTCCTTAATAAGTGGAATAAGTATGTTGCGGCGGGCACATGACGCGTCATGTGCGCCAGCCGTTGCAAACATCAAGTCGGCGAATTAGCCTTTGCTCTTCGAAATGATCTCTTCCGAGATATTCCGCGGAACTTCTTCATAGTGAGAGAGTTCCATCGAGAACACACCGCGTCCTTGCGTACCGGAACGAAGCGTTGTGGAATATCCGAACATCTCTGCGAGAGGCACCTTGGCACGGATAATCTGTGCGCCTGCACGGGAATCCATACCTTCGATGCGGCCGCGGCGGGAGTTCAGCATGCCCATTACGTCGCCCATGTACTCTTCTGGCACGGTAACTTCGACCTTCATGATTGGCTCGAGAAGAACAGGGTTACACTTGTCCTTCGCCGCTTTAAGCGCCATCGAACCGGCAATCTTAAACGCCATTTCACTGGAGTCGACATCGTGGTAAGAACCGTCGACGATCGTTGCTTTGATGTCTACGAGCGGATAACCGGCCAAGACACCGTTCTGCATCGCTTCTTCGATTCCCGCTTGTACCGGTGCGATGTATTCGCGCGGCACTACCCCACCGACGATCTTGTTCTCGAATGCAAATCCTGCGCCTGGCTCTTGTGGTGCGAACTCGATCCATACGTGACCGTATTGACCGCGACCACCGGACTGACGCACGAACTTACCTTCAACTCGTGCCGGTGTACGGAATGTTTCGCGATAAGCAACTTGCGGGTTACCGATATTCGTTTCTACTTTGAACTCGCGGCGCATACGGTCGATGATGACGTCAAGGTGAAGCTCACCCATACCGCCCAGGATCGTTTGACCTGTTTCTTCGTCCGTATGAGCGCGGAGCGTAGGATCCTCTTCCGTCAGCTTCGCGATAGCTACGCCAAGTTTGTCTTGGTCCGCTTTCGTCTTCGGCTCGACGGCAATGTGGATGACCGGCTCAGGGAAGTTCATCGATTCCAGAATAATCGGATTCTTCTCGTCGCACAGCGTGTCGCCTGTGCCCGTATCTTTCAAGCCAACAGCTGCTGCGATGTCGCCGGAGTAGACGATATCGATCTCTTCACGGCTGTTCGCGTGCATTTGCAGGATACGGCCGATGCGCTCGCGCTTGCCCTTCGTTGCATTCAGGACGTAAGAACCGGAGTTCAGTACGCCGGAGTATACGCGGAAGAATGTCAGCTTACCGACGTAAGGGTCTGTCATAATCTTGAACGCCAGTGCCGCGAACGGCTCTTCGTCCGAGGAATGACGAACCGCTTCCGTTCCGTCTTCGAGGTGGCCTTTGATATCAGGCACATCCAGCGGAGACGGCAGGTAGTCGACGACAGCGTCGATCATCATCTGAACGCCTTTGTTGCGGTAGGAAGAACCGCAGACAACCGGGAAGATTTGAACGGTGCATACCCCTTTGCGGAGAGCGGCTTTCAGTTCAGGAACTGTAATCTCTTCGCCTTCGAGGTATTTCATCATCAAGTCTTCGTCGAGTTCCGCAATCTTCTCAACCATTTCCTGACGGAGTTCTTCGGCTTGGTCTTTCAACTCTGCCGGAATTTCCGTCTCTTCGATTTCTTTTCCGAGATCGTCTTTGAAGATGTACGCTTTTTCCGTCATCAAATCGACGATACCTACGAAATCATTCTCTGCGCCGATAGGCAATTGAATCGCTACGGCATTCGCTTGCAGACGGTCTTTCATGGACTGGATGACGTTGAGGAAATCAGCGCCGATGATGTCCATTTTGTTGACGTAAGCAATACGAGGTACGCCGTAACGGTCAGCTTGACGCCATACCGTCTCGGATTGTGGCTCAACGCCTTCTTTTGCAGAGAAAACGCCTACGGCTCCGTCCAATACGCGAAGGGAACGCTCAACCTCTACCGTAAAGTCAACGTGGCCCGGAGTGTCGATAATGTTAACGCGGTGACCTTTCCATTGTGCGGTCGTTGCCGCCGATGTAATCGTAATACCGCGCTCTTGTTCTTGCTCCATCCAGTCCATTGTTGCGGAACCTTCGTGAGTTTCACCAATCTTATGGGTACGACCGGTGTAGAACAAAATACGCTCCGTTGTCGTTGTTTTACCGGCATCGATGTGAGCCATAATCCCGATATTACGCGTATTTGCCAAGGAGAACTGTCTTGCCATGGAGTGATCTCCCTTCAAATTGGGTTAGGTAACTCAATAATCGAGACCTGCTCAGCTGAATCCTACCAGCGGTAGTGAGCATACGCTTTGTTTGCTTCAGCCATTTTATGCGTATCTTCGCGCTTCTTAACAGCAGCGCCTGTGTTGTTGGAAGCATCGATAATCTCTGCTGCCAGACGTTCTTGCATGGTCTTCTCTCCGCGGTTGCGAGAGTAGTTGACCAACCAGCGCAATCCCAACGAAGTGCGGCGATCCGGCTTCACTTCGATAGGCACTTGATAGTTCGAACCGCCGACACGGCGAGCCTTAACTTCAAGGACCGGCATGATATTTTTCAGTGCCGCTTCAAACACTTCCATAGGATCTTTCCCCGTGCGTTCTTGAATGAGCGCGAAAGAATCATATAGAATTGTTTGAGCAACACCACGTTTACCGTCGATCATGATGCGGTTAATCAGGCGAGTAACCAGCTTGCTGTTATACACCGGATCCGGCAGCACGTCGCGCTTAGGAACTGGACCTTTGCGTGGCATGTGAATCCCCCTTTCCAAATAACTTCACAAGCAGAAGCGAGTCCGTCTTCCTCTCCCGAGGAAAGCGTCTCTTTCTGTAACGGAATAAGGTAGATTGTCTACCCTACTCCCGGTGATCGCGATTAGGATTTCTTCGCTTTCGGACGCTTCGTACCGTACTTGGAACGAGCTTGCATGCGGTTGTTCACCCCAGCAGTATCCAATGCACCGCGAACGATGTGGTAACGAACCCCTGGAAGGTCCTTAACCCGGCCCCCGCGCACGAGTACAACGCTGTGCTCTTGCAGGTTGTGGCCGATACCTCCGATGTAAGCAGTAACCTCAACACGGTTCGTCAAGCGAACACGGGCATACTTACGAAGTGCGGAGTTCGGTTTCTTCGGTGTCATCGTACCTACACGAGTGCAGACACCGCGTTTTTGAGGCGCGCTCAAATCCGTTTCTTCACGCTTCAGAGCGTTGTATCCTTTTTGCAAAGCTGGGGACTTGGATTTTGTTACTTTATCTTTGCGGCCTTTACGTACCAATTGGTTAATTGTTGGCATGTTGGCACCCCCTTCCTATAAGTTTCAACACCTTTTACAATTCATTCATTTAAGCCCACAGATCCAGGTGGTTCATAAATGAACAAATGAAATGTTTTTGCCATAGGACTTCCCCCGACAAAAACAATAGGTTTGCTTATGAATTCGTGTTGACGACAGCCACTGCAGCCGCGCCGACCTCGATGCCGCACGCCTTGCCAAGCTCGCGCATCGTCTGGACATACGTCAGCTTGATGCCCTGCTTCTCGCACAGCGCGATAATCTTCGAAGTCACCCGCGCGTCGGCGTCTTCCGCCACGTATACTTCGGCGGCCAGGCCTTGCTCTACCATCTTCAGTGTCTGCTTGGTCCCAATCTTGATCTTCTCATCCTGTAACCCTTTATCATAAGACATGAATCATGTTCCTCCAAAAGTACAGGTCATTGCCTTGGGCACACTACGATATAGTAGCACTTTCGATTTCATGTGTCAAGAAATTATTTTTAGTTGAATGATAGCCCCAACACGGCACCGTGAAGCATGCCGCCAGGCCGTCCCTCAACGGGCCCGGCCGGCGGCATGTTGCACGCACGATTCTATTATTCGGCGACGCCGACACCGGCGGCGTCCAGCGCTTCTTCCGTCTCTTCTTCCATCAGCGGGTTGATCAGCTTCACGCTGCGGTAGCGGTTCATGCCCGTACCTGCCGGGATCAGCTTCCCGATAATGACATTCTCCTTCAGGCCGAGCAACTGGTCGACCTTGCCCTTGATGGCGGCGTCGGTCAGGACACGCGTCGTCTCCTGGAACGATGCGGCCGACAGGAAGGAATCGGTCTCCAGCGACGCCTTCGTGATACCGAGCAGCACCGGCTTCGCGACAGCCGGCTCTTTGCCGGACAGGATCGCTTCCTTGTTCGCCGCTTCGTACTCATGAAGGTCGACGTACGAGCCAGGCAGAAGTGTCGTATCTCCCGCGTCGACGATGCGGATCTTCCGCAGCATCTGCTTAATCATTACCTCAACGTGCTTGTCGTTGATTTCTACCCCTTGGTTCCGGTATACGCGCTGAACTTCCTGAAGAATGTAGTTCTGCACGCCGCGGATACCTTTGATGCGCAGCATCTCTTTCGGATCGATGGAGCCGTCCGTAATCTCGTCCCCGGCCTCGATAGCCATGCCTTCGGTGACACGGATGCGGGAGCCGTACGTAACGGAGTATACTTTGGTCTCCGCTTCGCCTTGAACCTCTACCTCGCGGCGGTCCTTCGCTTCGCGGATCTCTTTGACGACGCCGTCGATCTCGGAAATAATCGCTTGCCCCTTCGGATTGCGCGCCTCGAACAACTCCTGGATACGCGGCAAACCTTGGGTAATATCGTCTCCGGCGACGCCCCCGGTATGGAACGTACGCATCGTGAGCTGGGTTCCCGGCTCACCGATCGATTGCGCGGCGATAATGCCGACCGCTTCCCCGATCTCCACGTGCTTGCCTGTCGCCAGGTTGCGGCCGTAGCAGATTTTGCAGACGCCGTGACGGGCGCGGCAGCTCAGCACGGAGCGAATCATCAGCTTCTTCACGCCAGCCTTGACGATCGCTTCGGCCTTGTCGGTATCGATGAGCTCGTTCCGGTTCACGAGCACTTCGCCCGTCTCCGGATGACGCACCGTCTCGAACGAATAACGTCCTTCGATGCGGTCATACAAGCCTTCGATGACTTCCTTCCCGTCGGAAATATTGCTGACGAGGAAGCCTTTGTCCGTGCCGCAATCGTCCTCGCGCACGATTACGTCCTGCGCGACGTCGACGAGACGGCGGGTCAAGTAACCCGAGTCCGCCGTACGGAGGGCGGTGTCCGCGAGACCTTTCCGCGCGCCGTGCGTCGAGATGAAGTACTCCAAGACGGTAAGGCCTTCGCGGAAGTTCGATTTGATTGGCAATTCAATAATCCGTCCGGACGGGTTCGCCATGAGACCGCGCATCCCGCCGAGCTGGGTAATCTGCGATTTGTTACCCCGCGCCTTGGAATCGACCATGAGCATGATGGAGTTGTAGCGATCCATCGATTTCATGAGGATATCCGTGATGCGGTCCTTCGTATCCGACCAGATCTCGATGACGCGGTCATACCGCTCGTCGTTCGTAATCAGACCGCGACGGTATTGATTCGTAATTACCTTGACCTTCTCTTCGGACTCCTTGAGAATCTCCGCCTTCTCCTGCGGCACGATAACGTCCGCTACAGCGATAGTAATCCCTGCGCGGGTGGAGTAGGTGAAGCCAATCTGCTTGATGCGGTCCAGGATGACCGAAGTCAGCGTCGTATGGAAAATATCGAAGCAGCGGGCAATAATTTGACCGAGATAGTCTTTGCCTACCGCGCCCGATTGCGGAATGCTCTGGAGAATCTCCGGAATATTCGCGCCTTTCTCATGGATAAAGTAGAGATCCGGCGTTCCCTCGAACAAGTTGCGCTTGGTCGGCTCGTTGATATAAGGGAATTCCGGCGGGAATATTTCATTGAAAATGATACGTCCCACCGTCGTCACGAGCAGCGCTTCCTGCTGCTTCTCCGTGAACGAGGTCTTGTTCAGCGCCCGGGCCGGAATGACGACGCGCGCATGCAAGGAGGCCGTTCCGCGCTGGTAGGCGGATACCGCTTCATTGACAGAGGCGAAGATCATGCCGGAGCCTTTCGCTTCCTTGTTGTCCATCGTCAGGTAGAACGATCCTAGAACCATATCCTGAGATGGCGTAACGACCGGCTTGCCGTCTTTCGGGTTCAAGATATTGCCGGATGCCAGCATGAGCAGGCGCGCTTCCGCCTGCGCTTCCGCGGACAACGGCACGTGAACCGCCATCTGGTCGCCGTCGAAGTCGGCGTTGTACGCCGTACAGACGAGCGGGTGAAGACGGATCGCGCGGCCTTCGACCAGAATCGGCTCGAACGCCTGGATGCCGAGACGGTGAAGCGTAGGAGCGCGGTTCAACAGAACCGGATGCTCGCGGATCACTTCTTCAAGGACGTCCCATACTTCCGGACTGACGCGCTCGACTTTGCGTTTCGCGCTCTTGATGTTATGCGCCAAGCCTTTGTTCACGAGCTCTTTCATAACGAAAGGCTTGAACAGCTCCAGGGCCATTTCCTTCGGCAGACCGCATTGATACATCTTCAAATACGGGCCGACAACGATAACGGAACGTCCGGAATAGTCAACGCGCTTCCCGAGCAGGTTCTGACGGAAGCGGCCTTGTTTCCCTTTGAGCATATGGCTGAGCGACTTGAGCGGACGGTTCCCCGGTCCGGTAACCGGACGGCCGCGGCGCCCGTTGTCAATCAGGGCATCAACGGCTTCCTGAAGCATCCGCTTCTCGTTCTGCACGATGATGTCCGGCGCGCCCAGATCGAGCAGCCGCTTGAGGCGGTTGTTCCGGTTGATGACGCGGCGGTACAGATCGTTCAAGTCCGAGGTCGCGAAGCGTCCGCCGTCCAATTGAACCATCGGACGAAGCTCCGGCGGAATAACCGGGAGCACATCGAGGATCATCCACTCCGGCGCATTGCCCGAATTGCGGAACGCCTCGATGACTTCCAGACGCTTAATCGCGCGGTTGCGGCGTTGGCCTTGAGCCGTGCGAAGCTCTTCCTTCAGCATCGTCAGCTCTTTTTCCACGTCCAGATCCTGCAGCAGCTTCTTGACCGCTTCCGCGCCCATGCCGGCCTGGAATGCATGGCCGTACTTCTCGCGGTAGCTGCGGTATTCCTTCTCCGACAGCAATTGCTTTTTCTCCAGCGGCGTATCGCCCGGATCCGTCACCACATAGGAGGCGAAGTAAATAATCTCTTCCAGCGAGCGGGGCGACATGTCGAGGGCCAAGCCCATCCGGCTCGGAATGCCCTTGAAATACCAGATATGCGAGACCGGAGCGGCCAATTCGATATGGCCCATCCGTTCGCGGCGCACTTTCTGGCGCGTGACTTCAACGCCGCATCGATCACAGACGACGCCTTTGTAGCGCACCCGCTTATACTTGCCGCAGTGACATTCCCAGTCTTTCGTCGGTCCGAAGATCTTCTCGCAGAACAGGCCTTCTTTTTCCGGCTTGAGCGTGCGGTAGTTGATTGTCTCCGGCTTCTTGACTTCGCCACGAGACCAAGAGCGAATCTTGTCGGGAGAGGCGAGCCCAATCTTCATATATTCAAAATTGTTGACGTCCATCAAGGAGCGACCCTCCTTAATTTGTACTAGAGTTCGCCGCTGTTCACTTCACACAGGAGCGGCAGGCTGTGTTCCAATCTATAGGGGCTGACGGTGGCCGGCAGCGGCTGTATTCAGCGCGGCTTCCGGCCACCGTCGATACCAACGTGTCCTGATGCAGTTGCGGCGGCTTATTCCGCCACGTATTCGTCATCCATGCCAAGGTTCAGCTTGTCTTGCGGCATATCATCGTCATCGTCGAATTCGCGCATTTCGATTTCTTCCTCGTTCTCCGTCAAAATCTTGACATCCATACCCAAGCTTTGCAGCTCTTTGATCAAGACCTTGAAGGACTCTGGAACACCCGGCTCCGGCACATTCTCGCCCTTGACAATCGATTCATACGTCTTCACCCGGCCGACAACGTCATCGGATTTGACGGTAAGGATCTCTTGCAGCGTGTAAGCTGCGCCGTAAGCTTCAAGAGCCCACACCTCCATCTCGCCGAAGCGCTGTCCGCCGAACTGGGCTTTACCGCCGAGCGGCTGCTGCGTAACGAGCGAGTAAGGACCTGTGGAACGGGCGTGAATCTTGTCGTCAACCATGTGCGCGAGCTTAATCATGTACATGACGCCGACCGTCACTTCACGCTCGAACGGTTCGCCTGTGCGGCCATCGTACAGGATCGTCTTGCCGTTGCGCTGCATGCCGGCTTCTTCCATCGTGTCGAATACGTCGTACTCGGTCGCTCCGTCGAAGACCGGCGTAGCCATATGCATGCCGAGGTACCGAGCCGCCATGCCCAAGTGAACCTCGAGCACCTGACCGATGTTCATCCGGGAAGGAACGCCGAGCGGGTTCAATACGACTTGAACCGGCGTGCCATCCGGCAGGAACGGCATATCCTCTTCCGGTAGAATGCGGGCGATGACCCCTTTATTACCGTGGCGTCCCGCCATTTTATCCCCTTCGGATATTTTCCGCTTTTGGGCAATATAAGCACGTACCAGTTGGTTGACGCCTGGAGGCAGCTCATCGCCGTTCTCCCGCGTGAACACCTTCACGTCAACGACAATCCCGTCGGTTCCGTGCGGAACCCGCAGGGACGTGTCGCGCACCTCCCGCGCTTTTTCGCCGAAGATCGCGTGCAGGAGACGCTCTTCCGCCGTCAGCTCGGTAACCCCTTTTGGCGTTACTTTACCGACGAGGATGTCGCCGGCCTTGATCTCGGCGCCGACACGGATAATGCCGCGCTCGTCGAGATTCTTCAGCGCTTCTTCCCCGACGTTCGGGATATCGCGCGTAATCTCTTCCGGCCCCAGCTTCGTGTCGCGGGCTTCCGACTCGTACTCCTCGATATGAATCGAAGTGTAGACGTCTTCTTTGACCAATTTCTCGGACAGCAGAATCGCGTCCTCGTAGTTGTAGCCTTCCCAAGTCATGAAGGCAACGACAACGTTGCGGCCCAGCGCCAGTTCACCCATCTCCGTGGACGGACCGTCCGCCAAAATATCGCCTTTCTTGACGATATCGCCTTTCTTCGCCAGCGGGCGCTGGTTAATGCAGGTTCCTTGGTTGGAACGCATGAACTTTTGCAATTTATATTTGACGAGGTCACCCTTGACCTCTTTGCCGTCAATCATTTCAATGCGGCGGACTTGAATCTCGTTCGCCGTTACGCGCTCCACGATGCCGTCCACTTTGGACACGATGCAGACACCGGAGTCCTTCGCGGACTTGTGCTCCATTCCGGTCCCGACGAACGGCGCTTCCGGCACCAGCAGAGGCACCGCTTGCCGCTGCATGTTGGAACCCATCAGCGCACGGTTGGAGTCGTCGTTCTCCAGGAACGGAATCAACGCGGTCGCAACCGACACGACCTGCTTCGGCGAGACGTCCATATAGTCGACGCGTTCGCTTGGCATCGTCAAAATATTGTCGGACTGCTTGTTGTAGCGGACGATAACCATATCGTCCTGGAACGAGCCGTCTTCATTCAACAGCGCGTTCGCCTGGGCGATGACGTAGTTGTCTTCCTCATCCGCCGTCATATAATCAATCTGTTCCGTGACCTTGCCGGTCTTCGGATCGACCCAACGATACGGCGCTTCGATGAAGCCGTACTCGTTGACGCGAGCGAAGGTGGACAAGGAGTTGATCAGACCGATGTTCGGACCTTCCGGCGTCTCGATCGGACACATCCGCCCATAGTGCGAATGGTGGACGTCGCGGACTTCGAAGCCCGCGCGTTCCCGCGTCAAACCGCCCGGTCCGAGCGCGGACAGACGGCGCTTGTGCGTCAATTCCGCCAGCGGGTTCGTCTGGTCCATGAACTGGGACAGCTGCGAGCTGCCGAAGAACTCCTTGATCGAGGCGATGACCGGACGGATATTAATCAGCGCTTGCGGCGTAATGACGCTCGCATCCTGGATGGACATCCGCTCGCGGACGACGCGTTCCATCCGGGACAGACCAATCCGGAACTGGTTCTGCAGCAATTCGCCGACCGAACGGAGACGGCGGTTGCCCAGATGGTCGATATCATCCGTGCTGCCGATTCCGTGCAGCAGGTTGATGAAATAGTTGATCGAGGAGATGATATCGGCCGGCGTAATGTTCTTCACCGATTTATCGATGTTGCCGTTGGAAATAACCTTGATGACCTTGCCTTCTTCCATCGGCGAGAACACGCTGATAACCTGCATCGGAATATCATCGGACTCCAACACTCCGCCTGCGACGTGATATGTCTTGAAGCCGACGCCGCTCTCCAGGCGCGGCATGATCTCATCCAGCAAGCGGCGGTCGATCATTTGCCCTGCTTCCGCCACGATCTCGCCCGTCTCCGCATCGAACAGCGTCTCGGCGAGGCGCTGGTTGAAGAGACGGTTCTTGATATGAAGCTTTTTATTAATCTTGTACCGGCCCACGTTGGCCAGATCATAACGTTTAGGATCGAAGAAACGTGCGATGAGCAAGCTTCTCGCATTATCCAATGTCGGCGGTTCACCCGGACGCAGGCGCTCATAGATTTCGATCAGCGCTTTTTCCGTAGAATCGGTATTGTCCTTGTCCAGGGTGTTCCGGATGTATTCATCCTGTCCAAGCAGCTCCAAAATCTGCTCGTCCGTACCGAAGCCCAAGGCGCGAAGAAGGACGGTGACCGGAATCTTCCGCGTGCGGTCAATACGGACATAGATGATGTCCTTGGCGTCCGTCTCCAGCTCAAGCCAGGCCCCGCGGTTCGGGATGACGGTTGCCGTATATGTCTTCTTCCCGTTCTTGTCGACTTTCGTACTGAAATAGACACTTGGGGAGCGAACCAACTGGCTGACAATAACACGTTCCGCACCGTTGATGATGAACGTGCCTGTCTCCGTCATGAGCGGGAAATCACCCATAAACACTTCTTGCTCTTTGACTTCTCCGGTCTCTTTATTGAGGAGACGCACCTTGACCCGGAGCGGTGCTGCATACGTTACATCGCGTTCCTTCGATTCATCGACCGAATACTTAGGCTCGCCCAAGCTGTAATCGATAAACTCCAGAACCAAGTTACCCGTGAAATCCTGAATCGGCGAAATGTCTTGGAACATCTCACGCAATCCTTCGTCCAAAAACCATTCGTACGATTTCTGTTGGATTTCAATCAAGTTCGGGACTTCGAGTACCTCTTTGATGCGCGCGTAGCTGCGCCGAGTGCGTCGACCATACTGAACAAGATGTCCTGCCAACTTTAACTCACCCCTCATGTCTACTCACAAAAATTGGATTGCGAATCCTTTTCGATATCCTTTATAATAAAGTCCACGAAAGAGACTCTGAAAACGAGAAAATGGGTTGATCAAACAAAAAGAAAAACGTACGCTCACGATAAAACGCCTTTTCCGATGGACGCCGTTTCCCCGTGCCGTCGTTTCCTGTTGTAGAACATCCTTCATATCCGATAGACTTGCCCAAAATGTAAACATTATACTTCATTTCACGAAAATGTATTCGTCTTTTCAAAAAAAAGCTTGACATTTTGGTCATGTAAAGACATGAAGGCCATCCTAATACTGACATTTTATAATAATACCATAATGGGCATGCCGAGTCAACGTCGAATTTAAACTATTCTTTGACAGCCCGATAGATGCGGTACCCCTTCTCTTTGGCGACCAACTCCACTTGCTCCTCGCCGAACAGCTCCCGCAGCTTGGCTTCCGCGGAAGGCGCCCCCTGCTTCTTCTGAATGACGATCCACAGCGCTCCTCTAGCATTCAAATGTCCCTGTGATTGTTCAAAAATCCGGTGCACGACTTCTTTGCCTGCCCGTATCGGCGGGTTCGTCAAAATGACGTCGAAGGTTGACGAGCCGATGCCGTTCAATCCGTCGCTCTTCAGCACCGTCACATTGGTTATGGCGTTCCGCTCCGCATTTTCCCGGGTCAGCTCCAGCGCCCGTTCATTCACATCCACCATTGTCACATGCCCCTGTGGAGCAAGCTTGGCGGCCGCCATTCCGATCGGGCCATAGCCGCAGCCGACGTCAAGCACCTGTGCGCCGTCCGGAATGTCCATATGTTCGATCAGCACGCGGCTTCCGAAGTCAACTCCGCCCTTCGAGAACACGCCTGCATCCGACACGAACTGCAGCGTATGCCCGCGCAGCTCCGTCTTCCAATACTGCCGATCATGCGGCGTATCCGGCCGGTGACTATAATAATGTCCCGTCAACTTCCGTCCTCCTTCCTCTGCGTTCAAAGTGCTGCTGTTCATTGGCTAAGATGCGCTAGCCTCTGTGATGCTATCCCGGTCCTCTGTCCTGGGCCCCAAGGAGGCGGCAAGGACAGGCGCTTCGTGACGTCGTATCCTAGACAACGAACCCCTTGAATATTCTTCAAGGGGTTCCGCACTTCAGCAAGCAAATACTATTTCAGTTCTACAGTTGCGCCAGCTTCTTCGAGCTTCGCTTTTACTGCTTCTGCTTCTTCTTTGCTTACTTTTTCTTTCAATGGCTTTGGTGCGTTGTCTACGAGATCTTTCGCTTCTTTCAGGCCGAGACCTGTGATTTCGCGAACGACTTTGATGACGTTGATTTTGCCAGCGCCTGGGTTCGTCAGAATTACGTCGAATTCGGATTGCTCAGCTGCGCCAGCATCGCCAGCACCGCCAGCCATAACTGCCACAGGAGCTGCAGCGGTTACGCCGAATTCTTCTTCGATTGCTTTAACCAGGTCGTTCAGTTCCAATACGGACATGCCTTTGATGGCTTCCAAGATTTGCTCTTTGCTCATGGTTAAACCTCCATATTCATAGTAAGTGATAGTAGTAAATGTTCACGTCCCCGGATGGGCACGGAAGTCTCTTACGCTTCTGCTTCTTGCTTCTCTGCGACCGCCTTGACGGCGAGTGCGAAGTTGCGCATAGGCGCTTGGAGCACGCTGAGCAACATGGACAGCAAACCTTCGCGGGAAGGCAGCTCGGCCAGTGCTTTGATCTGAGCTACATCGACAACGCGGCCTTCGACCACGCCACCTTTGATCTCAAGAGCGTCATTCTTCTTCGCAAAATCATTCAAAATCTTCGCAGGAGCTACTGCGTCTTCCGGGCTGAAAGCGATAGCCGTCGGTCCGGACAACACTTGATCCAGCTCAGTCAATTCCGCTTCCGCTGTCGCGCGGCGAACCATCGTGTTCTTCAACACTTGGAACTCGATGCCCGCTTCGCGAAGCTGCTTGCGAAGTTCAGTCACTTGAGACACGTTCAAACCACGATAGTCGGCAACAACCGTCGTTACGCTGCCACGCAGTTTCTCTGCGATTACTTTCACTTCTTGCTGTTTCGCTTCGATAACTTTTGCGTTTGCCACTCGATCCACCTCCTACAAGTTCTTATCTAACCGCATCCTGGACTATTATGTTCTGCCTACACGAGCATAAGAAAAGCCTCTGCAGCAATCTACAGAGGCATCACGAATGCAGCGGCGCCTGATCACGCATGTTCCCATGCGCCACCGCATCTTCTATTTCGAACACCTCGGTAGGAGATTAAGCCTTACGGCACCTACTGTCTATGGTACGATTATTCATTTTCAACATACGCGCGAATCTCACAACCTCATTAGAATACCATAGATGGCTAACCGGTGTCAACCTTAACTATAGCAGACCAACAATGCGAGAGACTGTCAAACTTAGCGGTAGTTCGCCGTGTTCACGCGTACGGCAGGTCCCATCGTGGAAGATACCGCGATGTTCTTCATGTATACGCCTTTGGCTGCTGCCGGCTTCGCACGGTTCAGCGCGTCGATGAGTGCTTTCAGGTTTTCATTCAACTGTTCAGCACTGAAGGACGCTTTTCCGATAGGCGCATGAATTTGGCCCGCTCTGTCCAGACGGTACTCGATTTTACCCGCTTTGATCTCTTGGATCGCCTTGGCAACATCGAATGTAACCGTGCCGGCTTTCGGGTTAGGCATCAGGCCTTTACCGCCGAGGATACGGCCCAATTTACCTACTTCGCTCATCATGTCCGGTGTTGCCACGCAGACATCGAAGTCGAACCAGCCTTGCTGGATTTTGTTGATCATGTCCTGATCACCTACAAAATCAGCGCCAGCCGCTTCCGCTTCTTTCGCTTTTTCGCCTTTTGCAAAGACGAGAACGCGTTTCGTCTTACCTGTTCCGTGAGGAAGCACAACTACCCCACGCACGTTTTGGTCCTGTTTGCGCGGGTCAACGCCCAGGCGCACAGCAACTTCAACGGTTTCGTCAAATTTAGCCGTAGCCGACTTTTTCACCAATTCAATGGCTTCCGCCGGCTCATAAGTTGCATCTCTATCGATCAACTTCGCGGCTTCTTCATACTTCTTGCCACGTTTTGCCATGATTTTGTTCCTCCTTCGTGGTAATAGCGGTTGGACCTCCCACATCTGTCACGCAGACCCGATTAGTCTTCGATGACGATACCCATGCTGCGGGCTGTGCCTTCAACCATGCGCATAGCCGATTCTACGGATGCCGCATTCAGGTCTGGCATTTTTTGCTCAGCGATTTGGCGAACCGTGTCGCGCTTCACTGTAGCTACTTTCTTTTTGTTTGGCTCGCCGGAACCTTTTTCGATCTTGGAAGCCACTTTCAGCAATACTGCTGCTGGAGGCGTCTTCGTGATGAACGTAAAGGAGCGATCCTCGAATACTGTGATTTCAACAGGAATGATAAGGCCTGCTTGATCGGCAGTCTTCGCGTTGAATTCCTTACAGAATGCCATGATGTTCACGCCTGCTTGACCCAATGCTGGACCGACCGGCGGCGCAGGATTCGCTTTCCCTGCAGGAATCTGCAATTTTACCACTTTGATGACTTTTTTTGCCATTGTCGTACACCTCCTTGCGCTAATATGTGAGTCCGGAGCAAGCCCCTCTCACATTAGAAAACCTGTCAAAGATGTATTAAATCTTCTCCACCTGATGGTAATCCAGTTCAAGCGGGGTTTCCCTTCCAAACATGTTAACATGGACCTTCAACTTCGCTTTATCGAGAAGGATCTCTTCGACCGTGCCGACAAAGTTAGCGAAAGGCCCTACCTTAATGCGTACCGATTCCTTCAACTCGAAATCGACCTTCGGCTTCGGCTCTTCCATTCCCATCTGCCGCAAAATCTGTTCAACCTCTTCCGGCATCAGAGGAATCGGCTTGGAGCCGGATCCGGTGGAACCGACAAATCCAGTGACGCCCGGCGTATTGCGGACAACATACCAAGATTCATCCGTCTGGATCATCTCAACCAAAACATAGCCAGGGTAAACCTTGCGCATGACGGTTTTTTTCTTGCCGTCTTTGTTCACCAATTCTTCTTCCATCGGAACAAGAACCCGGAATATCTTGTCTTCCATTCCCATGGATTCGACGCGCTTTTCCAGATTGGCTTTCACTTTGTTCTCATACCCGGAGTAGGTATGAACAACGTACCATCTCTTTTCCATAACTAAGCCACCTTGGGACTTTATTAAATAATCGCTTCGACGATCGCGGAAATCCCGATGTCAAGGACCCAGAAATAAAGCGTCATAAAGATAACCGTCCCCAATACGACCAGCGTATAGCTTGTCAGTTCTTTACGATTGGGCCAGCGAACTTTTTTTAATTCACCCCAGCTGTCGGCAAAGAAGGAAAACAATGAACTGAAAGGTTGTTTCAGTTTCCCGAAGAAAGCCACGGACTACACCTCCATCAGACTTATCTCGTTTCGCGATGAGAAGTATGCTCGTTGCAGAACTTGCAGAATTTCTTCAACTCAATGCGGTCTGGGTGATTGCGCTTGTTCTTTGTCGTCGTGTAGTTGCGTTGTTTGCAGCTCGTGCAAGCCATCGTAATAATTACCCGCATGTAGTACACCTCCTGAAGACACCTTATTGTGATAAGAAGCGTCGAAATTATAGTCTAACGAATACGGATACGCCCTCCTGCCCGATGACAGGGAGCTTCCGTTCCCGCAAGCTGAATAAGCCAAGCTTACTCAGTAATACGTACGCATATTTAGGCCTACCTAAAACACTTTATCACAAGGGTCAATTGAAGTCAATGAAAAGATAGCGCTGCTGTGGGGTTCGCAGGGCTTCCTCGCTATGCCGTAGAACAGCTGCTTGCTGGTAAATCCGCTCTCTCGAATCGACTATTATTCATTATTGTGGAATCTGAACAAATCTAAACCTGCGACGATGAGGCAATCGACAGACAAGGCGATAGGGGCGGTCAGCAGAAGGGGAGAGTTGGGCAAAAAAAGAAAGCGTCCGGCCTCTCCTCGCAGAGGGTGTTCAAAAAGTCCGCTTGTGATCACGAGCAGCTCAGGCAGGCAGCATCGAATCTTGCGCTTCCTCTCGGAGAGAGCCAGCTTCGAAGCATGTTTCCAAGAGAAACATTTTAGCCGATCATGCAGCCTCAACTACATCCCGATGCTCTTTACTCGTGCTCAAGCAACCTTCCGGCGCGGAGCGCCAGCCTTTTTGAACAAGTTTCTTATAGAAGCCACGGACACTTTTCTTCTACTCTTCTCCGTCGCCGTCCCGCAGTTCCAGATAGCGCTCCAGCTTGCGCTTGACGCGCTGGAGGGCGTTGTCTATCGACTTGACATGGCGATCCAGGTCAACGGCAATCTCCTGATAGGATCGGCCATCCAAATACAACATTAGCACTCTGCGCTCAAGATCGCTCAAAATCTCGGCCATCTTGTCTTCCAGTCCGACGAATTCTTCCTGATTGATAATCAACTCTTCGGGATCCGACACGCGGGAGCCTCCGATAATATCAAGAAGCGTGCGGTCCGAATCCTCATCATAGATCGGCTTGTCCAAGGATACATAGGAGTTCAATGGAATATGCTTCTGGCGCGTTGCCGTCTTGATTGCGGTAATGATCTGCCTCGTGATGCACAGTTCGGCAAACGCCTTGAATGAAGCCAACTTATCGCCCTTGAAATCCCGGATTGACTTATATAATCCGATCATACCTTCTTGTACGATATCCTCGCGATCGGCTCCTATCAAAAAATAAGAGCGTGCCTTGGCACGTACGAAATTACGGTACTTGTTAATTAAATACTCTAGCGCTTCGCTGTCTCCCTCACGAACTGCGTCGACGAGAAGTTCATCCGACAACCGTTCGTACGGACAGGGGGTGCTCAATGCTCTGAGGTCAACACTCACTAGCAATCCCTCCGGCCTGCAACGCAATTCACCGTCACATCACAAATGATAGATTCAGTATATATGAATCTATCTCGCACCGTCAACCAAGGAAAGCCTTATCCGGCGCGGAATTCCAGCTATTCGACAAATTGTCCTAATCTTCTTCCCCCCGGCGCATCCGTTCGAGCTTCAGCAGTTGGTCGAGGCTGAGCTTTCCTTCCAGCGGATTGCGCTTCACCGGCTTCGAGGCATGCTCGCGAATCCGGCTCTCCACCTCCCGCCTCGATTGCTCCACGATGATCCGAAGCTCGCGTGCCGATATCCGCAGCGCGCCGAGGCCGAGGACGACGCGCTGCTCTGTCATATCCGAAGTGGCAACATAGATCTGGCGCCGGCGATGGGAGAGCTCCTTGACAAGACGCTCGATGCATTCGTCCGCCGTCTCCTTCTCCTTCGTGAAGTAGACTTCGATCTTGCCCTGGGTATAGGTAGCCCCCAGACCGGGGACGCGGTAGGCGTCAAAGACGGCGATGACCCGCCGGCCGGAATACGCCTGGTATTCCGCCAGGTTGTCCAGCAGGCGGTCGCGCGCGTCCTCGAGCCTCCGGTCTGCCAGCTGCTTCAGCTCGTGCCAGGCGCCGATCATATTGTAGCCATCGACCAACAGCACGTCGCGCCAATCTTGCTGGCGCATTCTCAGCCGCGGCGCCGGCGCACGACCTCATACATGAATATCCCGGCGGCGACCGACGCATTTAACGAATTGATCTGTCCGGCCATCGGAAGCTTCAGCAGCGCATCGCAGGTCTGCTTGACGAGGCGGCCCATGCCCTTGCTCTCATTTCCGATGACCAGCGCGAGCGGCATCGTAAACAGGTCCGTCTCGTACAGGTCCTGGGTCGCGGACACATCGGTTCCGACAAGCCAGACGCCCCGCTCCTTCAACTGCTCCATCGTCTGCGCCAGATTCGTTACCCGCGCGACCGGCACATATTCCACGGCGCCGGCGGATGTTTTGGACACGGTGGCGGTCAAGCCGACCGAACGCCGCTTCGGAATGATGACGCCATGCACCCCCGTGCAGTCGGCCGTCCGCAGAATCGATCCGAGATTATGCGGATCCTCGATCTCGTCGAGGATCAGGAGGAACGGCGTCTCTCCCTTCGCCTCCGCCCGGGCGAGGATGTCGTCCACCTCCACATAGCCGTAAGCGGCCACCTGGGCGACGACCCCTTGATGCTGAACGCCCTCGGCCATCTGATCGAGCTTGCGCTTGTCCACGGTCTGAACGATGACGCCCGCCTTCTTCGCTTCGGCGGTAATCGGCTGCGTCAGATGCTTCTGCGCGTTGTCCGCAATCCATATTTTATGAATGGTACGGCCGGAGCGGAGCGCCTCGGTGACCGAGTGCTTCCCGGCAATGTATTCTTCCATGTCTCTGCTGCCTCCCGTAATTGTTGCTTCCTATTGCCTCTCACTGCTTATTCCGGGTTGTACCGGCTGTCGCGGCCGGGCCGGCTTGGGCGAATGTTCGCCTCCGGAGCGGGCATCCAATTCCCGCTCCCCCGGCCACTTCGCCGCTATCCTTTAATCGGGCTTCCCGCGCGCACCCGCTTGTGACGGCGCTTCCTCCCCATCCGGCGCCTGCACGATGATCTCGGCCAGCTCCCGAATTCGGTCGCCGCGGCCGATAAAGTACAAGTAGCCGAACAGCGCCTCCAGCGCCGTCGCCTGGCGGTACTCATTCACATTGGCGCTCTTCGGCACCGCGGACTTGGCATTGCGCCCCTGGCGAACGATGTCCGCCTCCTCCGCCGTCAGCATCGGCGCAAGCCGCGCAAGCGCCCGCGCCTGCGACTTGGCCGACACGTAGCGTGTCGCCTGCCGGTGCAGCACCTGCGGCCGGTGGTTCGGCATCGAGATGAGATACTGCCGGATCGCCATCTCATAGACCGCATCGCCCATATACGCCAGCACGATCGGCGGCAGCAGCTTCGGCTCCTTCGCCGGCGGGTAAGGGAACAGCCATGTCCCTCCCGCCTCTGCGCCGTCCGGGCGCACGGCATTCATTCCCTGTTCCTCATTGTCATTCCTCACGTCTGTTGCTCCGTCCTTTGTATCCGGCTGCACTCGCGGCTCCCTCATTTGCGGCGCCAACGGATGCCCTGCGGCGTATCTTCCAGGATGATGCCCTGAGCGGTCAACATATCGCGAATCTCATCGGCGCGCGCCCAGTTCTTCGCCTGGCGCGCTTCGGCGCGCTCCTGAATCAGGCGGTCGATCTCCTCGTCAAGCAGTTCCTCTTCCTCCTGCTCCGGTACGAGCCCGAGGACATTGTTCATCGCCTCGAGCGCATCGAGCAGCGCTTGCAGATTCGCCGTCCGCCGTTCGTCCTCGCTTCCCTGCTGCATCGTGCTGTTCGCCAGGTTCACCCAATCGAACATGGCCGTAATCGCATCGGCCGTATTGAAGTCGTCCTGCATCTTCGCGTCGAACGTATCGAGGATGCCGGCCAGCTTCTGCTGCAACGCCTCGTCCGGCTCGCGCTCCGCGGTGTCCTCCGCCGACTTGAGCAGATGGCGTAGATTCTGGACCGCATTGACGATGCGGCCCACGCTCTTCTCGGCCTGCATCATCGCTTCCTCGCTGAAATTGAGCGGATTGCGGTAATGGGTGGCGAGGATGAAGTAGCGGATCGCCTCCATTTTGTAACGCGCGCGGAGTTCCTTGACGATGACGCCGTTGCCGAGCGATTTCGACATTTTTTCGTTGTTGATATGAATGTACCCGTTATGCATCCAAATATTCGCGAGCGGCTTGCCGGTCAGCGATTCGGATTGCGCCACTTCGCACTCGTGATGCGGGAATTGCAGATCCTGGCCTCCGCCGTGAATATCCAGCGTATCGCCCAAAAACTTGCGCGCCATGGCGGAGCACTCGATATGCCATCCCGGACGGCCCTCGCCCCACGGGCTCGGCCACGAGATCTCTCCCAGCTTCGCCGCCTTCCAGAGCACGAAGTCTTCCGGATTCTCTTTCCGCTCGTCGACCTCGACCCGGATGCCGTGCTGCAGCTCCTCCAGGTTCTGATGGGAGAGCTTCCCGTATTCTTGGAACCGGTTCGTGCGGAAGTAGACATCCTTGCCGGATTCGTAAGCATAGCCTTCCTCCACCAGATTGGCGATGAAGGCGATAATTTCCCCGATATGATCGAGCACGCGCGGATTGTGCGTCGCGCGGCGCACGCCGAGGCCATCGATATCCTCATAGAACGCCTGGATGAACCGTTCCGCGATGACAGGCACGGGATCGCCCGTCTCCATCGACTTGCGGATGAGGCGATCGTCCACATCGGTGAAATTCACGACATAATTCACTTCATAGCCGATCTGTTCCAAATAGCGCCGCACCACATCGAAGACGATCTGAGGGCGGGCATTTCCGATATGAATATAATCGTACACGGTCGGGCCGCATACATACATGTTCACCTTATCCGGATTGACCGGAACGAACGTTTCCTTGCGGCGCGTCATCGTGTTGTAAATCTGAAGCGTCATGTTGAGTTAACCTCCCTGTTTCATGTGCCCGTACGGGCTATTGACGTTGCGCAAGCTCTGCGGAGCCCTCGCGGGGGGCCGCCGTCTCCTGCTTGTGCTGCTCCAGCTCCGCGCGCAGCGCATCGATCTCCCGCTGCATCCCGCGCAGCATATCAATGACCGGATCCGGAAGCTGGGCATGGTTGAGCCGGTCGACGCGGATGCCGTCCTGCTTCACGATCCGGCCCGGAATGCCGACGACCGTGCAGTTGGCCGGCACCTCCCGCAGGACGACGGAGTTGGCCCCGATATTCGAATTGTCCCCGACCTTGAACGACCCGAGCACCTTGGCCCCGGAGGCGATAACGACATTGTTCCCGATCGTCGGGTGTCGCTTGCCTTTCTCCTTGCCGGTACCGCCAAGCGTGACGCCTTGGTAGATCACGACATCGTTCCCGATCTCGCAGGTCTCGCCGATAACGACGCCCATGCCGTGGTCGATGAACAGCCGTTCCCCGATGCGGGCGCCGGGATGTATCTCGATGCCCGTAAAGAAGCGGCTCACCTGGGAGATAATGCGGGCGATCGTGAACCAGCGGTGCTTATAGAACCAATGCGCCGCCAGATGAGCCCAGATCGCGTGCAGGCCGGAATAGGTAAAAATCACTTCAAATCGGCTGCGTGCCGCCGGGTCGTTCTCGAATACGGCCCGGATGTCGGATTGCATTCTTCGGTAAATGCGTCGCATGACCCGTCCCCCTCTTCTTTGTCGGCTTGCTTCGTTCATCATACGGTGGTCGGAGAACACGGTGTTCGGGATTTCCGCATGCGTGTACTCCAAATGTGTACTTCAAAAGTGTGCTTCAAACGTACGCTTCAAACGTGGACTTCAAAATGTACTTCAAAAGTGTAGTCCAAGCATGCATTCCAAAATGCTGTAAAATTACATGATTTTCATTAACGCCGGCGAGCACCTGAATGAATCCTGCAAATATACAGGAATTCTCGCCGCTTTTGCCGAGTTTCGCCCTAATCCCGGAAAAATACTGCATTCTAGCAGCAATTTACGCAGATTCCCGCTCCGAGACGAGAAATTGATGCATTTTTGCAGGATCAATGATTTTACAAGGGCCCTTCGAGCCCTTCACACAAAAAATGCCTCCGCAGCCGGTATCGGCTGCAGAGGCGCAAGGCGCGGTTCCACTCTGCATAGACAGCGATGAGGCGCCGGCAGCCCTTTGGCAAGGATCCGGCTGCACCAACGGATATCGCTATCCATCTTCACTGTCCCGTAACGCGGACAACCCGCCGCCCCCTACCCGTGCCGTGGCACGCTCAAGGACGGAGCTTCCGGGCGCAACGCGCCAGCTGCGAACCGGAACGACTTGCAGCCTGCCAGGCCTTGGCTGTCTGCCGCGTCCTGCCGGTCGTTCTCTCTGTGCGGTTCGGTGTCGCTGGCGCTCTCCCGTTCAACGCCTTTTTTCGGATGATTCGGCTTCCTGTCGTCGATTATTGAGCATCGTCTAACCTATCGGTACGAAGTCCCGACAATCCCTGCAGTCCCACTAATCCTGATGCTTCCCAGTATATCGGATCGGTCCTCCGAATGACAATAAGAAGTTGGACCCCTAGGCTTTGCGCGGACATTTATGACCCTTGACCGAGGGGGCCCGCATTGGCACTCCTCGCCGTAACGGTCCCGCATCTGCACTCCTCGCCGTGACGATTCCGCATCTGCGCTCCACGCCGTGACGATTCCGCATCTGCGCTCCACGCAGTGCCGGTTCCCCAGCTACACGCCTAGGCGCTGACAGACCGCCGGTCCTGCCGCTGCCTGCCCGCCTGCCCGCCTACGCGCGTTGATGGAGACGGTTGAGTACGGTTTCTTTGCCGAGCAGCACGATCGTCTCGTTCAGATCCCGCCCGTGCATCTGGCCGGATACGGCGACACGGACCGGCATGAACAACCCTTTGCCCTTGGCGCCGGTCTCCTTCTGCACTTCCTTCAGAGCCGCCTTGACCGTGTCGGCGTCCCATGCCTCCGCCGCTTCAAGCTTGGCGTGCAGCGCCTGCAGCACCGCCGGAACCTGCGGCTCCTCGAGGATGGCCTTGGCCTCTTCCTCTAGCGCCAGCTCTTCGCGGAAGAACATTTCCGACAGCGCGACGATGTCCGAAGCGCAGGTCATCTGCTCCTGATACAGCTTCACGAGCGCTTTCGACCATGCCTGCTGCTCCTCGCTCATCGTCTCCGGCAAGCGCCCCGCCTTCTGCAAGTGCGGAATGGCCAGCGCCGCAATCCGCTCCGGATCCGCCTGCTTCATGTATACGTTGTTCAAGTGAGCCAATTTGTTCGTATCGAATACGGCGGGACTCTTCGACAACCGGTTCGCGTCGAAAATCCGAATCAGCTCCTCGCGGGAGAAAATCTCTTCTTCACCTTCCGGCGACCAGCCAAGCAGCGCGATGAAGTTCAGCATCGCTTCCGGCAAATAACCGAGCTGCTCGTACTGCTCCATGAACTGGATAATCGACTCGTCCCGCTTGCTCAGCTTCTTCCGGTTCTCGTTTACGATGAGCGTCATATGCCCGAATACCGGCGCTTCCCAGCCGAACGCTTCGTAGATCATCAATTGGCGCAGCGTATTGGTGATATGATCCTCGCCGCGGAGCACATGCGAGATGCGCATCAAATAATCGTCGAGCACGACCGCAAAGTTATAGGTCGGAATGCCGTCCTTCTTCACGATGACCCAGTCGCCGGTCGTCTCCGAATCGAACGTAATCTCCCCTTTGACGAGATCGTGGAATGTATAGGAGCGCTGCTCCGGCACACGGAAGCGGATGCTCGGCTGGCGGCCTTCCGCTTCGAGGCGCGCCCGGTCCTCCGCCGTCAGATGACGGCAGGTGCCCGCATACTTCGGCGTCTCCCCTCGCGCCATCTGCGCTTCCCGCTCCGCCTCCAGCTCCTCCTCCGTGCAGTAGCAGCGGTAGGCGAGACCGCGCTCAAGCAGCTCATCCACATGCTTGTTATAAATATCGAGACGCTCGGTCTGACGGTACGGCCCGTATTCCCCGCCGACATCGACGCTCTCGTCCCAATCCATGCCGAGCCATTTCATATACTTGAACTGATTCTCTTCGCCGCCTTCCACATTGCGCTTCACGTCCGTATCCTCGATGCGGACGATAAAGTCGCCGCCGTGATGGCGTGCAAATAAATAGTTGAATAATGCCGTGCGCGCATTGCCGATATGCAGATGTCCTGTCGGACTTGGCGCATACCGGACACGAATGTCGTTGCTCATTCGAATTCCCCTCCGGACCCATTGCCTAGTCTTGAATCTATCCAATTATGATACCATATCACCGCGAAACGTGAAATAAGCACACGACCGCTTGAGCCGCAATGCCTTCCCCCCGGCCCGTGAAGCCAAGCTGTTCGGTCGTCGTCGCCTTGACGTTGATCTGCGACACGTCCGCTTCCAGGAGACGCGCCAGGTTAGCGGCCATCTCCGGGACATACGGCAGCATCTTCGGCTTCTGCGCGATAATCGTGCAGTCGAGGTTGCCCAGCCGGTAGCCCCGCTCCTTGGCGAGCGCCCAAACCTTCTCCAGCAGGACGCTGCTGTCCGCGTCCTTGTAGGCTTCATCGGTATCCGGGAAGTGCTTGCCGATATCGCCCAGCCCGAGCGCCCCGAGCACCGCATCGCTGACCGTATGCAGCAGCACATCCGCATCCGAGTGGCCAAGCAGCCCCTTCTCATACGGAATGCGCACCCCTCCGATAATGCAAGGACGGCCTTCCACCAATTGGTGCACATCGAAGCCTTGTCCTACTCGTATCATGTTCTGCCTCTCCCTTCATCATTCCATCCGGTCTTCCCGCTCTCCCCCGGCGCCGCCGCACGGCGGCCGAGCCACCAGGACGCCCACTCCAGATCGTCGGGCGTCGTCAGCTTCACATTCGTGTACTCGCCTTCCACGATGCGAACCTCCATCCCGGCCCGCTCCGCCAGCATCGCATCGTCTGTGCCGATGAATCCGTCCGCCGCGGCCTGTTCATGCGCAGCCATCACGTCGGCAAGACGAAAAGCCTGTGGGGTCTGAATCGCCCACAAGCTGCGTCGGTCCGGCGTCGCCGTAATGACGCCTCCGTTCACCTGCTTAATCGTATCCTTCACCGGCACGGCCAGGACGGCCGCCCCGTGCGCTCTGGCAGCCCGGTAGCAGGCCTCTACGCTGCCCGTCTCCACGAACGGCCGCACGCCGTCGTGTATCAGCACGTAGTCCAGTCCCAACGCCTGGATCGCCTGGAGCCCGGCATATACGGAATGCTGCCGCTCCGCGCCGCCGGGGACGATGGCCCGGACCTTGTCCAGGCCGTACTCCTCCTGCCAAGCGGCGCAGCGGGCCGTATCCTCCGGGGAGACGACCCAGACGATGGCTTCGCATGTCTGCATCGTCTGGAAGCGCTCCAGCGTATGTATAATGACCGGCTTGTCCAGCAGCGTCAAATATTGCTTGCTCTCCGCGGCCCCCATGCGCGAGCCTCTGCCGGCCGCCACGATAACCACTCCAAAGCCCTGTTCCATCCCTGTCAACCTCCATGATGGTGCTCTTCCCATCATACCTGTTTTATTGGGCTTTTTCCAACAGTTTCGGCTTGGCAAAAATCATGCGTCCGGCCGACGTCTGCAGCACGCTCGTCACGAGCACCTCCATCGTCATGCCGATGTATTCGCGCCCGCCTTCGACGACGATCATCGTGCCGTCATCCAGATAAGCGACGCCTTGGCCATGTTCCTTGCCGTCCTTGATGACTTGGACGACGATTTCCTCGCCGGGAAGGACAACCGGCTTGACCGCATTGGCCAGGTCGTTGATGTTCAGAACCGACACGCCCTGCAGCTCGCATACTTTGTTCAAGTTGAAGTCGTTCGTAACCACTTTGCCTTTCAAGACTTTGGCCAGCTTCACCAGCTTGCTGTCCACCTCGGAGATCTCCTCGAAGTCTCCTTCGTAGATCAGGACCTTCACTTCCAGTTCTTTTTGGATTTTATTCAAAATATCCAAGCCCCTCCGGCCGCGGTTACGCTTCAGCAAGTCCGACGAGTCGGCGATATGCTGCAGCTCCTCCAGCACGAATTCCGGGATGACGATCGTCCCTTCAATGAATCCTGTCTTGCAGATGTCGGCGATGCGGCCGTCGATAATGACGCTCGTGTCCAATATTTTATGCTCCTCGGCGCGCAGCTCTTCTTCCTCAGCCACCGGCTCGCTCAGCCATGGCAGGGCGGCGATCCATTCCGCCAGATCCTGCTGCTTCATCAGCGCAATCTGCATGCCCGCGCTGGCGAACAGCACCAGCAACACCGCCGACAGCATCAGCCCGGCACTTCCGAATTCGCGCAGCAGCGGCGTCAGCAGCGCGGCAAAGCAGATTCCGGCGAAAGCGCCCGCCGTACCCGTAACCAAGGTTCCTGTGGACATGAGCGTGATTCTCTCCCGCCATTCATTCCAGCTTTTTGCCAACGGCATAAAAAGTACACGACTGAGTACAAATAAGCAAAATGCCCCGCCCAAGGCCCAAGCGAGCCGGCCGGCAGATAGTCCCGGATTCGCCAATCCCGTGAAGCCCATGGTCTGGGCGTACCAATAGCCATGGAACTCCCAACCGGCCCAGGCGCCGATCACGCCCGCCATTCCGGTAAACCAACGTTTGAACATGTGCGTCCACCTCCTCACTTTCAATCGATTTCCTTACAATTATGGCCCAAGATCCCATCTCCTAATCGTTCACTTCCAGATTTTCCTGCCTGTCCAAGTTGAAATCTGGTAATTCAGAGACGTATAATGGACATGAAACCGTGTTGTGAGCGATTTATGCGGGCTGTGCGCCGCATCATATCAAGAATAGAGGTGGATGGAAATGAGTACTCCCAATTTGCAAGCGCTCCAAGAGCAAGTAGCCGATCTTGTCCTGCGACACCGGAGCCTGTTGGACATTCTGTCCAAGTACGGCCAGTCCGACGCCTCGGTTAACCGTGCCGTGACGAAGGCAATCACAGAATGCGGATGCCTGGAGGTTCACGCCAAGCGGCAGCCTTACAGGGCAGAGATGGACGTGGAGGAAGCTCGCCAGTCCCTCGAAAGCCATGTTCACGGCCATTTATGCGAAAATTGCAAAGATATCGTGAAGCATGAACTGGGCAAGCATCTGTTCTACATGTCGGCTCTGTGCAACCTCCTCGACATCAGTCTCGACGATGTAGTGAAGCAGGAATCCAGCCGGTGCGATACGCTCGGTATCTTTAACTTGTCTTGAAGAAGCAGCTGCATGCGCGGCTGCTTTTTTGTGTCAAGGTATGCAAAAAGCCCTCTCCGCCGATGGAGAGGGCTTCTTCGGTATAAACTCATGAACGATAGCAAGTGCAGGATGCCGTTACGAATGCTTCGAGCGGACCCATTCTTCCGAATCGCGCTGTTTGCCTCGGCGCCGTTTCAGCATCCTAACGTTTTTTTTTAAGCCGAGCAGTGCGTACAGAACCAGCGGCACGAAAATGAGCTTCGGCGTCTGTTCCGGCTTCCAGAGCGCGATGCCGACAGCTGCCGCGATGACGAAAGGCGTCAGCCAGAGCGCTTTTTTGGAAATGCCGACCTTTTTGAAATTCGGGTATTTCACGGTGCTAACCATTAAGTACGATAATAAAAGCATGGCGATGATAAGGTACGGTGCCGGAATGCTTTCATGGAACAGCGCCAAGGTGCAGGCTACGCCGCCTGCGGCCGGAATCGGCAAGCCGATGAAGTAGCCCGGAATGCCTGCCTTCACGTTGAAGCGGGCCAGCCGGAGCGCCCCGCAAATCGGGAAGATGGCGGTAACGACCCAACCCAACGCCGGGTTCATATCGCTAAAAGCGACCACGTACATAATAAATGCCGGCGCCACACCGAAGGAAATGACATCGGACAAGGAATCGAGCTCTTTGCCGAATTCGCTCTGCGCGTTCAAGGCCCGGGCCACGCGGCCGTCTAGACCGTCCAGCAGCATTGCGATGATAATCATGAGAGCAGCCAAATCATAATTATTATGAAACGCAAGCATGATGGAAATGATTCCGAGGAACAGGTTACCAACGGTAAACAAGCTCGGAATGGACTTTGTAATCATAGGTTCACCTCTAATTTTACTATGCCCAACGTTCATCTTTTCATTGTAGGAAAATCAAATTTGCCTGTCAATGAATACCTGCTCCTGAATACGCTTGAGCCCTTCCTTGATGGCGCGTGCGCGCACTTCGCCAATTCCGTCCACGTCATCCAGTTCTTCGATCGTAGCCATCATGACGTGAGGCAAGTATTGGAACGTATCTACCAGGTTCTGAATGATGACGTTCGGCAAGCGAGGAATCTTGCTCAGCACGCGGTAACCGCGCGGAGATACCGATTCATCCTGGATGGCGCTTGTCGTCGGGTAACCGAGCAGCCGTATCAGATGGTGCGCGTCCAGCAGCTCGTCGGCGGTGCTCTTCTTCAGTTGAACGAGAATCTCGCGGACTTTGTCATCCCCGTTGTCGCGGGCATAATCCTTGAGCAGCAGCCACGCATCCTCTTCCGTGTTGCTCACCAATTCCTCCAACTGCATGCTGATGAGACGGCCTTCCGTTCCCAGTTCGTTGATGTATCGCTTTATCTCCATTTTAATACGTAATACCATCTCGATCCGTTGCAACACATTGACGACATCGTACAGCGTCACTTGCTCCTCGAATTCGGAAGCGGTTAAGTTCGTCATTCCCTGAACGAGCACGGCTCGATATTTCTCCAAGGTCTGAATCGCCTGATTCGCCTTCGTCAGGATGACGCCAATCTCCTTCAGCGCATACCGGAGGCTGCCTTGGTACAGGGTAATGATATTGCGGCGCTGGGATATCGATACGACCAGCTTGCCCGTCTGCTTCGCGACCCGCTCCGCCGTGCGGTGGCGAATCCCCGTCTCAATCGACGGGATGGAGGAATCCGGGATCAGCTGCGTGTTCGCATACAGGATCCGCTTCACGTCTTCGCTCAAAATGATCGCGCCGTCCATCTTGGCCAACTCATACAAGTAGCTCGGCGAGAAATCGCTGTTGATGGAGAAGCCGCCATCGACGACCTCCATCACTTCCGGGCTGTAGCCGACGACGATAAGCGCGCCTGTCTTCGCCCGGAGCACGTTCTCCAGTCCGTCGCGGAACGGAGTGCCCGGCGCCACCATGCGCAACAGATCGTTCATAATATCCTGCTGACTGTCCTTCATTCTATATCTAAGCCCCCTAACCTAACGCTGCGGTCAATGCTTCCGCTACCGTATTTACGCCCACTATCTCAATATGTCCAGAAGGGGTCCATCCCCGCAGGCTTTTCTCTGGCAAAATAATCCGCTTGAAGCCCAGCTTCTCGGCTTCCTTCACGCGCTGCTCCGCACGGGACACCGCGCGCACCTCTCCTGTCAGTCCCACTTCGCCGAAGACGACATCATACGCCTGGGTCGGCATATCGCGGAAGCTCGACGCCAAGGCAACCGCAATCGCAAGATCGACCGCCGGCTCATCGAGCTTCAGCCCCCCGGCTACATTCACATAGGCATCCTGGTTCTGAAGGAACATGCCCATGCGCTTCTCCAGCACGGCAATGATGAGCGACAACCGCTGATGATCGATTCCCGTCGACATTCTCCGCGGCGAAGGGAAGTTCGTCGCCGACACGAGCGCCTGCATCTCGACAAGGACCGGGCGCGTCCCTTCCAAGCTGGCGACGACCGTCGAGCCGGAGACCCCCAGCGGGCGTTCCTGAAGGAACATCTCGGACGGATTCTTCACTTCCGTCAAGCCGCCTTCCGTCATCTCGAAGATGCCGATCTCGTTCGTGGAACCGAAGCGGTTCTTCACGGCCCGCAGGATGCGGTACGAATGATGGCGCTCGCCTTCGAAATAAAGCACGCAGTCCACCATATGCTCCAGCATGCGGGGGCCGGCGATGGCTCCTTCCTTCGTCACATGGCCGACGAGGACGGTCGCGATGCCTCTTCCCTTCGCAATGCGCATGCACACGCTTGTGCATTCGCGAACTTGGGCCACGCTGCCGGGAGCCGATTCGACTGACGGCTGATATACCGTCTGGATCGAGTCGATGACGAGAAAATCGGGGCTCATGGCCTCGATCGCCTCTTCGATATACTGCAAATTCGTCTCGCTCAGAACGAACAGCCGCTCGGACAGCACCCCGAGCCGGTCCGCGCGCAGCTTCGTCTGGCGCGTCGATTCCTCGCCGGACACGTACAGCACCTTCAACCCGCTGGCTGCCAGCGCGTTGGACGCCTGGAGCAGCAGCGTCGATTTGCCGATGCCCGGGTCGCCGCCCACGAGGATGAGCGAGCCCGGCACCACGCCGCCGCCGAGCACGCGGTTCAATTCATCGATCGTCGTGGACAGGCGCGCTTCCTGTTTACTTTCTATTTGTATGATCGATTGCGGTTTTTCTTTCGTTTGAATGAGGGAAGTGTGGACGCCCGCCGTCTTGACGACCGTCTCCCGCTCCTCCACCATCGTGTTCCACTCGCCGCAGCCCGGGCATTTGCCCATCCACTTCGGGGATTCATATCCGCAATCCGTACAGAAAAACTTGGTTTTTACTTTAGCCATATGAGCCGACACTCCTACTGACTCATCATTGTATAGGTTGCCACATCTATATTAGGTTTATCGGCATAACGCAATACAAAGATAAAGCGTGACAAATTTTTACTGGCTTTTGCCGAAGATTGTACATTATCTTTAAGTTTACCATTTTTAAGTAGGGGGTGAAAGGACTTTCGCATTTCATGAAAAAAACGCATCTCCTCCCGAAGGAGGAAATGCGCTCGGATGGATGGATCCTATGAAAATGTCAGGCCTTGGCCGGCGTATTGCGAAGCACGACCAGATTGCCGTCCTGTTCGTCGATCGTGACGGAATCGCCCTTCTCGATGTCGCCCTTCAGCAATTCCTCGGACAGGCGATCTTCGATATGCTTCTGAATCGCCCGGCGGAGCGGACGCGCTCCGTAGGCCGGATCGTAGCCTTCCTTGGCCAGGAACGCCTTCGCCGCATCGGTCAATTGGAAGTCGACATCCTGCTCCTTCAACCGCTTGCGAAGCTCCTCGGCCATCAGGGTTACGATCTCGGCGATATGCTTCTCTTCCAGCGAGTGGAAGACGATAATCTCGTCAATCCGGTTCAAGAACTCCGGACGGAAGCTCTTCTTCAATTCAGCCATCACTTTATCTTTCATATTGTTGTAGTCGCGCTCATTGTTGTCGGAAGAGGTGAAGCCCAGCGTCGTATTGCGCTTGATCGCCTCGGCGCCGACATTCGATGTCAGAATGATGAGCGTGTTGCGGAAGTCGACGACCCGTCCCTTCGAATCGGTGAGGCGTCCATCCTCCAGCACCTGCAGCAGGATGTTGAATACTTCCGGATGCGCCTTCTCAATCTCATCGAGCAGCACGACGGAGTATGGCTTGCGGCGCACCTTCTCGGTCAGCTGGCCGCCTTCCTCATAGCCGACATATCCCGGAGGAGCTCCGACCAGGCGCGCGGTCGAATGCTTCTCCATATACTCCGACATATCGATGCGGATAACCGCGTTCTCGTCGCCGAAGAGCGACTCCGCCAGCGCGCGGGCCAATTCCGTCTTCCCGACTCCGGTCGGACCGAGGAAGATGAAGGAGCCCATCGGGCGCTTCGGATCCTTCAAGCCTGCGCGTGCCCGGCGAATCGCCCGGCTAACGGCCTTGACTGCTTCATCCTGGCCGATGACGCGCTCATGCAGCACCTCTTCCATATTGAGAAGACGCTGCGTTTCCTCTTCCTTCAGCTTGACGACCGGCACGCCGGTCCAGCTGGAGACGATCTGGGCGATATCTTCCGGCGTAACCTCGGAATCCATGCGGCCCTGCTTCTCCTTCCACTGGTTCCGTACCGAATCCAGCTCCTCGCGCATCTTCTGCTCCGTATCGCGAAGCGCGGCCGCCTTTTCGAATTCCTGGCTCTGCACGGAAGCGTCCTTCTCCTTGCGGATGTCTTCCAGACGTGCTTCCAGTTCCTTTAGGTTCGGCGGTACCGTGTAGGAATTCAAGCGTACTTTGGACCCAGCTTCGTCAATCAGGTCGATGGCTTTGTCCGGCAGGAAGCGATCCGTAATATAGCGGTCGGACAGCTTCACGGCCTGCTCAATCGCTTCATCGCTAATCTTGACGCGGTGATGCGCTTCGTAGCGGTCCCGCAGCCCTTTCAAAATCTGAATCGTCTCTTCGATCGTCGGCTGATCGACCGTAATCGGTTGGAAGCGGCGCTCCAGGGCGGCGTCCTTCTCGATATATTTGCGGTACTCATCCAAGGTCGTGGCCCCGATGCATTGGAGCTCGCCCCGAGCCAGCGCCGGCTTCAAAATGTTGGACGCATCGATAGCGCCTTCCGCTCCGCCCGCGCCGATGAGCGTGTGCAGCTCGTCGATGAACAGGATGATATTCCCCGCTTGGCGGATCTCATCCATAATTTTTTTCAACCGATCCTCGAATTCGCCCCGGTACTTCGTGCCGGCTACGACGGAGCCCATATCGAGCGTCATAACGCGCTTGTCGCGCAGCGTCTCCGGAATCTCGTTGTTGATAATCTTCTGGGCGAGCCCTTCCGCTACCGCGGTCTTCCCGACACCCGGCTCTCCGATGAGGACCGGATTGTTCTTCGTGCGGCGGCTCAGCACCTGGATGACGCGCTCAATCTCCTTGCTGCGGCCGATGACCGGGTCGAGATTGCCTTCCTTGGCTGCAGCCGTCAGATCGCGCGCCAGTCCGTCCAGCGTCGGCGTGCTCACATTCTGGGATTGCCCGTGATGGCTGGATACCGCTTCGCTGCTGCCCAGCAGCTGCAGCACTTGCTGGCGCGCCTTGTTCAGGCTGATGCCGAGGTTGTTCAGCACGCGGGCCGCGACGCCCTCGCCTTCCCGAATCAGGCCCAGCAAAATATGTTCCGTGCCCACATACGTATGGCCAAGCTTGCGGGCTTCGTCCATGGACAGCTCAATGACTTTTTTGGCGCGCGGAGTGTAGGCGATATTCGTAGGCTGCTCCTGCCCGCGGCCAATCAAGGATTCGACTTCGTCCTGAATCTTCTCCAGGCCGAGGCCGAGGGCCACGAGCGCCTTGGCTGCGATGCCTTCGCCTTCCCGGATCAGCCCGAGCAAAATATGCTCGGTTCCGATATTGTTATGTCCGAGACGCACGGCTTCTTCCTGCGCCAATGCCAATACTTTCTGGGCACGTTCCGTAAATCTTCCGAACATCATATTCAAGCACCTCCATTGGTCGTTTTCGATTTGGTTAATTTGTCGCGTATCAATCTAGCCCGATACATGTCTCGTTCTTCCGTAGACAATGATTTCTTGTATATATGCTGAAGGAAGCCTGGCTGTGTCATCACGAGCAGTTCATTGAAGTCGGAAGGATCGAGATGGTTCAAAATATTGAGATCCGAACCAAGACGGATATCCGACAGCCGTTGGGCCGCTTCCTTGGAATCCATAATTGCCGCATGCTTCAATATTCCGTAGGATCGGCAAATGCGATCCGTCAGGCGCATGCGGTTATTCTCGAGCAGCTGGTCGCGGGCCGTCTTCTCATGCTCGATAATCTGCTTCACGACACTGTACAGGCTGTCGATAATCTCGGCTTCCGATTGGCCAAGCGTAATCTGGTTCGACACCTGGAACAGATTGCCTATCGCTTCGCTGCCTTCGCCGTAAATGCCGCGCACCGCCAGACCCACCTGGGTAACTGCCTGGAGAATGCGGTTAATCTGCTGCGTCATGACGAGGGCCGGCAAGTGCATCATGACGGAGGCCCGAATCCCTGTCCCCACATTGGTCGGGCAGCTGGTCAAGTATCCCCGCTTCTCGTCGAACGCGTAATCGACACGCGCTTCGAATATGTCATCGATCCGGCTGGCCTGCTCCCACGCTTCCCGAATCTGCAGTCCCGGGTACAGGCATTGAATGCGCAAATGATCTTCCTCGTTCAGCATAATGCTGATCGATTCATCCTCGCTCAAAATGACCGCTCCATTGCGCGATTCATTCACGAGGGTCGGCGAGATCAAATGCTTCTCAACCAGCACCTGCTTCTCCAGATCGCTTAGTTCCGCCAGGTTCCATCGATGAAAAGACGTATGGAAGCCTGACATCTCCGGCTGCTCCATGACCGCGGCCAGCTGGTTCAGCACTTCGACCGATTGCTGGTTCGTCGCAAGCAGCGGGAACGGCACGCCGCACAGGTTACGCGCTACGCGGATGCGGCTGCTGATGACGATCTCGGAGTCCGGTCCCGTGCCGCGCATCCAGTCACTTATCGCATGCTCCATGAATTGGCGTTGGGCCATTTTCGTCAACTCCTTTCACCTTGCCGATCATTCATTCTATCGCTCAGGGGGTTAGCCATGCTGAGCAGACGAGTCAGGGCCCCCTTCGTTCCCTTCCTTCTCCAGCTGCCGAATACGGTCGCGCAGCTGCGCCGCCCGTTCGAATTCTTCCTGGGCAATGCTCTTCTGAAGCTCGAGCTTCAGCTCATCCAGCTCGCGCTTGCGTTGAATGCGCCCGCCGCCGCGCTTCGGAATTTTGCCGGTATGAACCGTATTCCCATGAACACGCTTCAGCAGCGGATCGAGCCGGTTGCCGAAGAAGGAATAGCACTCGTCACATCCGAAGCGGCCCAGCTTCCCGAACTGGGAGTGGGTCAGCCCGCATTTCTCGCAGCGCATCGCCTGAGGCTTCTGCGCACCGTAGTCGCCGCTTCCCTTGGCTGCTCCGCCGGACAAATCGAAGTCGAGCAGTCCTGACAGCAAATTATGGATGGAGAAGCCGTTAGCCGTGCCCGGTATCCATTCGCCTTTCTCACGGGCACACGATTCACAGATGTGGAATTCCGTCTTCTGCCCGTTAATGATTTTCGTAAAGTGCAGAGTAGCCGGCTTCTGACCGCATTGTTGACACATCATGGCCATTCTCCTCCTTATCCTGGTGGATTCACTTATTGTAAAGGGATCGGCAGTCGGATTGGGCCTGCTTCCCCCGGGTTAAAATAAAGGCAGATTACCTTATTGCTTGCTTAACAGCCCGAGCAGCATCGCCCGCAGGAGACGGGCGCGGATCTCGTCCCGGTAGGGCAGCTTCACCGCCAGATTGTCGCGTGATACCGCCGCTCGCAGCAGTATCGCTTCCCGCCGGGAAATGACGTTCGCTTCTTCCAGTTGATATATGAGCCCTTCCGCTGCCTCCTGCCCGATCCGATTCCCGATCGATTCGCATAGATGGGCATGAATCGCACGCTGATCCGGCAGCTCAATCCGCTGGATGCGGATATACCCGCCGCCGCCGCGCTTGCTCTCCACAACGTAACCCTTCTCCAGAGTGAAGCGAGTGCTGATCACATAGTTGATCTGGGAAGGAACACAGGAGAACTGCTCTGCGAGATCATTGCGCTGAATCTCCACCGCGCCTTCCGGACTATCGATCAACATGATTTTCAAATGCTGCTCAATCAAATCGGAAATATTGCGCATCTTCTGCCCTCCCTTACGTCCATTTCTCTCTATATTAGCTTTAACCATTTTTGACTGTTACTTATTCGGTGATGACAAAAACAATGGGTTTTTGTCAAATTAAGTCTGACTTTGACTTTCTTTGACCTTGATTTTATGATAGCACTTTTTTCTTATGGTTTCAAGCGGCTTTTTCATACGCTTGGTCCTTATTTAGTCTACCAAAAATTCACCTAGAATAAACTTGGACTACAAAAAGAAATGAGGGGATACGGTTGGCGTAGAAGGGGATTCGCCGCTGCATCGAGCAGGGCATTGAAGCGTGGAGCGGGCATAGCCACAATGTTTTTTGTGCAAGCTTATCGATTGAGATCCCCCGCCCGCAGCCACTAATCCGGGCTTATTCACAATGACTCATTCTGAACAATGCTGAAGATAATCCATTGCATCTCATTGTGAGAGGTGAAGGTCAGACAATTATAACATAAGGAGTTAAGACAATCAGATTAGTAAGGACCTTGCGGTCTGGTGGGATATGTTGAAAAGGAGGGGATGGCCAGTCATTTCTTTAATGGCATTAACAATGTGGATGGAGACACTGCCTGTCTGAGTTCAGAAGAGCTGCTTGTTCGATATCTCCTTTTCGTGAATCTGTGGATATCCATTCTTCGAAAGCAGCATTTCCGTTGGAAATTGTGAACATTCCGTGGATATTGTGTATGAAAATGTGGATGATGAGGATAACATGCAGCATTTTGCAGTTCAAAAAGATATTCACAGGTGGATAACATTTTTTATTATGCCATTTGGGACTAATAAGTAACATTTCGTGGCTTCGTCGGGCCTGACCTTAGACGCAGACTCGTTGAAGGAAATCCTGCAAGAACGCAGGAATTGGTTGAGCAGGGGAACTCCAAAAAGAGAATCCTGCAAAAGTGCAGCAATTTCCGGCGTTTTGCGTAGACTTCCTTCAAAAGAGAATGAAAAGATGCAGTTTTGCAGGAATTCGGCCGTTTATCGACCCAAACGGTAAAAAATACTGTATGTATGCAGCATTTCAGGGTCCGCCGTCTGATCCGACTGCGTTCGCCCCGGGGGTATGATTCTCAGGAAAATAAAAAAACCACCGACAGAAGTCAGTGGTCTTTGTCTGCTTGGCAGCGTCCTACTCTCCCAGGACCCTGCGGTCCAAGTACCATCGGCGCTGGAGGGCTTAACGGTCGTGTTCGGGATGGGTACGCGTGGAACCCCTCCGCTATCGCCACCAAACAGATAAGGTATTGTACCTTAAAAACTGAATGCGAAAGCAAATCATCAAATCATCTTCGTTAGGATAAGCCCTCGACCGATTAGTATTGGTCAGCTCCATGCATTGCTGCACTTCCACCTCCAACCTATCTACCTCGTCGTCTTCAAGGGGTCTTACCAATGTGGGAAATCTCATCTTGAGGGGGGCTTCACGCTTAGATGCTTTCAGCGCTTATCCCTTCCGTACTTGGCTACCCAGCTATGCCTCTGGCGAGACAACTGGTACACCAGCGGTACGTCCATCCCGGTCCTCTCGTACTAAGGACAGCTCCTCTCAAATTTCCTACGCCCGCGACAGATAGGGACCGAACTGTCTCACGACGTTCTGAACCCAGCTCGCGTACCGCTTTAATGGGCGAACAGCCCAACCCTTGGGACCTACTTCAGCCCCAGGATGCGATGAGCCGACATCGAGGTGCCAAACCTCCCCGTCGATGTGGACTCTTGGGGGAGATAAGCCTGTTATCCCCAGGGTAGCTTTTATCCGTTGAGCGATGGCCCTTCCATGCGGTACCACCGGATCACTAAGCCCGACTTTCGTCCCTGCTCGACTTGTAGGTCTCGCAGTCAAGCTCCCTTCTGCCTTTGCACTCTTCGAATGATTTCCAACCATTCTGAGGGAACCTTGGGGCGCCTCCGTTACTCTTTAGGAGGCGACCGCCCCAGTCAAACTGCCCGCCTGACACTGTCCCCGAACCGGCTTCACGGTCCCAGGTTAGAACTCCGATACGATCAGGGTGGTATCCCAACGGCGCCTCCACCGAAGCTGGCGCTCCGGCTTCCCAGGCTCCCACCTATCCTGTACAGACCGTACCAAAGTCCAATATCAAGCTGCAGTAAAGCTCCATGGGGTCTTTCCGTCTTGTCGCGGGTAACCTGCATCTTCACAGGTATTAAAATTTCACCGGATCTCTCGTTGAGACAGCGCCCAAGTCGTTACGCCATTCGTGCGGGTCAGAATTTACCTGACAAGGAATTTCGCTACCTTAGGACCGTTATAGTTACGGCCGCCGTTTACTGGGGCTTCGGTTCATAGCTTCGCTCTAAGAGCTAACCACTCCCCTTAACCTTCCAGCACCGGGCAGGCGTCAGCCCGTATACTTCGCCTTACGGCTTCGCACAGACCTGTGTTTTTGCTAAACAGTCGCTCGGGCCTATTCACTGCGGCCCCCTCGGGCTATAAACCCTACCGGGGCACCCC
>NZ_AP025344.1:6322500-6387500 GCF_021654795.1 Paenibacillus dendritiformis
CGAGCGACTGTTTAGCAAAAACACAGGTCTGTGCGAAGCCGTAAGGCGAAGTATACGGGCTGACGCCTGCCCGGTGCTGGAAGGTTAAGGGGAGTGGTTAGCCGCAAGGCGAAGCTATGAACCGAAGCCCCAGTAAACGGCGGCCGTAACTATAACGGTCCTAAGGTAGCGAAATTCCTTGTCAGGTAAATTCTGACCCGCACGAATGGCGTAACGACTTGGGCGCTGTCTCAACGAGAGATCCGGTGAAATTTTAATACCTGTGAAGATGCAGGTTACCCGCGACAAGACGGAAAGACCCCATGGAGCTTTACTGCAGCTTGATATTGGACTTTGGTACGGTCTGTACAGGATAGGTGGGAGCCTTAGAAGCCGGAGCGCCAGCTTCGGTGGAGGCGCCGTTGGGATACCACCCTGATCGTATCGGAGTTCTAACCTGGGACCGTGAAGCCGGTTCGGGGACAGTGTCAGGCGGGCAGTTTGACTGGGGCGGTCGCCTCCTAAAGAGTAACGGAGGCGCCCCAAGGTTCCCTCAGAATGGTTGGAAATCATTCGAAGAGTGCAAAGGCAGAAGGGAGCTTGACTGCGAGACCTACAAGTCGAGCAGGGACGAAAGTCGGGCTTAGTGATCCGGTGGTACCGCATGGAAGGGCCATCGCTCAACGGATAAAAGCTACCCTGGGGATAACAGGCTTATCTCCCCCAAGAGTCCACATCGACGGGGAGGTTTGGCACCTCGATGTCGGCTCATCGCATCCTGGGGCTGAAGTAGGTCCCAAGGGTTGGGCTGTTCGCCCATTAAAGCGGTACGCGAGCTGGGTTCAGAACGTCGTGAGACAGTTCGGTCCCTATCTGTCGCGGGCGCAGGAAATTTGAGAGGAGCTGTCCTTAGTACGAGAGGACCGGGATGGACGTACCGCTGGTGTACCAGTTGTCTCGCCAGAGGCATAGCTGGGTAGCCAAGTACGGAAGGGATAAGCGCTGAAAGCATCTAAGCGTGAAGCCCCCCTCAAGATGAGATTTCCCACATTGGTAAGACCCCTTGAAGACGACGAGGTAGATAGGTTGGAGGTGGAAGTGCAGCAATGCATGGAGCTGACCAATACTAATCGGTCGAGGGCTTATCCTAACGAAGATGATTTGATGATTTGCTTTCGCATTCAGTTTTTAAGGTACAAACCTTATCTGTTTGGTGGCGATAGCGGAGGGGTTCCACGCGTACCCATCCCGAACACGACCGTTAAGCCCTCCAGCGCCGATGGTACTTGGACCGCAGGGTCCTGGGAGAGTAGGACGCTGCCAAGCAGACAAAGACCACTGACTTCTGTCGGTGGTTTTTTTCTATATTCGGAGGAAGTCAGGGAACGCGGGGAACGGACAGGGCATGGCATCCTTGGAGGGGGAAGCGCATCTTGGAGACGTATCCCGTCCAGAGGCGTGATTGCATCTTGGAGGCGTATCCCATCCCCCATCCAGAGGCGTCATCGCATCTTTGAACGTACCCCATCCGGGGACATCATCGCACCTTGGAGACGTACCCCATCCAGAAGCGTCATTGTACCGTGAGGCATAAGCCCATCCTCAGACAGGATCGCATCCAGAGGGACTATCGCATCGAGGAGTTTGCGTTGCTCTCTGGGGCTGAGCGTGGGGACGGAGCGTGTAGAGGGAATTGCTGCAATTTTACAGGAATTTTGGCACAATGAGCCCATATGCAGTGGAGATCCTGCAAATCTACATCATTTTGCTCGCAATTGCACCCGATTGAAGCAAAAAGGAAAAAAATCCTGCACTTTTGCAGGATTCCCTTTTTGGTGAAGTCGTGCATTCCGAATTGCTGCACTTTTGCAGGATTTCAATTTGATGAAGTCGTGAAATCGAATTTTTGATGAAATCGTGAAATCGAATTCTGGCCATTTCTGAGGATTTCGTTTTCGAAAAAATCGTGTCCAAGAAATCAGGCAGTTCGGCGAGGTATCAGCATCTTACCCAAACAAAAAAACACCCACAGCGGGTGTTTTTCATATATTATGCTTTATAGACGGTCATCTCTCCGGACGGCAGCTTGATAAGTCCATCCTTGCTAGCCGATTGGGCAGCGATAGTGGCGTACAGGCGCGGCGCGATCGCCCACAGATGCCAGAACAGCAGCTGCAGGGTCAGGCCGAGAGGAAGCCAGGGCATAAGCACCAGCAGGACAAGAAAAGAAATGAGCGTCGTATGCCATAGTATTTTTCTCCAGTACCGGAGACTGATGAATTGTTGATCCTGCGGCAGGAAGCCGATCCAGGGAAGATGGAACCTCCATATCCATCGCTTTTTGAATGTATACCGATCCATCACGAAGATAGAACGCGCGATTACATAATGAATCCAGACGATAACGATCCACGAAGTCCCGATGTAGGCGACTCCCCATAGACCGCTCATTCCTATCGAGGCCGCCAGCGCGGCCGCGCCGAACAGCAGATACATGTACATAAATACCCGATGGAACCGAATCCGCTTTAGGAGCTGGTAATTGTAAAAGGTGCGCTCACTACGGCTCAAGAAAGCTCCTCCTTTTGGTTGCGTCACGAATTGAGGAATATGATATATATCGGAATTTGATCTATGAAAATGTAGAAGGGAGTTCAGATCTGCTGCAGAAAGGAAGCCGAAAAAGAGGTACAGACCGTACATACACCAAATGCGGCCCTTCCTCATACGTATATATAAATATGTGAAATGAACTATGAAACTGGTATAGCTTTATAGAATTCGGGGCATACTAACCATAAAATTATAGAAGGTGGGATGGCCATGGAACATCAGGAGCCCCACTGCATCATTTGCGGTGAAGCAACGGAAGACGGCATCGTGGTTGTCAATCAATTCATTTGCACTTCCTGCGAACAAGAAATGGTAAGGACCGACGTTCAGGACCGAAAATATCCTTTTTTTATTCATCGGTTAAAACAATTGTGGGTGCACATGAATGTATAAGGCAGCAAACAAAAGAGCCTGGACCTTTTTGGGCTCTTTTTTGCCGTTTCCCCAGAGGAATGATGAAGCTCTGCCCGATTTGCGATACAATGAAGGAACAAGAAATAAGTGTTCGAAAAAGGCGGGCTATTGGCAATCGAAGGTTCTAGGAACCCGAAGCGATTATAAGCGGACCTTTTTGAACAACTTTTTAGAAGGGGCAGACTTCAGAGTGTATAACGGAGAAGAATCCTTTTCACGTCACATTCATCAGCAGGCGCCATTGGTTGGCGCGATGCTTGACTATATGGAACGGCGTTCGGCCTCCTTCCATGTTCCGGGTCATAAGGATGGCGCCCTGTACCGCCGGATGGCGAACGAATGGCCGCACCCGGGCAAGGAACTGCTGTGCAGCATGGCCTCTCTGCTCGCCATGGATACGACCGAGGTCGAGGGGACGGACGATCTGCACCACCCGACCGGCCCGATCGCGGAAGCCCAGCGTCTGGCGGCGCGCTGCTTCGGGGCAGAGGAGACGCATTTTCTGATAGGCGGAAGCACGGCGGGCAATATGGCGCTTCTCCTGAGCAGCTGTACCCGGCCGGGCGATCTTATCATTGTGCAGCGCAATGTCCATAAATCCATTTTGCATGGACTGATGCTGGCGGGGGCGACGGCGGTGTTCCTGACGCCGCGGACTGATCCGGCGACCGGATTGGCGGCCGTCCCGGAAGCGGAGACGGTACGCGAGGCGTTGAGCCGCTATCCGCAGGCCAAGGCGGTCATGATCACGAACCCTAATTATTATGGGATGGGTGCCGATATAAGGGAGATGGCCCGCCTTGCCCATGATCACGGCATTCCTTTGCTGGTGGACGAGGCGCATGGGGCGCATTTCGGATTTCACCCGGCCGTCCCCCCTTCTTCCCTGTCGATGGGAGCGGACGGGGTCGTCCAGTCGACGCATAAGATGCTGGGCGGGATGACGATGAGCGCCATGCTGCATGTGCAGGGGCCCCTCCTCGACCGGGACAGGCTGAAGCAGGTGTTAACGATGCTGCAGAGCTCCAGCCCTTCGTATCCATTGATGGCTTCGCTCGATTTGAGCCGCTACTGGCTGGAGCAGCATGGGGCAGGCGCCTTGGAGCCTGGGCTGGAGGCGGCACGTTGGCTGAGAGAACGAATCGGGGCGATGCCGGCGTTCGAGCTGGTGCCGTTACCGGACAGCTCGGCTGCCCATCATTATCAAGATCCCTTTAAAATCGTCCTCCGGGATCGGAATGACCGCCTCAGCGGCTACGAGCTGCTGGACAAGCTGTCCGCCCATGGCTGCGTGGCCGAGATGGCCGACCCGCGGTACGTGGTGGCCGCGCTCAGCCTGAGCACGTCGATGGCCGATGCGGAAAGGCTGGCTGAGGCTCTGGAAGCGGTGGCGGTGACCATTGGCGATGCGCCGACATATACTACGATGCGGGCGAATGACATGGTCGAGGATGCCGCCGAGGCCGCCGTATCGGAGCCCGTGCCGTTCTCGCTGTATGAAGCGACACGGGCGAAGACGGTGCGGATACCGGTTAGCGAAGCGGTCGGCGCGATTACGGCCGAGACGGTAACTCCCTATCCGCCAGGCATACCGCTGCTCTACCGCGGCGAGCGCGTGACGGAGGCGGTGGTCCGGCAGCTTGAGCGTCTGGCGGAAGCCGGGGCGAAATGCCACGGAGCCGGAGATCCGACGCTCCGGACGATACAAATTATGGCGAACGAGATTAACGGCACGGAAGAGGAGACGCAGGATGAGCAGTATGAATAGAAGCGAGTGGCCAGGCTGGTTCATTACGATGGAAGGAGGGGAAGGAGCCGGGAAGACGACGGCGATGCGCAAGCTGGCGCTCCATCTGGAGAACCGCGGGCTTGACGTTGTCGTCACGCGTGAGCCGGGCGGCATCGCGATCTCCGAGCAGATTCGCAGCGTCATTCTCGATCCGGCGCATGTCGGCATGGATCCGCGAACGGAGGCGCTGCTCTATGCGGCGGCCCGCCGTCAGCATCTGGTGGAGCGCGTGGAGCCCGCGCTCCGGCGGGGAGCGATCGTGCTGTGCGACCGGTTCGTCGACAGCAGTCTTGCTTACCAGGGCTATGCACGGGGTATAGGTATGGAAGAGGTATGGGATATTAACCGGTTCGCCGTGCATCATACAATGCCGGATATTACGATCTGGTTCGACATTGACCCGGAGGCGGGGCTGGAGCGCATCCGAGCGAACCGCTCCCGCGAAGTGAACCGGCTGGATACGGAGCAGCTGGCATTCCACCAGGCGGTCCGGGAAGGCTATGAACGGCTTGCCCGCCAATACCCCGAGCGAATCGTGCGCGTCGATGCCTCGCAGACGGAAGAGGCGCTTCAGGAGCAAATAATCGACATTTTATCCGGAAGAACGCAGGATTTCGGGCCCCGCATGTGTAAATAAATAACCATATTCTTAATTCTAGGGTAAAATGAGTTCAACCAATCAAAGGAGGATGATAGGCATGAAGATGATTGTGGCCATTGTTCAGGACAAAGACAGCAACCGGTTGTCCAGCGCGTTAGTGAAAGCGAATTTCCGGGCCACCAAGCTGGCCAGTACGGGAGGATTTCTGCGGGCAGGCAATACGACCTTCATGATCGGTGTCAGCGATGATCAAGTCAGCACGGTTCTGAACGTCATCCGTAACAATTGCAAGGTGCGCGACCAATTGGTGACGCCGGTTACCCCGCTTAGCGGAACGACGGATTCCTATATGCCGCTTCCGGTGGAAGTGCAGGTTGGCGGTGCGACTGTCTTTGTAATGCCTGTTGATCGGTTCGAACAATTTTAATAATCGTATAGAAAAGTCCGCTTTGAACACTCAATTTAGAGCATGATAGAATGCAGGTGGATAACAAGTGAAGATAAATCCAGGGTTCCGGCCCCTCGGCCAAGATATGCGCATAGGGGATACGGTGGCGAAGCCCGTTCAGCAGAAATCATTTGCGGATATAATGCAGCAGCAGGATGGCCAAGCGAGCAGGGATGAGTTGCAGCAGCGCCTGCAGGATATTTATCGTCAAGGAGAACGGCTGGCGAAGTCGATGACCGTCAGAGAACTCCGGCAATACCGGAATATGGTGAAGCGGTTCCTGGAAGATACGGTCCGCCGGGGCATCACGCTGCGCGACTCGCGCGGATGGGATCGCCGAGGCCGCAATAAGCGTTACAAGCTGGTCGAGGAGATTGATGCCGCGTTGATTGCTCTGGCGGAGGAGCTGCTGGAGACGGAACAAGGCAAAATCGAATTGCTGCAAAAGGTTGGAGAGATCCGCGGTATGCTGATCAATTTGAGCTTTTGACAGCGTTCAGGAATGGAAGGACTTACAAGCGATGTCGTTTCAACAAATAATCGGACAGGAAAGGGCAAAGACCCTACTGCAGAACGGTCTGCGTTCGGGTAAAGTCTCGCATGCCTATTTGTTCAGCGGGCCGAAGGGAACGGGGCGGCTGCAGACGGCGCTCACCTTCACGAAGGCGCTTTTCTGCGAGAACGCAACGGATGACGCCTGCGGCGAATGCTTGTCATGCCGCAAGATCGAGCATGGCAACCACCCGGATGTGCATGTGATTTCACCCGAAGGCCAGAGCATCAAAATCGATCAGGTGCGGGAGCTCCAACGGGAGTTCGCCTACCGCACACAGGCGGAAGGCCGGAAAGTGTATATTATGGAGCAGGCGGAGACGATGACCGTGCAGGCGGCCAACAGCCTGCTCAAATTTTTGGAAGAACCGATGAGCCCGATCGTCGCGATCCTGATCACGGACAATGGACAAGCCATGCTGCCCACGATTCAATCGCGCTCGCAATGGGTGCCTTTTACCCCGCCGGATCCCCAAATCATCTATAATGCATTGGTCGAGGAGGGCTGCTCTGCCTTGCTCGCCCGGGCGGCCGTTCATCTCGTCAACGGAATAGGGGAAGGCAGGGAACTGTGCCAGCAGAATTGGTTTGCAGAACTGAGAAACGTAATGTTACAATTAGGAAAGGAGTGTGGGACACGGTTGTCATCCGCACTTCTTATGGCACAACAGAAGGTGTTCAAGACCGAGCTTGGAGAACATACGGACATGTTGTTCCGTCTGTTCCACCTCTGGTTTCGTGATATGCTGAATTATCAATTCAACCGACAGGAGAACCTCGTCTTTTGCGATCAGCTGGATGCAATAGGCAGAATAGCCTGGTCGAAATCGGCGCAGGGATGGATCCGATGCATGGCCGCGGCAGCAGAAGCGCAGAAGCGGGTACGCGCCAATGTCAGTCCGCAGCTTGCATTTGAACAGTTTCTGGTTGGAGTGCAAGGAGGTACATGATTGTATAACGTGGTCGGCGTCCGCTTCAAGCGAGCGGGCAAAATATATTACTTCGATCCGGTGGAATGGCCGGTTCAGCGGGATGAGCACGTTATCGTCGAGACGGCGCGGGGAATCGAATACGGCAAAGTCGTCATCGGCCCGAAGATGGTCGGCGAGAATGATGTCGTACTTCCCTTGAAGAAGGTCATCCGCATTGCCAACGAGGCTGACGCTACGCTGGTGGATTCGAACCGGCAGGCGGCGAAGGATGCCTTTACGACTTGCATGGACAAGATACGGGCTCATCAGTTGAAGATGAAGCTGGTTGATGTCGAATATACATTTGATCGGAACAAAATTATTTTCTATTTTACGGCCGAAGGACGCGTCGATTTCCGTGAACTGGTCAAAGACCTGGCGAGCGTCTTCCGGACCCGGATTGAGCTGCGGCAGATTGGGGTACGGGATGAGGCGAAGATGCTCGGCGGCATCGGCCCATGCGGCCGCGTCCTGTGCTGTTCATCCTGGCTCGGCGACTTCGAGCCGGTCTCGATCAAGATGGCCAAAGATCAGAATTTATCGTTGAATCCTACCAAAATTTCCGGTCTGTGCGGCCGGCTCATGTGCTGCTTGAAATACGAACATGATAATTATGAGAGCGTCAAGGAAGAACTTCCGGCGGTAGGGAAATGGGTAGTCACGTCGATCGGCGAAGGCAAGGTCGTCGGCCTGAATGCCGGTGAACGCAAGGTTCACGTTCAATTGGCGGATATCAACAAAGTGAAGGAGTTTCCTTTTGACGACGTCGTAGTGAAATAATGAAGCGTACTTTTCACGCTCTGGGGTGGGAACTTGGAGAAGAAAGACATTTTTGCGCAAATTCATGATATGGAAACGCATATGGGAGACCTTCATCAAGAGCTGGGTGCGCTGAAATACGTCGTCAAGGAGCTGCTCGAAGAGAATCAACGCCTTCGTATGGAGAACCAGCGGCTGCGCCAATTGCTCCATCAGGAGCATCAGGATCAGCAGCCGGAATCCCTCGTCGAAGCGGAAGGAGCATCGGCGCCCGCAGCGGATGCCCGGAACGCCGAAGGGGAAGAGCAGGAAAATGTGGTGGGCGAAGGATACGACAACTTAGCGCGGCTGTATCATGAAGGCTTTCATATTTGCAACGTCTATTATGGGCATTTACGAACGGAAGGCGACTGCTTGTTCTGTCTCTCCTTCCTAAATAAATAACGAGAGCCGTAGGTAATGGGGAATCGAATTCCTGCCTACGGCTTTTCTTCATACTCCAGGCTGCATCGATAAGCCCCTAAGCACAAGAAACAGGAAGGAGTTACCGATATAGAATGAAGACACACGGTAAGGAAAGCGTCATCCTGCAGCCTTCGGAACGGCTTGATGATCTGTTGACTCATGAGCTTCGCATCATTCAGAGCCCGGAGGTATTCAGCTTTTCGATGGATGCCGTTCTGTTGGCACGCTTCGCCACCGTGCCAGCCAAGGGCCGGATTATGGATCTATGCACCGGCAACGGGGTCATTCCGCTGCTTCTGTCGACACGCACCAGAGCCGCGATCGAAGGGCTGGAGATTCAGCCCCGCTTGGCGGACATGGCCCGGCGGAGCGTCGCCCTGAACGGCCTCGAGGAGCGCATCCGAATTCACGAGGGGGATCTGAAGGAGTTCGAACCGGATCCGGACCGTCCGTTCTATGAGCTGATTACCGTGAATCCTCCCTATATGCCGCTGCAGGCCGGAGAACCGAAGCTGAGCGAGCATCAGGCCCTGGCCCGCCATGAGCTGGCATGCACGCTGGAGGACGTAATCGCCCGGTCGGCCCGCTGGCTGCGAACGGGCGGCAAGCTGGCGATGGTGCACCGCGCCTCCCGGCTGGGCGATATCATCGCCTTGATGCGGGCTTACCGGGTCGAGCCGAAGCGCATTCGCCTTGTCCATCCGCGCATCGGAACGGAAGCGAATATGGCGCTCATTGAAGCCGTGCGCGACGGCAAGCCGGACGTGCGTATTCTCCCGCCGTTAATCGTTTATAATGAAGGAAATACGTATTGCCAGGAACTGATGGATATCTATTACGGCAAGTCGCCGCAGTTGAAGGATGGGTCATATGGAGATCAATGAGCAATTCAGCTATGAGGGGAAAGATGAAGGGGGATGCCTGTATCTCGTGGGCACTCCGATTGGCAATCTGGAGGATATAACGTATCGGGCCGTGAGAATGCTCCGGGAAGCGGATATCATCGCGGCAGAGGATACGCGCGAGACGCGAAAGCTGCTCAGCCACTTCGAGATTCAGGGTAAGACGTTATACAGCTATCATGAGCATAATAAGCAGGCCAGCGGACCGGAACTGACCCGCTTGATGCAGGAAGGAAAGCGTATCGCCCTTGTGAGCGACGCCGGGCTTCCGGCTATATCCGACCCGGGCGCCGATCTGGCCGCGATGGCGATCGAAGCGGGGCTGCCGGTTATCCCGATCCCCGGTCCGAATGCGGCGCTGTCCGCGCTAATCGCTTCCGGGCTGCCGACGGACCGGTTCACCTTCGTCGGGTTCCTGCCTCGGGAGAAAAAGCGGGCCGCCGACATCCTGGCCTCCTTGGCGGGTGAGGCAGGCACCATGCTGTTCTATGAATCGCCGCATCGGGTAGAGAAGACGCTGGAACGGATGGCCGAAGCATTCGGTTCCGGACGTCGCGCCGCGTTGGCGCGCGAGCTGACGAAGCGGTACGAACATTTCGTACGCGGGACGATTGTGGATTGTCTGGCCTTTCTTAAGGAGAAGCCTCCGATCGGAGAGTATTGCATCGTCGTGGAAGGCGGCGCCAGCGCGCCGGGAGCAGGGGCGGACGCCGTCTGGTGGAGCGGGCTGAGCGAGCAGGAGCATGTGGCGCATTATGAGGATCAGGGGAGCGCCCGAAAAGAGGCCATGAAGCAGGCAGCCAAAGACAGAGGCATCTCGAAGCGGGATATCTATGAAGCGCTGCTGCAGGATAAACGGGAAGAAGACTAATTGGTGATTCCGGCTCATCCGCATGAGCCGGGCAGGAGGGTCCCGAAGCCGGGGCCTTAAGGCATGGTTACCTGCGGCTGCACGTCGGCGCAAGCCGGCAACCGGGTCTGTAGGCCTTCGGAACATCCTCTCCAAGGCAAAAAAAAGACCTTCATGGTCGGGTTCTAAACCATGAAGGCACCAAGGAAGATATGAAAAAGGTTAGAATTAACAAGTTGATTAGTGCTATTATAACCTATTTTTTTTATTTTGTCACAGGTTGAGGGATTTCAGATATACATTCGTGGCAAACAATTTTTCCTTTGAAGTATGTAACGTTCTCTGCATTGCCGCAGAAGATGCAGGCAGGCTCATATTTTTTGAGCATGATGCGCTCTCCATCCACGTAAATCTCCAGCGCATCTTTTTCACCAATGCCCAAGGTGCGGCGAAGCTCGATTGGAATAACGACACGACCCAGTTCATCAACTTTGCGAACGATACCAGTGGACTTCATCATATTCAACGCTCTCCTCTTAATTACATAATGTGTCATGATTCGACAATTTTCTGATTGACTGTTTATTATCGTACCAACCATTCCCATATTAGTCAACCTATAAAATGGATAATTTTTATGCTAATTTATGGTTTTTATTAATTTTTTATCTGATTTTTAACTGATTTTAACGTATCTATTCCCGTTTTTACGCTTTAGTGGTATTATATGTTACCTGATGGCAATCGGGTACGACGCATCCGCCCAATTTCGACAACTTGGCCAAATGTGAAAACGATGTCGAAATGGAACGGATGTCATTTTATAGTGGATTGTTATGCCGAAGCCTTATCAGCGCTGAACCCGTCACAGGAGACCAAGGAGGGAATGATGATGCTGCAAGAAGAAAAAGTGTTCAAGGATCCGGTTCATAATTATGTGCATGTCCAAGATCGGACAATCTGGGATCTGATCAATACGAGCGAATTTCAACGGCTGCGTCGTATCCGCCAGTTGGGGACTTCCTATTTTACGTTCCATGGGGCGGAGCACAGCCGCTTCTCCCATTCGCTCGGCGTCTATGAGATTACCCGCCGAATCATTTCTCAATTCGAACGGAACCGTTATGCGGACTGGCCCGAAGAAGAAGGGCTGCTCGCTCTGTGCGCCGCCCTCCTGCATGATGTGGGGCACGGGCCGTTCTCCCACTCGATAGAAGAGGCGTTCGGCATGTTCCACGAGGACTGGACTTGCCGTATTATATTGGAAGATACCGAGATCCACCGCGTATTGGCCAGGATCGATACCGGATTTCCGGAGAAGGTCGCATCCGTCATTCGCAAATCATACGTCTCTCCCATTGTCGTCAATCTTGTATCCGGACCGCTCGATGCCGATCGGATGGATTATTTGCTGCGGGATGCCTATTTCACCGGCGTCAATTACGGCACCTTCGATCTCGATCGCATATTAAGGCTTCTCCGCCCGCATAAGGATCGGATCGTCGTGAAGGAGAGCGGCATGCATGCGGTGGAGCATTACTTGCTCTCCCGGTATGAGATGTATTGGCAGGTCTATTTCCATCCGGTGACCCGCAGCTCCGAGATGCTGCTGCGTCATATTTTCAAGCGCGCGGCGGAGCTGTACCGGGAAGGCTTTGCGTTTCAGTTCTTTTTGCCGCCGCTTACTTCGCTGTTCGAGGGAACGATCGGAACCGCGGATTATTTGCAGCTGGATGAAGCTCTGGTGCAGACGACGTTCATGCAATGGCGCCTGGAGAAGGACGAGCGGTTGGCCGACTTGTGCGAGCGGTTCATGGAGCGTAAACTATACAAATATATTGAAACGGACCAATTGGATAAAGCGACGGAGCGCCGCCTGTCCCAAGTCTGGGCGGAAGCGGGACTCGATCCGGAGTATGACTTGATGTTCGACTCCCCATCGGACAATCCGTACGATGTGTACCGGGTAGGGGATGAACCGACGCAGCAGCATATTTTGCTGCTCGATCCGTATGGCCGCGTCATGGAGCTGTCGAAGAAATCGGATATCGTCCGCTCGATTAGCGGCATCCGGAGAGGGAAGCATTATATTTACTTTCCGAAGGACAAGCTGGAAGCCGTTCAGCATGCGCTGCCGGCCGATGTGAGGCAGCTGTTCCTGTCGGGGGAGACCGGATAACAACCGCTTTTCCCTTCATCTAAGAGGGCGGGGAGCGAACCCGAACGGCAGCAAGCCGGATATTCATTCGGGAAGACAAGCATACATCATTATGAAGGAGTGACTTCAATGCTATTTGATACGCACACCCATTTAGATAATGAAGCCTTTGACGCCGACCGGGAGGAGATCATCGCCCGAGCCTATGAGCAGGGAGTCACGAAAATGGTAAACGTCGGGTTCAACCGGGAGACGATTCCGACGACGATGGCCTTGGCGGAGAAATACGAGTTTATATACGCGGCTGTGGGCTGGCATCCCACCGATGCCATCACGATGAAGCCCGAGGACATGCAGTGGATTGCCGATCTGACACAGCATGAGAAGGTAGTTGCCATCGGGGAGATCGGGCTTGACTACCATTGGGACACTTCCCCCAAGGATGTGCAGCAGCGCGTGTTCCGGGAACAAATCGGGCTTGCCCGCGAGTTGAAGCTGCCGATTATAATTCATAACCGCGAGGCACATGAGGATGTCGTCCGGATTTTGCGCGAGGAGAAGGCCAGCGAGGTCGGCGGCATCATGCACTCGTTCTCCGGAAGCTGGGAGACGGCTAAAATGTGCCTTGACATGGGGTTTTATATCTCATTTGGAGGGCCGATTACGTTCAAGAATGCCAAGCAGCCGAAGGAAGTGCTTGTCCGTATCCCGAATGACCGCCTGCTGGTCGAGACGGACTCCCCATATTTAACGCCGCATCCATTTCGAGGAAAGCGGAATGAGTCCGCATATGTTCGTCTCGTTGCTGAAGCGGCGGCTGAATTGAAAGGAATGGAATTTGAAGAAATTTGCAGAATGACGACTGAAAATGCTTTGACATGTTTTGACATACAATGAAAAGCGATGAAAAACCGATGAAATAAAGATGTAGGCCACCAAATAAGTGGATTCCATTATGAAAATGCGAAATTGTTACTTTTTTTTAACCCTTTTTCGCTTAAAACGGAATTGATACTGTCTTTACAAGGTGATTACAAACACGATATGATTTCTCACAGATGTTCGAAACGAAAACTTGAATATTGTTCCAACCAACCAGTATCGCTTAATCTCCTTGAGTGGAGAGCGGGGGAACCAAATGGCGTGTTGGCCGGCATCTATAGCCTGGCTGAACGCGTGGATTGATTCCTTGGGGTGAATTCGGTGCAGCCGAGCCATGAGCCGGTTCGCAGCGACAGGGCGACTCTCGCAGCCCGAACCCGACAGCTAACCTCGTCAGCGTACGGAGAGAGGGGTCCTCGTGCGTCCTTGACTGATGACGTTTGGGTTTCAATGAGAAGCCATGAAAGAGTCGCCTCTTGCACTAGGCTTCTTTTGTTTTTTCTTGAAATCTTCTTTTTTTGAATAAAGAAAAGAAAGACGTCATAGGTGTAAGAAACAGGAGGTGAGGAACAACCGTTACTGGTGTTGGTGCGGAGGAACCGCAAGGTTGCTTCGTAAACATTCTTCAAATAGTCGCGTCAGCCAGAAATCATGCGTAACACTCGACGGCGGGACTATGTAAGGAGGACCGAGAAGTGGGACAGCTCGTTCAAGACGAAACCCATGAACCCCGATCATCCAGCATGTCGCTCGCAATGCGATGGAAGCATGAAAATGTTCGTATCGTCTCTGTCATCATCGTTATGGCGGTTGTAATTACCTTGATAGCCGTATTATTTCAGTACAGCGCGTCCAAGAAGACCCTGTCCGTCTATGTGGATGGACGGGAAGAAGCTTTGGTAACCCGGGAATCGATGCTGCGCGATGTTTTGGATGAGCACGCGATAGCCGTTGGGGCCCATGATGTGGTATCGAAGCCGTTGGATTCGGAAATCGCCGATGGTGATCGGGTCATCATCGAGCGCGCCAAGCCGGTCAATATCGTGATGGCCGGCAAGAAAGCGACGCACTACACCACAAAGAAATCAGTGAATGAAGCATTGATCGCATTGAATATACCCGTCAAAGCGGAGGATAAGGTCATCCCTAAGAAAGAGACCGCCGTATCGGAAAATATGGACATCCGGATTATCGATGTCCGCAAAAATGTCGAGGAGCGAAAAGTAAAGGTTCCGTTCCGGACAGTAAAGAAAGCCGATCCGAGCTTGGCGAAGGGCAAGACGAAGACGGTGCAAAAAGGCCAGGAAGGCCTGGTGATCCAGAAGATCGAGAAGGTATACGAGGACGGCAAGCTCGTGTATTCCAAAATGGTGGACAAAAAGGTAAAGACGAAACAAGTGAACCAAATCGTTGCTTACGGCACCAAAAAAGAGCCGGAAGTCGCCGTACTGTCCGCCAGCGGGGGGAACCTGTCGAACGGAAGCCTTGATTTCAACTATAAAAAAGTGCTCAAAAACGTAGAGCTGACCGCCTATACCGAACAGGAGGGCTCTGCAGGCTCGAAGACGGCATCCGGGGCCATCGTCTCCGAAGGCCGCACCATCGCCGTCGATCCGGATGTCATACCGCTCGGCTGGTGGGTGTACATTGAAGGCATCGGATTCCGCCGCGCCGAAGATACCGGCGGCGCAGTCAAGGGGAACATCATTGATGTCTACTTCGACAGCAGCAGCACCGTCCGCAAATTCGGCCGCAAGCACGGATACACGGTGTACGTTATCGGTCCGGTGAAGCCGGAATTGAATTAGGGCGGCGTTATAACATATAGTAAGATACAACGTTTTATGTCATTCTAAGAAGAGGGAATTCCCTCTTCTTTTGTGTTTTTACATAGAGGCGCAGCGGGAACGGAGAGGAGCAGCAGTTGTGATTCGAGAAGTGATTGTAGTGGAAGGGAAAGATGATACCGTAGCCATCCAGCGGGCCGTGGAAGCCGATACGATCGAGACGGGAGGCTCGGCCGTCAGCGAGATGACGATACGGCGCATCGCCCTGGCGCAGGAACGGCGGGGAGTCATCATATTTACCGATCCGGATCATGCCGGGGAACGGATTCGGAAGAAGATCACGGAGCGGATCCCTGGCTGCAAGCACGCCTTCTTGCCGCGGCATGAAGCGATAGCCAAGGGGGATCTTGGCGTGGAGAACGCCTCCCCGGAGGCGATTCGGGCGGCGCTGGCCCAAGTCAGGACCGAGATGCCGCAGGCCGATGCAGAGCTTGAGTGGGCCGATTTGGTGGAAGCGGGCCTCACCATCCAGACGGGAGCGGCGGAACGCCGGAACCGGCTGGGGGAGATTCTCGGCATCGGATATTGCAATGCGAAGCAGCTGCTGAAGCGATGCCGCATGTTCCAGATCGGCCGGGCGGAATTCGAGACGGCGCTGGCCAGACTGGACGAGCAGGAGGCTTCTGCACATATCGTAACGGGTACGGAAGGAGAACGACAGAATGAACAAGCCTTCGATTGATATCGCAACGCCATCGAGGACGAAGGAGATTGTGCGCAAGCACGGATTTGCATTTAAGAAGAGCCTAGGCCAAAATTTTTTGGTCGATATGAATATTATGCGGCGTATCGTCGACGCAGCCGAACTCGACAGCAGGACAGGCGCGTTGGAAATCGGGCCGGGAATTGGAGCCTTGACGGAGCAGCTGGCTCAGCAGGCGGGTCAAGTGGCGGCAGTGGAGATCGATCAGCGCCTGATTCCGATTCTGGGCGAAGTGCTGGAGCCCTATCCGAATGTGCGGGTGGTTCACGGAGACGTGCTTAAGGTCGATCTGGGCGAGTTATTCCGGGAACAGTTCCACGCCATGGACAAGGTCAGCGTCGTAGCGAATCTGCCTTACTACGTGACGACCCCGATTTTGATGAAGCTGCTGGAGGAACGGCTCCCGCTCAAAAATATCGTCGTCATGATTCAGAAGGAGGTGGCCGAACGGATGGCGGCCCAACCCGGAACGAAGGATTACGGGAGCTTGAGCGCGGCGGTCCAATACTTCAGCGAGCCGCAGCTGGTATGCACCGTGCCTCCCTCCGTATTTATTCCGCAGCCGAATGTGGAGTCGGCCGTCATCAAGCTGCGCATCCGCGAGCAGCCGCCGGTAGAGGCGAGGGACGAAGCGCTCCTGTTCGAGGTCATCCAGGGGGCCTTCGCTCAGCGGAGAAAGACCCTGTGGAACAATATGAAGGCCAAATACGCCACGGCATTGGGAACGGATCTGCTGAGCCAGGCGTTCGCGGATGCCGATATCGATCCGAACCGCCGTGGAGAGACACTGTCGCTGCAAGAATTTGCCCGGTTCAGCAATGTGCTTCATGAGCGGTTCAAGGACGGGAAGGATGCCGCATCGCCAAAACAATGATCACCAAATGATGCATCTGCCCATAGGATGGTCGAAGAGAGGTGATCGATCCTATGAAGCAAGGAGATTTGGTTGTACGCAAGTCCTATGGCGGCGATATTACGTTCCGTGTGGAGACGGTCCATCGAGACGAGGCAATCATCAAGGGCACGGATTACCGCCTCATCGCCGACTCGCCGGTTCATGATCTGGTGAGAGTGCCTGAGTCGACCGTGAAGCGGCGGACACGCCAAGCTCATATCAAGATGCTGCAGTCGGTGGAAGCGCTCGAGGAGAAGAACAGGAGACAGACGGAACGGCAGCAGGCCGAAATCTCAATGGCTGACCCGGTCCATTCATCGGCTTATTTCGAAATGCCCGGCAAGGTGTTACACTTGGACGGAGATCCGAATTATTTGCAGAAAAGCATGGCGATCTATCGTCAGCTGCGGGTGCCTGCGGAGGGTCATTACGTGACCGAAGCGAATATGGCAGACGCGTTGTACCGGCTGCTGCCGGTGGTCCAGCCCGACATCGTCGTGCTGACAGGCCATGACGGCGTTCTCAAGCAGCTGAAGCAGCGCGATCTCTACAATCTGCAAAGCTACAAAAACTCCCAGAACTTCGTCAATGCCGTTCACATTGCCAGGCAGTTCGAACGCCATCTCGATCTGATGACGATTGTGGCGGGTGCATGCCAATCCCATTTTGAAGCGCTGCTTCAGGCGGGGGCCAACTTCGCCAGCTCACCCGGGCGGATTATGATTCACGCGCTTGATCCGGTCTATGTAGCGGTCAGGGCCTCCTACACCCCGGTCAAAGACACGGTGAAGATCGCGGAGATTTCGCCTCATACGATGTCGGGAATCGATGGGGTCGGCGGGATTGAGACGAGAGGAAGCTACCGGATCGGCATGCCGAAATGGAAGGATTTATCGACTTTGAAGGTTACACCGTCCGTTATTTGAATAAAAAACGAATTTTCATCATATGTTATACCATTTGGGCAAAAAAACACATTGACATTAATTTAAACTTGTTGTTATAATTATTTGTTAATTTGACAAAACCTCTGGAATTGTTTATAATGGACAAGGAAAGAGGTGGTGGCTGAAATGGCGAGAAACGCGCTGTTTGAAATTCGACGCTGTCTTGAAGCTCATGTAGGGCAGAAGATTATGCTTCGTGCGAATGGAGGCCGTCGTAAGACAATCGAACGCACGGGCGTGTTAGAAGAGACCTACCCTTCTGTATTTATTGTCAAGTTGGACCAGGATCAGAACGCGTTCAAGCGTGTATCCTACAGCTATGCAGATATATTAACCGATACGGTCGAAGTAACCGTATGCGCCGAGAACGGCGAGATGAAGATTGAATATGTTCGCGGCTAAGCGAACTGGATGGCAGTCCTTCGGGGCTGCCTTTTTGTTATTCCATATTTCGGATCGCCGCGGAACGAATAACGGTGCGGAGAACGACCCACATTATAGACATACCGCGTGCGCGGGAGCATGCGGCGAATTGCACAATACCCATGAATCCGGAAGGGTTCTTGCGAGGAGGTATGGCGATGGGCCGGAGAAGACGCAGCGGCTTCATGTCCGAGGAGTTGAAGACGGAGCTGGCCAAAGACCTGGGCTTCTATGACACCGTTCAGGAGTACGGGTGGGGTGCCATTCGTGCCAAGGACGCCGGGGATATGGTCAAGCGTGCCATTCAACTTGCCGAGCAAGCGGCAGCCAAGAAATCATGATCCTTCCTCTTCATTCCTAGCGAGCAGGCGCACTTCACCTGCTCGTTTTTTTGTTGGGGCGCAGGCTCCGGCTGTCGTGAATGACTTGGCCATTAGAGTCTGTTATAATAACCTAAGCGATCCGTAGGATAAAGAAGGGTGAACGTGAGTGAAGGTATACGAGAAAGCGCCGGCCAAAATCAATTTGCTGCTGGATGTGCTGAGAAAACGCAGCGACGGTTACCACGAAGTAGAGATGGTCATGACGATGGTCGATTTGGCGGATCGTCTCGAGATGGAGGAACTGCCGCGCGACACCATTATCATTTCCAGCCAGGCCGGCTTCATTCCGCTGGATGAGAAGAACCTGGCGTTCCAGGCGGCGAAGCTGATTAAGGAACGGTATGAAGTGAAGCAGGGCGTATATATTCACCTGGATAAAAAAATCCCCGTCGCCGCCGGATTGGCGGGGGGCAGCAGCGACGCGGCGGCGGCCTTGCGGGGTCTGAACCGGCTGTGGCGCCTCGGCATCCCGGATGAGGAACTGCAAGCGCTCGGGGCGGAGCTCGGCTCGGACGTTCCCTTCTGCGTCACCGGAGGTACGGCCATTGCGAGCGGGAGAGGAGAGCGGCTGCAGCCGATAGCCAATCCGCCGCAGTGTTGGGTTATTCTGGCCAAGCCGCCGATCAATGTGTCCACCGCGGATATTTACGGCCGCTTGCGCGCCGATAGAATTAAGGAACATCCCTCATTGGCCGCTATGGTACAGGCCATCGACGGGCATGACTTCTATGGGGTATGCCGCTCGCTCGGGAATGTGCTGGAGGACGTGACCCTGCCTCTGTATCCGGAGGTGCAGCAGCTGAAGGACGCGATGGTGAAGCTTGGCGCCGACGGCGTCCTGATGTCCGGCAGCGGGCCAACCGTATTCGGCCTTGTCTCGAGAGAGTCGAAGATAGCGAGAATTTATAACGGATTGAGAGGCTTCTGCAAGGAAGTCTATGCGGTCCGCCTGCTCGGTTCGCGACAGGGGAGCTGACGCTTAGGGGCGGCCTGCGAGTGCATGAGCGGGTGCCCGCTTCACGCCATGCGGCCCAGCGCCTTGACATATTGAGAAATTGTTGATAATGGACGTACATTCATGTAATATTTACATTATAATATTCGGTTTTTGTGAGTGAGGAGTCACGATGAAAAAAATGAAGCGCAGCGCCCGCTTGGTTGAAATGACGCAATACTTGATGACGAAGCCTCATACGCTCATTCCACTCACGACCTTCGCTGAACGCTATGGTGCGGCCAAGTCGTCCATCAGCGAAGATCTCGCGATTATCAAGGAAGTGCTCGAAGAGGAAGGGACGGGGGAACTGCTAACCCTTGCCGGAGCGGCCGGAGGCGTGAAGTTCATGCCGAAGTGCGGTCCAGACAAGGCTCTTCCGGTCATCGAGGAATTATGCACCGTCATGGAGCAGCCTGATCGCGTACTGCCCGGCGGTTATTTCTACATCACCGATATACTCGGCCAACCGGCGCTCATGAATGATATCGGACGCATGTTCGCTTCCGCATTCGCAGGGCGGGAGATCGACGTCGTCATGACGGTAGAGACGAAGGGGATTCCTATCGCCTACGCAACGGCGGCGCATCTCAATCTGCCGGTGGTGCTGGTGCGCCGGGACCATGTCGTCACGGAAGGATCGGCTGTCAGCATCAATTACGTATCCGGTTCGCATAAGAGCATTCATACCATGACCCTGGCCCGGCGGGCGCTGAAGGAGCGATCGCGCGTTTTGATCGTGGATGATTTCATGCGCGCGGGCGGAACGGTTCACGGCATGATCGAGCTGCTGCATGAGTTCAATGCGATGGTGGCCGGAGTCGGGGTCCTGGTCGAATCCGAAGACGTGCCGAAGGAAGAACGGCTGCTGCATGATTATGTGTCCTTGGTCCGGGTTGGAACGAAGGACCCAGGCGGCCGCCAGCTTGTTGTTCAGCCAGGCAATTATTTCGATGGAATGAAATAAGGCATCAGAGGTTCAGGATGAAAAGGAGGAAACGCCATGTCTGAAAAAATAGTTCCTGTAGCGACGAATGAGGCTCCTGCGGCGATCGGTCCCTATTCCCAAGCGGTGCGATGGGGCGAGCTTGTATTTACCTCCGGTCAAATACCGTTGACTGCGGAGGGCCAGCTCGTCGAGGGCGGTATTGAGGAGCAGACCCATCAAGTATTCCGCAATCTGAAGGCCGTGCTGGAGGAGGCAGGAACTTCTTTGGACAAGGTGCTCAAGGCGACCGTGTTCCTCAAGGATATGAATCAATTCGCTCAAATCAACGGGATTTACGAAGCTTATTTCGGATCCCATAAGCCGGCTCGCTCCACCGTAGAAGTGGCGCGGCTTCCCAAAGATGTGCTTGTCGAAATCGAACTGATCGCTACGATATAGATCGAAGCATGTCGAAACCGTTAAAGAGCGTTAAAAATTTCAAAAAAAAGCGCTTTTTGTGGCAAAAATAAGAAGGATTTTTGTTGCGCGTGTGGAATTATACACCAAGTCTTGATGGAAAAAGGTGGTGAACACACGTGCAAATTACTGATGTAAGACTCCGCCGCGTCAACACAGAGGGGAGAATGAAAGCAATCGCTTCCATTACGATCGACAATGAGTTTGTCGTTCACGACATTCGCGTTATCGATGGTAACAACGGCATGTTCGTTGCCATGCCAAGCAAACGGACGCCGGACGGCGAATTCCGCGATATTGCGCATCCGATTTCATCTGCAACACGCGAGAAAATTCAAGCTGCGGTACTGGCTGAATACGAGCGTGCGGCAACGGAAGAGGAAGTTATTGAAGAAGGCGCGTAAGCGTCTGGGTAATTATGGGGTTGCAAAGAAAGAGAGCCAATCATAGGGGGCTCTCTTTTCTTTTTGTTCATAATGAGATATATTCTTCTATGGAATCAAAGGGAGAGCAGGAGGTTGGACACTTTGAAAAGAATAGCCATTGTGCTTGCCGCCGGACAAGGCAAACGCATGAAGTCTAAGCTCTATAAAGTGCTTCATCCGGTGTGCGGCAAACCGATGGTGGGCCATGTACTCGATGCGGTGGAGCAGGTGCGCTGCGAACGCACCGTTGTCATTGTGGGGCATGGCGCCGAAGCGGTTCAAAGCTATCTGGGCGAACGGGCAGAGTTCGCGCTCCAAGCCGAGCAGCTTGGGACAGGACATGCCGTGAAGCAAGCCAAGGCGCTTCTGGACGGGGAGAAGGGAACGACGCTCGTCATTTGCGGCGACACTCCGCTAGTCACTTCCGAGACGCTGGCGCAGCTCATGGAGCTTCATGAAGGCGCACAAGCGTCGGCAACGATTTTGACGGCTGAACTGGATCAGCCGGCCGGATACGGCCGCGTGGTCCGCGGAACAGACGGTTCGGTCATGAAAATTGTTGAGCAGAAGGACTGCACGCCGGAAGAACAGCGCATCCGGGAAATTAATACGGGAACGTATTGCTTCGACAATAAGAAGCTGTTCGCCGCATTGGAGCAAATTACGAACCATAATGCTCAGCAGGAATATTATTTGACCGACGTTATCGGTATTTTGAAATCGCAAGGGGAAATCGTGCAAGCGTATTGTACGGCGGACGAAGCCGAGTCCATTGGCGTCAATGATCGCTGCGCTCTCGCCGAGGCCGAGCGGCTGATGCGGGAACGGATCAACAAGCGCCATATGGTGAATGGCGTAACGATTATCGATCCGGCGCATACGTATATCGAAGCGGGCGTCCGGATTGGGGCGGATACCGTCATTGAGCCCGGCACGGTGCTGCGCGGCAGCACGGTCATCGGGGAAGATTGCGTGATCGGCCCGAACAGCGATGTGGCCGATTCGGTCATCGGCGATCGCGTGCACGTCAAGCAATCGGTCCTGCAGGAGGCGGCCGTCGGCAGCGGCAGCAGCATCGGTCCATTTGCGTACTTGCGTCCCGGCGCCAAGCTGGGAGAGCAGGTGAAGGTCGGCGATTTCGTAGAGATTAAGAATGCATCTCTGGACGATCATGCCAAAGTATCGCATTTAAGCTATATAGGGGATGCGAAGGTAGGGAAGAATGTCAATATTGGCTGCGGCGCGATTACCGTCAACTATGACGGACATAATAAGTCCGTTACCGAGATCGGAGACGACGCGTTCATTGGCAGCAACGTCAACCTGATCGCTCCGGTCAAGGTCGGCGATGGAGCGTATGTCGTCGCCGGATCAACCATTACGCATGATATCCCTGCCGGCGATCTCGCCATTGCCCGTGAGCGGCAGACGAATAAGCCGGGGTACGCGGACAAGATCCGCGCCCGCGCGAAGGCAAAAAAAGAGCGGAACTCCTAATGATAACAGTTGCATTAAGCTCCCGTAAAGGGTAGCATTAAGTTGATAGACTTGAACGCGCATTGCCATTAACGGAAATGTAGAACTTCAATGAACAAGAACCGGCACGGAGGGTTATTCAAAATCATGACGTATTGTGATTCCAAGTTGAAAATATTCACTTGCAACTCCAATCCAAAATTGGCGCATCAAATCGCCGAGTACATCGGCATTCCTATGGGAGATGCCGTGACGACGAGCTTCAGCGACGGCGAGATTCAGATCAAGCTCTCCGAGAGCGTTCGCGGCTGCGACGTCTATGTCGTCCAGTCGACATGCGATCCGGTGAACGACAGTCTGATGGAGCTGCTTGTCATGGTCGACGCACTCAAGCGCGCGTCCGCCAAGAGCATTAACGTCGTCATTCCTTACTACGGCTACGCGAGACAAGATCGCAAGGCCCGTTCCCGCGATCCGATCACAGCGAAGCTGGTAGCCAATCTGATTGAGACGGCAGGCGCACATCGCGTCATTACCATGGATTTGCACGCAACACAGATTCAAGGATTTTTCGATATCCCGGTGGACCATTTGCTGGGAGTCCCGATCCTGGCCCAATACTTCCGCTCCAAGCAATTGGAAAATGTTGTGGTCGTATCGCCGGATCATGGCGGCGTCGTACGCGCCCGCAAGCTGGCTGACTTCTTGAATGCGCCGCTGGCGATTATCGATAAGCGCCGTCCGGAGCCGAACGTGAGCGAAGTCATGAACATTATCGGCGATATCAAAGGCAAAACCGCGATTATTATCGATGACATCATCGATACGGCGGGCACGATCGTGCTCGGAGCCAACGCGTTGGTGAAGGCGGGCGTCAAGGAAGTGTATGCTTGCTGCACGCACCCGGTCCTGTCCGGCCCAGCGATGGAACGATTGGAGAATTCACCGTTCAAAGAAGTGATTGTAACGGATACGATTCCAATCAAGCATGAGAATCCTTCCAGCAAATTGCAAGTGCTGTCGGTTGCTCCGTTAATGGGTGAAGCCATTATTCGCGTTCATGAAGAATTGTCCATCAGCAAGCTGTTCGAGATTGAATAAGAACAGCGTTCGCGTATGTCGCAACGTTACTTGGGGAAATAATCACAAGTAGTCTGAATAGTAAGGGTTACGTCTTTGACCGCTGGTCAGAGAAGTAACCCTTATCGGCATTGATAAAGGAGGAGCCGTCTTGAAATGGATTGTAGGGCTCGGGAACCCGGGCACGCAGTACGCGTCCACGCGCCATAATATCGGCTTCATGGCGATTGACAGGCTGGCGGAGCGCCATCAGATTCAGGTGCGCGACAGCAAATGCAAAGCCCTGATTGGCGAAGGGCGCGTCGGCACGGAGAAAATCGTGCTGATGAAGCCGATGACCTATATGAATCTATCGGGCGAAGCGGTACGAGCCTATATGGATTATTACAAGGCCGATCCGGCAGACCTGATCGTATTGTACGATGATATGGATACCGAGCTGGGCAAGGTCCGTCTGCGGTATCAAGGAAGCTCCGGCGGCCACAACGGCATCAAGTCGCTCATCCAGCACTTGGGCACCCAGTCGTTCAACCGGGTGCGTATGGGCATCTCCCGTCCGCAGCCAGGGCGCGAGATCGTGGATTACGTCCTGTCGCCCTTCGCCAAGGCCGAGCGCGACAAGCTGGAGGAGGCCATTGACAAAACCTGCGATGCGGTCGAATTTGCGCTGACGCATTCTTTTGATCAGACGATGGCCAAATTTAACGGGTAACCCGGCTAAACCGGCCCTATCCGGGACATACTGAGTAACTGAATCGGTATAATCTCGCGATAGGAGGCATATACATGTCTGTGAATTATGTCTGCAAACATTGTCATACGTTAATCGGGCGCGTCGAAGGGAGCGAGATCGACGAGACGAGACTCGGCTTTCATACTCTGACTGAGGCGGAGCGCCATGAATATATTAAGGTTCATACCAATGGAGACGTAACGGTGCGAATGACTTGCGATTTTTGTACAGAAGCGATCCAGATGCACCCCGAATTGTCCTTGCTGTCATCGCCTTTGCAATGACAGCTTGTTGCATGCGGAGATACGTCAGCCTTGGCTTGCCGCCGAGGCTTATTTTGGATGGACCGAATACTATAACCCTGAAAATATGATTACGCGGGTAAGAAAGAGAGGCCTGTCCTTTGTTAAACGCACTCATGAAAGCATTATCTGGAGAGCGGGATATCGACTCCATCGTCGAAGGCATTCGCAGCGGGATGAAGGAGCAACTGGTATCCGGCCTGGCCGGCTCGACGCGGCAGGTCATGATGGCTGCTCTGCATCATCAGTTGGAGCGGCCCCTGCTGGTCGTGACGCACAATATGTTCTCTGCGCAGAAGGTGGCGGAGGATCTGCAAGAATGCTTGTCTCCGGACCAAATATTGTTGTACCCGGCGAATGAGCTGGTCGCTGCGGAAGCGGCCATCTCCAGTCCGGAAGTGATTGCACAGCGGATTGAGGCACTGACCGGCATCGCCCGCGGATTCCGCGGGATCGTCGTAACTCCGTATGCGGGGCTGCGGCGGTTTTTGCCTGCCCGGGAGACGATGGCATCCTCTCAATTCACGATCGCCGTTGGCGACGAGGTGAAGCTAGATTCGTTCCTGGAATCCCTGGTCTTCCTCGGCTATGAGCGGACCGAACGGGTGGAAGCCGCCGGAGAATTCAGTGTCCGGGGCGGCATCGTCGACCTTTACCCGCTGACATCGCCTTATCCGTACCGGATCGAGTGGTTCGACGACGAGATCGATTCGATCCGTTCCTTCGACGCGGCCGATCAACGTTCGGTGGAGAAGCTGAAGCAGTTGACTATCCCGCCGGCAAAGGAATGGATTGCCGACAAGACACGCTTCGCCCAGGCGGCCGAAGCGGCTTCCGCACGTCTGGAGGAGCAATTGGCCCGAATGACCGATCGCCAGGTGAAGGAGAAGCTCCAACAGGAGATTGGTCACGATATCGAACGGCTCCGGGGCGCTTCCTATTTTAGTGAAATGTATAAATACGTGTCGCTGCTCTATCCGGAGCGGCATACGCTCTATGACTACATGCCGCAGGATACGCTGCTTCTGATAGACGAGCCGGCCCGGGTCATGGAGACGGCCAAGCAGTTGGAACGCGATGAAGCGGAGTGGAGCACGCATCTGCTGCAGAACGGCAAATCGCTGCCGTCGCTGGAGCTGGGCCTATCCGCTGACGCAGCTATGGGCAAGCGTCCGTTCCAGACGCTGTTCATGGCGCTGTTCCTGCGCCAGGTGCCGCACACCCAGCCTCAGAACATCGTCAATGTCATGTGCCGGACGATGCAGAACTTCCATGGGCAGATGAATGTGCTCAAGGCCGAGATGGAACGGTGGAAAAAAGCCGGGGCGAATGTCGTCATTCTGGCCAACGGACCGGAGCGGGTAGATCGGGTGCGCCGGGTGCTGCAGGACTACCAGATTCCGGAGCCGACGATTATGACCGGGAATCTGCAGTCGGGCTTCGAGCTGCCTTCGATCCATCTCGTCGTGATCACCGAGGGCGAGATGTTCTCCCAGAAGCAGCGCAAGACGCGGCGCGCCGACGCAAGCATGAAGATGGACAATGCGGAGCGCATCCGCAATTACACCGAGCTGAAAATCGGGGATTACGTCGTCCATCAGAATCATGGCATCGGCAAATATATCGGCATCGGCACCCTGGAGATCAACGGCATCCATAAAGACTATCTGCATATTATGTATGCCGGCGGCGACAAGCTGTCCGTGCCGGTCGATCAGCTCCATCTCATTCAGCGCTATGTCAGCTCGGAGGAGAAGGAGCCGAAAATATACAAGCTGGGCGGAACGGAATGGACCAAGGTCAAAAATAAAGTCCGATCATCGGTCAAGGACATTGCCGACGATCTGATTAAGCTGTATGCAGCTAGACAAGCCTCATCCGGCTATGCCTTCGACAAAGATACCCCGGAGCAGCAGGAATTCGAGGACCTGTTCCCATATGAGGAGACGCGGGATCAACTGCGCGCGATCGCGGAGATCAAGAAGGACATGGAGCTGCCGCGGCCGATGGATCGGCTGTTGTGCGGCGATGTCGGCTACGGCAAGACAGAGGTCGCGGTGCGCGCCGCCTTCAAGGCGGCTATTGAGGGCAAGCAGGTGGCGGTCCTCGTGCCGACGACGATCCTGGCCCAGCAGCATTACGAGACATTCCGCGAGCGCTTCGCGGACTATCCTTTCAATATTCAGGTAATGAGCCGGTTCCGGTCGCGCAAAGAACAGAATGAGACGATCAAGGGCTTGAAGACGGGGGTCGTCGATGTGGTCATCGGGACGCACCGCTTGCTCTCTCAGGATGTCGTGTTCAAGGAACTGGGATTGCTGATCGTGGATGAAGAGCAGCGCTTCGGCGTCACGCACAAGGAGAAGCTGAAGAAGCTGAAGACGAATGTGGACGTGCTGACGCTGACAGCGACGCCGATTCCGCGCACGCTTCATATGTCGATGCTCGGCGTGCGGGACTTGTCTGTCATCGAGACGCCGCCGGAGAACCGCTTCCCGGTTCAGACGTATGTGCTGGAATACAGCGATTCGCTGGTGAGGGAAGCGATTGAACGCGAGCTGTCGCGGGACGGCCAAGTGTATTTCCTGTTCAACCGGGTGCAGGGCATCCATCAGATGGCGGATCATATCAAGATGCTGGTGCCGGAAGCGAAGGTGGCGGTAAGCCACGGCCAGATGTCGGAGACGGAACTGGAGAAGACGATTCTCGACTTCCTCGACGGGGAGTACGACGTGCTGGTCAGCACAAGCATTATCGAGACCGGGGTGGACATCCCGAACGTCAATACGCTCATCGTGCATGACGCGGACAAGATGGGCTTGTCCCAGTTGTATCAGCTTCGCGGGCGCGTCGGGCGCTCGAACCGGATCGCCTATGCGTATTTCACCTACCAGCGCGACAAAGTCTTGAACGAGGTCGCGGAGAAGCGCCTGCAAGCGATCAAGGAATTCACCGAGCTCGGCTCCGGCTTCAAGATCGCGATGCGCGACCTGTCGATTCGGGGCGCGGGCAATCTGCTGGGCGCGGAGCAGCATGGCTTCATCGCTTCGGTCGGCTTCGATCTGTACTCGCAGATGCTCGCCGATGAGATCAACAAGCGCAAAGCCGAACTGGACGGGGTCGCCATTCGCGACCAGCAGGAGCTGTCGACGCTCATCGATCTCAACATCGACGCCTATTTGCCGCCGAATTATATTTATGATAGTATTCAGAAGATCGAGATCTACAAAAAGGTTGCCGGTCTCGCCTCATTGGAGGAAGTCGAAGAATTGCGCGATGAACTCATCGATCGCTTTGGTGAACCGCCGCTTGCCGTCTTGCAACTGCTTGCCGTCGCACGGCTGAAGCTGCATGCGAAGCAGTATGGATTGGAATCCATCGTGCAGCGCGGGGATACGGTCACCATGAAGGTCCACCCTTCGGCTGAACCATGGCTTGACCGTAAGAAGCTGGCAACGATTGCGGCCCGCATCGATCGGCGCATCGCCGTCGATCGCGAAGCGCATGGCACGGTGAAAATCAATGCGCGCGGGTTGGATGCAATGCAGCTGCTGATGCAATTGGAGCAGTTCATGCTTGAAGCTACAGACGCGATCAAAGCGAAGGGAGAATTACAACATGTTGCAAAATAAACACACACGCTCCAAAAAATGGCTGCTGCTCGCGCTGTCTGCCGTGTTGACGCTGTCCGTCCTGGCGGGATGCGGCAAGAAAGATACAACGGCGGCATCGGAGGATGGAAGCAAAGTGGTGGCTACCTATGAAGGCGGAGAAGTGACCGAGAGCGAATTCAAAAAGGAAATGGCCAATATGCTCGTGTTCTATCCGGAATATGAGCAAATCGTCGGCATGGATCAGTTCAAGGAATATTTCTTGAAGCAGCAGATCGCTTACCTGTATCTGGAGGGCAAAGCGTCCGACAAGGCCAAGAAAACAGGTCAAGAGAAGGCCAAGGAACAACTGGACTTGATGAAGAAGCAGGCGGGCGATGACGAGTTCAAGAAAATGCTGGATGCCCAAAAGCTGACCGAGGCCGACGTGACGGCGTATATGACCCGGATTTTGACGGTCGTTCAAGATTACAATGATAAAGTCACCGATGAGCAACTGAAGGCCGAGTTCGAGAAGAACAAGAAGGACTTGACGGTGGCGACCGTTCGCCACGTGCTGATCGGCTTCAAGGATAAGGATGGCAAAGAACGCAAAAAAGAAGATGCGCTCAAGATGGCCAAAGATATCCAAGCCCGTCTGAAGAAGGGCGAGGACTTCGCGAAGGTGGCCAAGGAAAACTCGGATGACACCGGATCGGCTTCCAACGGCGGCTTGTACAAGGATGTGGCGGTAGGGAATTGGGTACCTCAATTCAAGGAGGCGGCTCTGACGCTGCCGATCAACGAGATCAGCGAGCCGGTCGAGACCGACTACGGCTACCATGTCATGCGGGTCGAAGCCCGTGCAGAGAAGACCTTCGACAAGCTGACCGACACCGAGAAGACGTCGCTGCGCACCCGGGCCGCATCGGAATTGATGAACGACTTCATGGAGAAAGACCTGGAGAAGATCATCAAGAAAATCGATCTGCCGCAAACTCAGGAGCAGCCGGACGCATCCAAGGAAGAGCAGCCGGCCGACTCGACAGGCGACAAGAAGGATACGAAGCAGGACGACAACAAAACCGAGACGCCACAGGACAACAACGCGGCAACAGACAAGAAAGAGGACAAGGCGGAAGGCACGAAATAAAGTGATTCACCAGCTGCGGCTGTCCCCGGTGTCGGGGACGGCCTCTTTATTTTGTGGCCCTCTAGGGAGAAAGTCCTAGTACAAGCGAGGATTCGACAAAAACAGAGTTTTAGGATAAAATTATCCAGTGTTAACGACAAATAAATGTGAAAATTTTGAGAAAAGTGGAGAAAATATGTCGTTAAATGTCGAAAAATGTGAAGTGCTTTGCAGTCAACGGGGCATGAACGGAGTATCATGAAATGTATAAGAAGGTGGGAGCAGATGAATACTATGGTCAGAGTTTGAAACTATACCGCATCTCTCCTAAAAACAATAATCCAGTTGACCTTTAAAACTAATCTTGGAAAGCGGGGCAACCTTTAATGAAAGCTACTGGTATTGTTCGTCGTATTGATGATCTCGGACGCGTGGTCATTCCCAAAGAAATTCGTCGCACGCTGCGTATTCGCGAAGGTGATCCACTTGAAATTTTCGTTGATCGCGACGGGGAAGTCATCCTCAAAAAATATTCGCCTATCGGGGAACTGGGCGATTTCGCCAAGGAATATGCGGAGTCTCTGTATGAAAGCACAGGCCACATCACGATGATCTCCGACCGCGACACCATCATCGCGCTGGCTGGAGGCTCGAAGAAGGAATTTTTGGACAAGCAGATCGGCATGCTGCTGGAAAACTGCATGGACAACCGCAAGTCGGTGCTGGAGACGAATTCCGGCAATTATGAGATCGTGAAGGATCATCAGGAGACGTTGTCTTCTTTTGTCGCTGCGCCGATTGTATCGGGCGGGGATCCGATTGGAACGGTCGTGCTGTTGAATCGGGATGACAGCGTCAAGATGGGTCAGATGGAAGTGAAAATGGCGGAAACGGCTGCCGGCTTCCTCGGAAAACAAATGGAACAATAATCCGCTCCGGCGGTGCATCGCTCCTGCTCGTGAAGGGCCGCCCCAAGGCGTGCGCCCCTTCTGAAGCGGGAGTTTTTTGTTCCGGAAGGCCCCGCTCTGTCCGCAGATGCGGTCTATGATATAATACGTGTACATTACAACGCGCGTAAGAAATCATTGACGCAGCGGCAACCTTTGGATTCGGATGGGCGGGAGACGAGCATGGAGCGTACAACAGGAAGGCATGTCGTATCCGGCGCCTTGATGCTGGGCGCGGCGGCAGTGCTGTCGAAGATCATCGGCACGCTGCAGAAAATTCCGCTGCAGAACATCGGGGGCGACGGTGTCTTCGGCATTTACAACGCCGTGTATCCCTTCTATGTGCTGCTGATGGTCATCGCCTCGGCAGGCATCCCTGTCGCCGTGGCCCGTCTCGTCGCCGAATGCGAAGCGGCGGGGGACAAGCAGGGTTCGGCCCGCGTGCTGTACGCCTCCTGCCTTCTGATGAGCTTCACCGGCCTGCTCGGCTTCCTCGTCTTGACCTGGGGAGCCGAGACGGTCGCTTCCTGGATCGGCAACCGCCATACCGTCCCGGCGATTCGCAGCTCGGCCTTCGCGCTGCTCGTGATGCCGCTGGCCGCCGCCCTGCGGGGCTATGATCAGGGGCGCGGACGGATGGAATCGACGGCCGTCTCGCAGGTGGCGGAACAAACCGGCCGGGTAGCGGTCATGATCGCGCTTCTGCTCTACTATGTGAGCCGGGAAGCGCCGGAGGAGACGATTGCGGCCGGCGCCACCTTCGGCTCGTTCGCGGGCGGCGTGTGCGGCTTGGCGGCGATGGCCTGCTTCCGGTGGAAGGAGCGCCGTTCCGCCGCTCGGGAAGCCCGGGCCGTAGCGGTGCTGCCTGGTCCGAAGGATGCGGAGCTGCCCGGCTCGGCGAGGGGAGACCTGTCCGCCCCGCCAGCTTCGGCGACAACCGGCGCCTGGATGCGGCGGCTGGCCTGGACGGCCCTGCCGATTTGCCTCGGCGCGATCGTGATGCCTGCCGTGAATGTCGTAGATGTGTTCACGGTGCCGCGCCTCCTGGCCCAGCACGGGCTCGGCGAGGCCGGCGCGCTGGCGGAGTTCGGCGTCTACAGCCGCGCCTTCCCGCTGGTCCAGCTCGTGACGATGGTCGCCAGCTCGCTCGCGGTCGGCCTCGTGCCGGCCGTGGCCGCCGCCGCGCGCCGCGATGCCGCCCAACTGCGGGAGCTGCTGGCGTCGGCGCTGCGCTGGACCTGGCTGATCGGCTGGGCCGCGGCGGCGGGGCTGATCGCCTTGGCCGAGCCGATCAATGTGGCGCTCTACACGGATGCCGCCGGGATGACGGCTTTCGTGTGGATCGCGTCGACGGCGGTCAGCGGCGTGCTGCAGGCCGTGACCGCCGCGCTGCTGCAGGGCATGGGGGCCGTGCGCGCCCCTGCCCTGATTTTGCTGTTCGCCGCCGGCGTGAAGGCGGCGCTCAATCTGTGGCTGGTCCCGGTCTATGGCATCGCCGGGGCCGCCATCAGCGCGTCCGCCTCGCTCGCGCTCGCCGCGGCGCTGAATGCGGCCGCGCTGAGCCGCGCCAGCGGCCTGCGCTTCGCCGCCTGGGGCGCCCGCACCGCGCGGCTGGCGCTGGCGCTCGCCGTCATGGCCGCGGCGGCGCGCCTCGCCGCGCTTGCCCCGGCGGCGCTCGGCCTGGGCGGCCGCACAGGCGCCCTGCTCGCGGTGGCCGGCGGCGTACCGCTCGGCGCGCTTATTTTCGCCGGGCTGGGACTGGGGCTCGGCCTCGTGCGGCCGCAGGAGCTGGCCGCCCTGCCGCGCATCGGCCCGGCGGTGGCCCGAATCGCGGCCAAGATCGCGCCGCGGAACAGATAACGGACGGTTCTCCCCGGGGAGAACCTCGACACGAAGGAGGCATTCCCATGTCAGGAACAATCACGGTCGTCGGGCTCGGCTCCGGCGACGCCGGACAGCTGTCGCTGGACGCATGGAACCGGCTCCGCCGGGCGGAGCGGCTGTATGTGCGTACGGAGCGCCATCCGGTAATGTCGCTGCTGCAGGAAGAAGGGACGGCGTACCGTTCATTCGACGAGGTATACGAAGCGAAGGACGATTTCCCGGCGGTGTACGAGGAGATTACCCGGACGTTAATCGGGGCGGCGCACGATGGCGGTTCGGTCGTCTACGCCGTGCCGGGCCATCCGATGGTGGCGGAGGCCACCGTGAAGCTGCTGGCCGAACGATGCCCGGCCGAAGGCATCCGGCTCGAGATTCGGGGCGGCGAGAGCTTCCTGGATCAAGCCTTCATCCGGCTCGGCTTCGACCCGATCGAAGGCTTCCAGCTGCTCGACGCGAGCGGACTGAAGCGATACATGCTCAATCCCCGGTTGCACACCGTTATCGGACAAGTGTATGATACGTTTACGGCTTCCGAAGTGAAGCTGGGCTTGATGGAAGTATATCCGGACGATTACGAGGTCATCGCGGCCCATGCGCTCGGCGTCGAGGGGCAGGAGGAGATCCGCCGCGTGCCGCTGTACGAGCTGGATCGGCTGGAGGGCTATGGCAACCTGTCGCTTATCTACGTGCCGCGTTCGGAGGCGGACGAGGTGCTGAACGGCACGTTCGACAAGCTGCACGAGATCGTGGCGACGCTGCGCAGTCCCGAAGGCTGTCCGTGGGATCGGGAGCAGACGCATCAGTCGATTCGCAAAAACTTCATCGAAGAGACCTACGAGGTGCTGGAAACGATCGACGATGACGATCCCGTCGGCATGGAGGAGGAACTGGGCGACGTCCTGCTCCAGATCATGCTGCATGCCCAAATGGAGGAAGAGACAGGGACCTTCTCGGCATATGATGTCATTCGGGGCCTGAACGAGAAGCTCATCTTCCGCCATCCTCACGTGTTCGGGGACAAGGCGGCCGCCGATTCGGAATCGGCGCTCCGCAATTGGGAGCAGATGAAGGCCGAGGAGAAGCGGCGCAAGGGACGCGGCGCGGAACGCACGTCCGTATTGGACGGGGTGCCGCGCGATTTGCCGGCGTTGATGAAGGCCCGCGAGCTGCAGCATAAAGCGGCCAAGGTCGGCTTCGACTGGGATCGGATCGAGGATGTACTTGACAAACTGGCCGAAGAATTGCAAGAATTGCGAGAGGCGATCAGAATGGCAGAGACGGCGAAGGGCGGGGAGAAGCACCGTGCGCATGCCGTAGAGGAGCTGGGAGACGTGCTGTTCGCGGCAGTAAATGCGGCAAGATTTCTGGGAGCCGACCCGGAAGAAGCGTTGACGGGAACGAACCGCAAATTTATTCGCCGTTTTCAATATATTGAGGAACAGCTTCGTATAAACGGCAAATCTTTTGACCAGACTGATTTACTAGAAATGGAGAAGTGGTGGCAGGAAGCGAAGCTGCTGAAGCCTTGACCGGAGCGGTCGGCGGCCTAATAACCCTATTTTTCGTCAAAATATGAAAAAGTGCCGTAACCGGGGAGGATTTTACTCGCAAAGCAAGAATACATACATGCGAGAATACAACATGGATTGTATTTTGCGACTCCGGCATCAGCCCGCGAGCCAACACACTCTATTGAATGACTAATAGGATTGGGAGGCCAATAAACATGAACAAAACAGATTTGATCAACAACATCTCGGAGAAAAGCGGATTGACCAAAAAAGACGTAGAAGCGGTATTGAACGGCTTCTTCGGCGAAGTTACCGACGCATTGTCCAAAGGAGACAAAGTGCAACTGATTGGATTCGGCACATTCGAGACTCGCAAGCGCGCTGGCCGCACGGGCCGCAACCCGCAAACGGGCAACACCATCGAAATTCCGGAATCGACAGTTCCGGCATTCAAAGCGGGCAACAAGCTTAAAGAAGCTGTAAAATAATGCGTCTCGACAAATTCCTGAAGGTTTCGCGGCTCATTAAGCGGCGCACCGTAGCCAAAGATGTGTCCGAACAGGGACGCGTCATGTTGAACGGCCGCGAAGCGAAGCCGAGCGCGACCGTCAAGGTGGGAGACGAGATTACGGTTCAGTTCGGGCAGAAGCTCGTCACTGTCCGAATCGAGCGTCTTCAGGAGACGACGAAGAAGGAAGAAGCGGCGGGAATGTACACGCTGCTGAAGGAAGAGCCTATTCCGCGATCGCAGGATCTGGAATGGTAATCGCCAAGAATCCATCAAGAACGGCCCTTTCCCGACAACGGGGGAGGGCCGTTCTTGCGCTTGCATGAAGGCGGTCCTCGGCTGGCTTCGTATCTATGGCTGAGCCTTGACGTCCAGGAGGAGGCCTTCCGGGTAAGCGGAACAGGCGGCCGAAGGAGGGACAAGAGGGAAAATAAGCCTTTGAATCTCACCCTCCCGTTTCCTATAATAGACGTATAACCAAATACATTCCGCCGGTAGCCCGGCGGGAGAGGTTCGCAATCTCCCTCTATAAAAAACTAAGGCTGACAGCATCCGCATGGGTATGGCTTTCCCTTGGTGTTGTCTTTTTTTGTGCTTATGGAGGCGGGGGAAGCGGCGCAGGCCGTCGCCCCTGCTTCGAATGGACCGATGCACATGCCTTCGTCTTGTTCTGTAGAGGAATAAGAAGGGATGGACACAGGATGAATGATGCAATGAACCGCAAGGAAGCTGCCGCGGAGCGGGCGGCGGGCGAAGCCGTCATGGGCAAGCCGCAGGAGAAGGCGGTCGTCGTCTTCAGCGGCGGGCAGGACAGCACGACTTGCCTGTTCTGGGCCCTGGAGCGATTCGATGCGGTCGAGACGGTGACGTTCGACTACGGACAGCGCCACCGCAGCGAGCTGGAGCATGCGAAGCGGATTGCAGCCAAGCTGCAGGTGCCGAATCGCGCGTTCGATATGACGCTGCTCAATCAACTGGCGCCGAATGCGCTTACCCGGGCCGATATCGACATCGCCCAGGAGGAGGGCGAGCTCCCCAACACGTTCGTCGAGGGGCGCAATCTGCTTTTCTTCTCGTTCGCCGCGATCTACGCGAAGCAGATCGGCGCGCGGCATATCGTGACGGGCGTCTGCGAGACCGACTTCAGCGGTTATCCCGATTGCCGGGACGTCTTTGTGAAGTCGCTGAACGTCACGCTTAATCTGGCGATGGACTATGGCTTCGTCCTTCATACGCCGCTCATGTGGCTGAACAAGGCCGAGACCTGGCGTCTGGCGGACGAACTGGGGGCGTTCGACTTCGTGCGCACGGAGACGGTGACCTGCTATAACGGGCTCCCGGGCGAAGGCTGCGGCGAATGCCCGTCCTGCAAGCTGCGGCGGGCCGGATTGGAGAGCTATCTCGCCGAGAGAGCGCAGAAGGCGGGGGCCGGAGCATGAACAGACCGGGCCCGTTCCGCATCGTCGAGAAGCTGCAGCAATACGGAACCGATATAACCCGCGAGTCGCTGCGCTACCATCAGCGCCGCGTACTCGTCAGCAAAGAATTCGCCTTCGACGCGGCGCATCATCTGCACGCCTACGAAGGCAAATGCAAGAACCTCCACGGCCATACGTACAAAGCCGTGTTCGGGCTGAGCGGATATCCGGACGACATCGGCATCGCGCTTGATTTCGGAGACATCAAGGAGATTTGGAAGGATCGAATGGAGCCCTATCTCGATCACCGCTATTTGAACGAGACGCTGCCTCCGATGAATACGACCGCGGAGAATATGGTCGTCTGGCTATATGAACAGATGAGCGCCGCGCTGGCCGAGGAGCCGTACCGCACCCGATGCGAAGGCGGGCGGGTCGAGTTCGTCCGTCTCTACGAGACGCCGACCAGCTATGCCGAAGCGAGACGGGAGTGGATGGAGCGATGACGATACCGGTGCTTGAACTGTTCGGGCCGACGGTACAGGGCGAAGGCATGCTGGTCGGCCGGAAGACGATGTTCGTCCGGACGGCTGGCTGTGACTACCGCTGCTCCTGGTGCGATTCCGCCTTCACGTGGGACGGATCGGCGAAGGAGGAGATTCGCAGCCTGACGGCGGAAGACATCCTGCGGGAGCTGAACGCGCTCGCCGCCGGCCGCTTCGATCATGTCACGATCTCGGGCGGCAATCCCGTCCTGATTCCCGGCATCGGCGAGCTTGTTCGCCTGCTGGGAGAGCACGGCATTCGCACCGCGGTCGAGACGCAGGGCTCGCGGTGGCAGGATTGGCTGCTGGACATCGATGACGTCACGCTCTCGCCGAAGCCGCCCAGCTCCGGCATGAACACCGATGAAGCGCGGCTCGATCAGATCGTGAGCCGGCTGCGGGATCGCGCGGACCGGAAGGGGCTGTGCCTGAAGATCGTCGTCTTCGACGAGCGGGATCTCGCGTATGCTATTCACATGCATGAGCGTTACCCGGACATTCCGTTCGTCCTCCAGACGGGAAATGACGATGTGCGGAGCTCGGATGACCGCGAGCTGATCCGGAAGCTGCTCGGCCGGTATGAATGGCTGATCGATCAGGTCGCGGCCGATCCGCGTCTGAACCGGGTGCGGGTGCTGCCGCAGCTTCACACGCTCGTATGGGGCAACCGACGCGGCGTATGACGCGGCCAGCCGGCCTGTCGTCAGGCCGACCGGACAGGACTCGCCCCGGCGCGGAGCCGGAACGGTTATACATGAAGCAGAAAGAACCGATAAAGAAGGGGAGGCAAATCGCATGGCAGGGAGGAACGAAGCCGAATTGCAGCTGAAGCATCTCGGAGGGAAGACGGAATACGCGACCGACTACGCGCCGCATGTGCTGGAGGCGTTCGACAATAAGCATCCGAATCGCGATTATTTCGTCAAATTCAACTGTCCCGAGTTCACCAGTCTTTGTCCGATGACGGGGCAGCCGGACTTCGCGACGATGTACATCAGTTACATTCCGGACCGGAAGTGCGTCGAGAGCAAATCGCTGAAGCTGTATATGTTCAGCTTCCGCAATCATGGCGACTTCCACGAGGATTGCGTCAATATCATTATGAACGATCTGATCGAGCTGCTCGATCCGAAATATATCGAGGTATGGGGCAAGTTCACGCCGCGCGGCGGCATTTCTATCGATCCGTACTGCAATTACGGCCGTCCCGGCACGAAATACGAAGAGATGGCGGCTTATCGCCTGACGAATCATGATCTGTACCCGGAAACGGTCGACAACCGGTAATAGAGGCGGAACAATAAATCTGGTTAGATCCCCCGCTGCTATAGAATTATTGGAAGAGTGGCCGCGTTGAAGTTCTATTCCGGCATTCCCTTCATAAGCTAGTGTTGAGAAGGAGGTACATGCCATGATGGAACTGAACAAGCCAACGGCCAAGCGCCAGGAGATTAAAATGGTCAACCGCAAGCTGCTGGAGATTAGCGGGGTCAGCAAAGTGGAAAGCTTCGACAGCGAGGAGTTCCTGCTTGATACCGAGTGCGGGTTCCTGACGATACGCGGCCACAATCTTCATATCAAAAACTTGAGCCTTGAACAAGGACAAGTCGCCATTGAAGGCACGGTCAACTCCCTGACCTACCTGGATGCGAGCTCACACGATAAATCCAAAGGCTTCTTCGGGAAGTTATTCAAGTGAGTCTATACGTACAATGGACGACCATGCTGCTCATGATGCTGAGCGGCTTGGCGCTGGGCATCGTATTTGACGGCTACCGCGTCGTAGCGGGACAATTCCGTTTCCCTCGGTGGACGGTTCCGCTGCTGGATTTGATGTATTGGCTGGCTGCGACGCTGTTCGTGTTTCAGATGCTCGTGAAGGGCAATCAGGGAGAGCTTCGATTTTACGTCTTTCTTGGCCTGGCCGCCGGGGCGTGGTTGTATGTCATCCTTCTCAGCAAGGTCACGGTCGCCATCGTGACGTGGCTCGTACGGGCCATATTGGCCATCTCCCGGTTCATCCGCCGGTGTCTCTATGTTGTGCTCGTGCTGCCGGTCAAGGGCTTATGGATCTTTACAAAAGGTCTAGGCGCGTTTTTGCTGTCGGCCGCTATGTTCATCGGAAAAATTGTGCTACAATGTGTTAAGCCGCTATGGTTGCTGGTCCGATGGATTTTCCGGCCGCTCATCCTCCCGATCTGGGAACGGTTGGGGATGACGGAACGGCTTTGCCGGATCAAGGAGAAGGTATTTTCTGGTATGCGTCGAATGAATCAATGGGTGGCATCGGGAAGAGCGAAGGCGGCTCGTCTGCTGCGCCTGTTTCATCATAAGAAGTAACGGGTAATTCGTTTATCCGACTCTATCGAAAATGGGGGTGTGCGTATGTCTGCGTCCCGGACACCGGACCGTACTCGTGAGAACAAAATGGCGGGAGCCAAGCGAAGATTGCGATTGTGGATGGGGTTTATGGTGGTGTTTGCGGGGTGGGGACTGTATACGTACATCGACCAGGCTGCTGCCATTGAGGGGCTCAAAGCCGATTATCAGGTTCAGGAGAAGAAGAAGCAGGATGCCGAGCTGACGCGGAACGAGGTTCAGCAGGAAGTCGATCGCCTGAATACGACGGAATATATTCTTCAGATTGCGAGAAGTCAAGGGATGCTGCTTCCGGACGAAGTCCTTATCCGCAAGCACGAGGAATAGGCGCCATATCGGGACAACCGTCGGTTGACCACTTGGTGCGGTTACAGTATAATCACGACATAAGCATTGCTTTCGGTAACGAAGCGGTGTGCCGTTTAACATTTTAAGGGAGGAACATTTTATTCTATGACAATCGAAGTGGGCACCAAGTTACAAGGCAAGGTGACAGGCATTACGCATTTTGGGGCGTTCGTTGATCTGTCGGGAGGTGTCACGGGACTGGTTCACATCTCTGAAATTGCCGATAACTATGTCAAGGACGTGAATGACCATTTGAAGATTGACGATATCGTCACGGTCAAAGTAATTAACGTCGACAAGGACGGCAAGATTGGCTTGTCTATCAAGCAGACAGTGGATAAGCCAGCATCGGAGCAGAGACCGCCAAGAGGACCTCGTCAAGACCGTCCGAGAGACGGGGGAGGAAGAGGCGGCTTTGGTAACCGCGACCGGGGTGGCCGCAAGCCTAATTTCGCTTCTTTTGAGGATAAAATGTCGCGCTTCCTTAAAGACAGTGAAGAGCGCATCTCGTCTTTGAAAAAGAACACGGAATCCAAGCGCGGAGGCCGTGGCGCACGCCGCATGTAATAGATGACCAAGTTAACGAAGCCGCAGACCGGGAACCCGGTGGTGCGGCTTTTTTGCTTGTCGGGCTGCGGTTCTTCCGGTCTGGTTCAGGGCGGAATGCCGGGCGGGCGAATGCAATCCTGCAAATCTGCAGCATTTTCCTTCATTTCATAGCCTGTGGGCTAGCATTGATGCAAAAATACATCATTTTGCTCCTAATTTCCGGGATTTGGGCTGAAATGGAACAAATTGATGCACTATTGCAGGATTCGATTTTTGCACAACGGCCTTCAACCGAAATCCTGCAAATCTGCAGCAATCAGGATAGGATGAACCGGACTCGCCCTCTTCCCCGGCCGGGTCGGCCCCTACGGAACGCCGTCTCGGGCTGACTTCGGCACTTCGGCAGGCTCTGCCACCGGTTCCTGCGATTCCCGGGACTTGCCCCTGGGGCCTGCACCGGTACCGCGCGGCTCCCACACTGGGGTCTGGCGACCCGCCTGAGGAGTGTGCACTCCCACAGCGGGATCCGGCGACCCGCCTGAGCCCCGCGCAGATCCCACACTGGGATCCGGCGACCCGCCTGAGTTCTGAGCCAGCGTCCGCAATGGTTTTTGGCCTCCCGGCCTCCCGATCGTGCTCCCCCGCTTTCACGACAGCTTCCGCCGCGCGCCATTCGCGCCCGCAGTCTCCACATTGTGACGGAATGGCAGATTCATCGCATTCATTTTTCCATCGCCACTATTTTTGTCAACCGTCGGGATGGTTACGACATGTTCTTACGCTATTCCGTATCCTTTCCCCTTATTTCCGAACGGCGGGCAACTCCAGCACTGCAAAAAAATGACAACCGTTCAGTCGTCCCCATGCCGGCTTACACCGGGCGAGCCCTTGCGCGCACAGGCTTGTCCGTTTTCTCGCGCCCGGCTCAACTGATGTCGGAAATTTTTTTGGACGGGACTCCTTTTTCTGACAAACTATTTCCAGTTCCTTCTCTATAATGAGAGGCACACATTTCAGAGAATAGGTGGTGCTTGGCATGAGTAAGACAAAGGTGATTCCATTTCCGAAGAAAGGCTGGCAGAGCGGGGGGCAAGGTGAGGGCGAATGGGGCCTCCCACATAACAAATGGCGGCTGGAACGATTCAAGCGGGTGCTTGGCACGCGGAAATGGACCTTCATGTTTGTACTTATCGGGTTTCTGCTGGGACGGGCCATGATCTTAAATGAGCTGTTTCCGTTCGCCGCTGCGTTTTTCGCGGTTGTCTATTTTACGCGGCGCGAGCTGGCAACCTGGGTAGGGACGGCGCTGCTGGCCGGAAGCTTGTTCGCGCCGGAGCAGATCTCGCTCATGATGGGCATGCAGCTGCTGCTGATCGTACTGATGTACCGCGGCTTGAAAGCGTATGAACGGACCGATATGAACATGGCGCCGATCATCGTATTCGCCGCCACGCTGCTCGTCAAGCTGTTCGTGACCTTTATGTCGACATCACTGACCTGGTACGCCCTCGTGATGGATATGACGGATGCCGTGCTCGGACTCGTCCTGACCCTCGTGTTTATACAAGCATTGCCCGTTCTGACGATGAGTAAACGCAATTATACGCTGCGGGTGGAGGAAATGATCTGCCTGATGATTCTTCTCGCCTCCATTATGACCGGCGCCGTAGGGTGGACCGTCCAGTCGCTGCAGATCGATCACATCATCTCCCGCTATTTCGTGCTGCTGTTCGCCCTGGTCGGCGGAGCCCCGCTTGGCGCTTCGGTCGGCGTCGTGCTTGGCTTGATTCTCGGCTTGGCCGAGCCGAACTCGCTGACGCAGATGAGCGTGCTGGCCTTTGCCGGGTTGCTCGCCGGACTGCTGAAGGACGGCAAGCGCTGGGCCGTGGCCTTCGGCATGCTGCTCGGGACGGCGATTCTGTCCGTCTACCTCGGGCCTCCTATGGAGGTGATGGCATCGACCTGGGAGACGATCGCCGCGGCGGCGCTGTTTTTGCTTACTCCTAAATCGATATGCGCGACCCTGGCCAAATATGTGCCGGGAACGAACGAGCATACGAAATCGCAGCATGAATATGCGAAGCGGATGCGCGATTTGACGGCGGAACGGGTGACCCAGTTCTCGGAGGTGTTCCGGCAGCTGTCCAGCAGCTTCAAGCAGACCGCCCATACCGGCGAACCTCCGACAGCGGAAGAGGAGCGCAGCCGGATGATCGAGACGGTGACGGCGTCCACCTGTCTCGGCTGCCCGCGGCAGCAGGCCTGCTGGAACCATAAGCCGCTCCAGACGATGACGATGATGAACCAGATGATGAGCAAGATTGAGCAGGATACCGAGATGGTCTCCTACAAGGAGAAGCAGCTGCCCCAGACGTGGAGGAGCCACTGCATGAAGGCGCCGAAAGTGCTTGCCCTGATGAGGGAGCATCTGATCAGGCGGGCGCTGGACGAGCATTGGCAGAAGCAGATTTTGGACAGCCGCCATTTCGTGGCCGATCAATTGGCTGGCGTCTCTCAGGTAATGGATGATCTAGCCCGCGAAATCCGGCGCGAAGGACGCGAGCTGTTCATGCAGGAGGAGCAGATTCGGCAGGCGATGGAGGAGCTCGGACTGTCCGTGCACCGCGTCGATATTTTATCGCTGGATCCCGGACGGATCGAGATTGAGATGGTTCATTCCTTCACCGACGGCTATGATGAGTGCCGGAAGCTCATTGCGCCGCTACTGTCGGATATATTGGGCGAGCATATCGCAGTCAGAAAGGAGAGGTTAACCGGAACCGACGGGCATGGCATGGTCACCTTCGTCTCGGCGAAGGCATTCGAGGTGGAGACCGGCATGGCCGGGGCCGCCAAAGGAGGGGATATGCTGTCAGGAGACAGCTTCAGCGCGCTGGAGCTCGGCAGCGGGAAGTATGCGGTTGCGCTGAGCGACGGGATGGGCAACGGCGAGCGGGCCCGCATGGAGAGCAGCACAGCCTTGAATCTTTTGTCCCAATTCCTGCAATCGGGAATTGATGAGAAGCTGGCGATTCAGTCCGTCAATTCCGTGCTGGCGCTGCGATCGCCAGACGAGATCTACGCGACAGTCGATATGGCGATCATCGATCTGTATTCCGCCAAGACAACGTTCATGAAGAGCGGGTCCACGCCCAGCTTCATCAAGAGCGGCAAAGACGTCCGCTTAGTATCCGGCAGTAACTTGCCGATAGGTATTATACAGGATATCGACTTCGAGCTGATTGATTCCGCCTTGCAGCCGGGAGATATCTTGATCATGATGACGGATGGTATTTTCGATGCTCCCGGGCCGGCCGTTAATAAGGAGATGTGGATGAAGCGGCTGATCAGCGAGATGGAGACGGACGACCCGCAGGAGATTGCCGATCTTCTCCTGGAGACCGTCATCCGTCATGCCAGCGGCCATATCGATGACGACATGACCGTCGTCGTGACGCGAGTTGCCCGCCATCAGCCGCAATGGGCGACGCTGCACTGGAATGGGCATGACCGTGTCGAGCGGCCGCTGACAGTCAGCTAATCTCTCGGCCGCGGCTTCTGACTTTCCGCCTCCCGTATGGCCAGCGGGGGTGTAAACTCTCTTTTCCTTGGAAATACTAGAAGAGGTAGTTCAAAAGGTCCGTGCCGCTTCGGGCTCCGGCGACCTTCTTGGCGCTGAAAACCGGCCTTTTTGAACTCGTACTCGTGCTAGATTCGGTGAAGAGAGGATGTGCGGAATCGAAATGAAGCAAATTCTACTGATAACCGATGGCTGCTCCAATGTGGGCATTCAGCCTGCCGTTGCCGCCGCGGAAGCGCGGGAGCGGGGGATCTCGGTTAACGTCGTCGGCATTGTGGATTACGGAACGATAGGCGAGCTTGGAGCGCGGGAGATCGACGAGATTGCCCGTGCCGGAGGAGGGATAAGCCGTATTGTCCAGTCGCACCAGCTGTCGCAGACGGTCCAGATGATGACGCGCAAGACGGTGGTGCAGACGATTCATCAGGCCGTGAACAAGGAACTGCGTCAAATATTCGGAGCCGAGCAGAACGTCGAATTCGAGGCCCTTCCGCCGGAGCAGCGATCGGAAGTGGTGCGCGTCATGGACGAACTGAGCGAGAATTCGCCGCTGCGCGTCGCTCTGCTCATCGATGCGAGCGCAAGCATGAAGCGGAAGCTCCCGGCAGTAGAGGAGGCGATACGGGATCTGATGCTGAGCCTTCAGGCTAGAGCGGGCAAAAGCGAGTTGAGCGTGTTCCATTTCCCCGGACCTTACGGCGGAGAAGAGGCCGTGCTGGATATGGAATGGACCGACGATCTCAGCCGCGCGAAGCGGTTGTTCCAGCGGTTGAATATGCGGGGAACGACCCCGACGGGACCTGCCCTCTTGAAAGTGATCGACTATTATCAATATGATGGAGGCAAGGCGAATCAGGATCGCGACCTGGCGTCGCACGCCTCAGACGGAACAGGAACGGATGGGATGTGGAGTGACTACATCGTATAACATAGAGACCGAACAGCATCATGCGCAGGCAGCGGCGCTTCGCGTTGAAGCGGGAACCGTGCTGCAGGGAGTGTGGAACGGGCGCGTCTACCGAATTGAGCGACGGCTTGGCCGCGGGGCCAACGGAGTCGTGTATTTGGTGACTTATCTTCCGCCTGCGGCGCAGGCGCGCGGAGGGCGGACCGCTGCCTATGCGCTGAAGATGGGAATGAACTCGGTCGATCTTCAGTCCGAGATTAATGCGCTGCGGACATGGGAGAAGGGACGGCAAGCGGAGTGGGGGCGCACGGGCCGCCATCATGCCCGGCCCTTTCTCGTCGATAACGATGATTGCGATCTGCACGGCAGACGCATCCCGTTCTATGTGATGCGGTATGTACCCGGGGTGAGTCTGCGCAAGTTCATTTATAAGCATGGGCCGGAATGGTATGGCGTGGTGGGAGGACGCTTGCTGGAAAAGCTCAGGCAACTGCACCGGCAGGGGCTTGTCTTTGGCGATCTGAAGGCGGAGAACGTGCTGGTGAACGATAACGGAGAGGTTGAATTGATCGATTACGGCGGTCTGACCTCCACCGGGAAGAGCGTCAAGCAATTCACGGAATTGTATGATCGAGGGTATTGGCATGCCGGATCGCGCACCGCCGATTTCCAGTATGATCTGTTCTCGTTCGCCGTCATGACGATTCAGATGATGGCCGAGCGGGAGCTTCGGGAACGGATCAAGACAACGCTCCCGCAGACGCGCGATATCAAGGATCTGATCGAGATCGCCCGGACCCATCCCCGAGTGCAGCCGTATGAGTCATGGCTTGCGCCGGCCTTGCGCGGGGAATTCGCTTCTCCGGAGGAGGCCTGCCGTCTGTGGCATGAACGGATACGGAAGCTTCATCGCACCGGCACACCGCTGAACCGCCCCACGCCGTTGTGGCTGAAGTGGTTTTTTGCCGTGTCTGTGCTGCTTTTTGCGGCGAGCATCGCTTTTTGGGCATGGGGTTTCGATTAATGGGACATATTGTGTTATATTGAATTTATACATATATCTTTATGAGGTTCATTACGCAGGCTCATTCATACATAATCGAATTCTGTCCCCTCGGCACGGCATGTCGGGGGAAGAGGAGCCGGCGTCGGCACGACATAATGGAAGGAATCGGGGATGGACATGACGGCATCGGGCAGGCATACCGGCAATGACAGCGAATATGCGTGGCGGCAATGGACGGAGAAGCTGCGGGACACCGTAGAGCGGCACCGATTGTGGAACGACGGTGACCGTATCGTGATCGCGGTCTCGGGCGGACCGGACTCCATGCTGCTGCTGTATGCCATCGCGGCCGTGACCGGACATCGCCCGGGAAGCGGACGGCTGATCATCGCTCACGTGCACCACGGGTTCCGTCCTCAGGAGTCGGATGATGAAGCGCGATTCGTCGAGCGGGAAGCGGAGCGTCTCGGGATAAGACTGGCGATGAAGCGAGTCGACGCCCCCGGATGGGCGGCCGCGCAGAAGATGAATCCGCAAGCGGCTGCGCGGCAGCTACGCTATGACTTCCTGAGGGAGGTCGCCGTCCGCGAACAGGCGCCGGTTATCGCATTGGCGCATCATGCCGATGATCAGGCCGAGACGGTGCTGATGCGGCTGCTGCGCGGAACCGGCGGCACGGGATTGTCGGGGATGGCCTGGAAGCGGGAGGCGGACGGCTTCTCCTTCGTCCGGCCGCTGTTGGGCGTCCGCAAGGCGGAATTGCTGGAGTGGTGCCGTCTGCGCGGCATCTCCTACGTGACGGACAGCAGCAATGCGAAGACCGATTACTTGCGCAACCGGATCCGGATAGAGGTAATGCCGCGGCTGGAGCAGGAGAACCCCGGCCTGGTCGCTTCCCTGTGCCGCACGGCCGATGTGCTGCGGGAAGAGAACGATTGGATGGAGGAACAGGCGCGGCAGTTGTTTCAACGCGTGGCGAGGACGGTAAAGGATGGGGAAGACGTTCCTTTGGAATCCTCGCCGCCGGATATCGTCGTTCTCGATCGGACGGCGCTTGTTCAGGCACATGTCGCTTTACAACGCAGGTTGATTAAACTAATATTAAACTATCTCACGCGGGAAGCGGAACAAGCTGATTTCGACACGGTCGAAGCGCTGCGGAATGCGGCGATCCGGGAACGGCCATCCACCTGGAAGACGGATGCGGCCCCCGGAGTCGAATTCCGGAGAGAATACGACCGCTTGCTGTGGCTGCGACAACCCATCGGTCCAGATAAGAACGGGCCGGATGTGCTGGACATGACGATTGATCGTACATATGAATCGGGCAGTCTTCCGATACCGTCGAATGGCAGCAGGCTGCGTTGGCAGATAGAGTGGGCAGCGGGCTCTTCCGTTTCGCAGGAAGCGGCGCCTCAGGCCGCATTCAGAAGAACGCAGGTCCCCTCGGGACAGACGGAGGCGCTGTTCGATGCGGAGCAATTGTGTTGGCCGCTGCGTGTCCGACACCGCCGCGACGGCGATCGAATGCGTATTTTAGGGTTAAATGGCAGCAAAAAGGTGCAAGATATGTTCGTCGATGCCAAAATCGCGCCCTCGCTCCGCGGCACCGTCCCCATCGTGACGGATGCCAACGGGCAGATCCTGTGGGTGCCGGGCGTGCGGCGATCGGATGCCGCGCTGGTCGGGCCCTCTACAGACCGTGTCCTGCGGCTGGAGCTGGCAGGCGGTGCGCATATTCCGGCGCAGCAGCGATCATGCTCCGCCCAACCTGACCGCATGATGTAATCACGTTCATGTAAGTTTTCAGTATTCACTCTAGGAGGGGCCCATCATTGTATAACGACATTGAAAAGGTAATTATCAGCGAGGAGCAAATTCAGGCGAAGGTCCAGGAGCTGGGTGCTCAGATTAGCCGCGAGTATGAAGGGAAATGCCCGCTGGTCATCTGTGTCCTCAAAGGCGCATTCGTCTTCATGGCGGATCTGGTCAAGCGAATTACCGTACCGTTGGAATTGGATTTCATGGCGGTATCCAGCTATGGAGCTTCCACGAAGTCTTCCGGTGTCGTCCGGATTATCAAAGATTTGGATGTATCCGTAGAAGGCCGGGATGTGCTCATTGTTGAAGACATTATAGATACTGGCTTGACGCTCAGCTACCTGATTGAGGTGCTTCAAGGCCGCAAGGCGAATTCGATTCGCCTCGTGACGCTGTTCGATAAGCCGGCGCGCCGCACCGTTAATCTGGAAGCGGACTACAAAGGATTCGTGCTTCCCGACGAATTCATCGTCGGCTATGGCTTGGATTATGCCGAACGTTACCGCAACCTTCCATATATAGGCGTGTTGAAGCCAACGATCTACTCGAATGAAGCCAAGTAAGACACACGCCTTACACGCTTGCTGGTCAAGTTGTGATGGCATTACGTGCTATGATACAATAATTTCGTGTCCTTGAGAGGAGGTTGGGGATGAATCGGTTCATCAAGAATTCTGGTTTTTATCTGATTCTTTTTTTGGTCGTGGTAGGATTTGTCCAGTTCATCGGCAACGGCAATGAAGCCACGGACACGCCGAGTTATGACCAGTTCCGTAAAGAGCTTTCGGCTAACAATATACAAGAAATGACGGTTCAGTATGAAGGTCGGGCTTATTTGGTCATCGGTAAATATAACAAGATTCCAGAAGGGGCGAAATCCCAGCAGTTCGTAACGTATATTCCGGATAGCAATCCGGCCGTCGAAGAGATAATGAATGCAGGGGATAATCAGCAGTCACTGAAGATTAGTTGGAAAAAGATGGAGGAACAAAGCCTCTGGCTGACGTTTCTGACGTCGATTATTCCATTTATCATTATGTTCATCCTGTTCTTCTTCTTCTTTAACCAAGCGCAGGGCGGCGGCGGCAAGGTAATGAACTTCGGCAAGAGCCGCGCACGCTTGTATAATGAAGAGAAGAAACGCGTCACCTTTGAAGACGTCGCGGGTGCGGATGAAGAGAAGCAGGAGCTGGTAGAGGTTGTCGAGTTCCTCAAGGATCCGCGCAAGTTCGCAGCCCTTGGCGCCCGCATTCCGAAGGGCGTGCTGCTCAACGGCCCTCCGGGTACCGGTAAGACATTGCTGGCCCGTGCCGTGGCAGGGGAAGCAGGCGTACCGTTCTTCAGCATCTCCGGATCCGACTTCGTGGAAATGTTCGTCGGTGTCGGCGCATCCCGGGTCCGCGACCTGTTCGAGAATGCGAAGAAGAATGCGCCATGTATCATTTTCATTGACGAGATCGATGCTGTCGGCCGTCAACGGGGCGCCGGACTAGGTGGCGGCCATGACGAACGGGAGCAGACGCTCAACCAGTTGCTGGTCGAGATGGATGGCTTCGGAGCCAACGAAGGCATCATCATTATCGCGGCGACGAACCGTCCGGATATTCTGGACCCGGCATTGCTCCGTCCTGGACGCTTTGACCGCCAGATTACGGTTGACCGCCCGGATGTGAAGGGCCGCGAGGCGGTGCTGAAGGTGCACGCCCGCAATAAGCCGTTGAACAAAAACGTGAACCTCGATACGATCGCCAAGCGGACGACGGGCTTCACCGGCGCCGACTTGGAGAACTTGCTCAATGAGGCGGCGCTGCTGGCAGCCCGCAAAAATCATAAAGACATTACGATGACGGACGTAGACGAGGCGATCGACCGCGTCATCGTCGGAACGGAGAAGCGCAGCCGCATGATCAGCGATCGCGAGAAGCGGATTGTTGCTTTCCATGAAGCCGGACATACGATTATCGGCTACTTCCTGGAGCATGCGGATATGGTCCACAAGGTAACCATCATTCCGCGCGGCCGTGCCGGCGGTTACGTCATCATGCTGCCGAAGGAAGACCGCATGCTGGTGACGAAGCAGGAATTGCTGGACAAAGTCACGGGATTGCTCGGGGGCCGTGTCGCCGAAGAACTGTTCATCGGCGAGATTGGCACCGGCGCATACAGCGACTTCCAGCAGGCGACCCGCATCGTGCGCAGCATGATTATGGAATACGGCATGAGCGAGAAGCTTGGACCGATGCAGTTCGGCAATCGTCAAGGAGAAGTGTTCTTGGGCCGAGACCTCGGTCACGAGCAGAACTATTCCGACGCGATTGCCTATGAGATCGACCAAGAGATGCAGCGCATCATGAATGAATGCTATGAGCGCGCGAAGAAGCTCTTGACCGAGCGCTCTCGCGAAGTGAGCTTGATCGCGAATACGCTTCTTGAGGTCGAGACCTTGGAGCTGGAGCAGATCAAACAGCTTATCGAGAATGGCAAGCTGAGCGAGGGAACACCTGCATCGACGGACGCGCCGGAAGCCGGCACGCCGGTTATTGAGACGACGGGCGATGTGAAGGTGAATCTGGTAGGCAAGCCGGAGAAGCTTGGGCCGACGCAATGGGATGGTTCACCGTCCGGTCATCCGACAGGCGATATTCCGAACGAATCTTCTCCTGCTGACAATCGCGGCGACTCCACCGAGCTGCCGAAGGCGGAACCGGCATCCGAGGAGCCGAAGGCTCCTGCTGACAAGGATGAGCCGCCGCATGACAAGAAAGACGAACAATAACCACATTTACATGGGCCGCCCTCCGGGCGTTTGCAAGAGCGTACCTTCCGGTACGCTCTTTTTTACGGGAAACTGGGCCTGAATTCCGAATTGACACGGCGGGTCGGGGTGTGTAAATTATAGGTTAACGACAAGGCCAAGGAGTGGATGGAGGGTGACATTGGAAGCACTGGCGTTGGCACGGAAGGAAGAGCAGAAGCAGGAGCTCCGTGAACGGTTGATGCAGTTGAAGAAAGAGCGCAACGCCATCATATTAGCTCATTATTATCAACGGGATGAGATTCAGGAAGTCGCCGATTTCAGGGGAGATTCCTTTCTGCTGGCGCAGAAGGCCGCAGAGACCGACGCAGACGTTATCGTCTTCTGCGGAGTCCACTTCATGGGGGAGAGCGCCAAAATATTGGCTCCCCACAAAACGGTCATTATCCCCGATGAGCGGGCAGGCTGTCCGATGGCCGACATGGTCAATGTCGACGGGCTACGGAAGCTGAAGGCGGAGCATCCGAATGCCAAAGTCGTTACCTATATCAATTCCTCCGCGGAGATTAAGGCGGAAACCGATATTTGCTGTACTTCCTCCAATGCGGTGAAGGTCATCGCTTCGCTGGATGCGGAGGAGATCATCTGGGTTCCCGACAAGAACCTGGGCCATTATGTAGAGCAGCAGACCGGCCGATCCCTGATCAAATGGGAAGGCTATTGCAATACGCACGATATGCTGACCGTGAAGGATGTCATGGAGATGAAGGCGAAGTATCCGGGCGCGCCGTTCGTCGTGCATCCGGAATGCCGCCCGGAAGTCGTGGCCATGGGCGATTTCGTCGGCAGCACGACCGCCATCATCGATTATTGCAAACGGTCGGATGCGGCCGATATTATTGTAGGGACAGAGGACGGGACCGGATACCAGCTTCGGAAGGACAGCCCGGAGAAGCGATTCCACTTCGCGACGAAGTATCTCGTCTGTCCGAATATGAAGGTAAATAATCTCAAAAAACTCGTGAAATGCCTCGAAACGATGCAGCCGCAGATTTATGTGCCGCCGCAGGTTGCCGAGAAAGCACGGTTATCTTTGGAGCGCATGTTACAGGTCAAGTAGAGTAGCATGCGCTACTCTTCTGTTCAAATAGGGCAAAGCATAAGATTCCATCTATGAGGTTGTGAAGACAATGGCGAATCGGATTCCCCGTTACTTGATAGACTTTGCACTCGAAGATATGGAGCAAGTTCATACTGACGTCATTGTGATTGGCGCCGGTATTGCCGGCCTCTATACCGCTATCCAGGCAAGCCGGGAACACCGGGTGCTCATGATAACGAAGAAGTCGCTGTTCGACAGCAATACGCGTTATGCGCAGGGCGGGATTGCAGCCGTGTTCGCGGACGATGACTCCCCGGCTTACCACAGTCAGGATACGTTGATTGCCGGGGCGGGCCTGTGCGATCCCGAGGCAGTCAATGTGCTGGTCCATGAAGGACCGGCCGGCGTCCAGGAACTGATGCGGATGGGGGCCTCCTTCGATGAGGAGAACGGCGCCATTGCCTTGACGCGGGAAGGGGCGCACAGCCATCGCCGCATTTTGCATGCGAACGGGGATGCCACCGGATACGAGATTGTGCGCGCCCTGGCAGAGCGAATTCAGCAGTTGGAGCAGGTCACGATCTGGGACGAGCATTTCGTTATCGATCTCGTTACGGATGAAGACGAATGCTGCGGGGCGATTGTACAGCGGGCGGACGGCAAGCGCGTGTTCGTCAGCGGCCAGGCTACGGTGATTTGTTCCGGGGGGACCGGACAGTTGTACCGATATACGACGAACCCGGAGGTCGCCACAGGCGACGGGATCGCTATGGCATACCGCGCGGGAGCTTATATTCAGGATATGGAGTTCATTCAATTCCATCCCACGGTGCTCAGCTACCCGGGGGCGCCGCGTTTTCTCATCTCGGAGGCGGTGCGGGGCGAAGGCGCCTATTTGCGCAATATTCGGGGAGAGCGCTTCATGGAGAAATATCATCCTCAGCTGGAGCTTGCGCCGCGCGACGTGGTAGCCCGGGCGATCGTCAGCGAGATGGAAGCGACCAAGTCGACCTTTGTCTACCTGGATATAACCCACGAGCCTGAGGAGATGGTCAAGCATCGCTTTCCGACGATTTACGACACCTGTCTGCAATACGGTCTGGATCTGACGAGCGACTGGATTCCGGTCTCGCCGGCGGCCCACTACATGATGGGCGGCATCAAGACGGATTTGTGGGGAGAAACCAATATCCGCCGTCTGTTCGCTTGCGGCGAAGTGTCCTCGACCGGCGTGCATGGGGCGAATCGTCTGGCCAGCAACTCTTTATCGGAAGCGATCGTGTACGGGAAGCGAATCGTGGAACGGATTGCCGCGCTTGAACCGCGGGCAGGGGCCTGTCCCCATGCCTCATCTCAGCGGGATCATCATGAGCCCTGCATCCAGCCGATGGTGGAGCGCCGGCTGAAGCTGCAGAAGGTGATGGTCCGGCATGTCGGGCTTCGCCGCCACGCGGAAGGTCTGATGAAGGGCTTGGGAGAGTTAAACCGCCAGGCGGCTGTCTTTGCGATGAGGCTGACGAAGCGGGAGGAATATGAATTCGCCAATATGCTGATCTGCGCCATGCTGGTCGCCGAATCCGCCTTGTGGCGGGAAGAGAGCCGCGGCGCTCATGCGCGGGAGGATTTCCCCGAGCGGGATGACGAGAGATGGTGCAAGCATACCCTGCTGCATCGTGAATATGGAATGACGGAGGAGCGAGTGAGCATTGTATAGCTTGGAACGAATGACGCTGCGCCGACAGTTGGAAGCGTGGCTGCAAGAAGATATAGGAACGGGCGATGTCACGACGGCCTTCACCATTCCGGCCGGACACGAGTCCCGCGGCCTCATTCATGCGAAGGAAGACGGCATGATCGCGGGGCTGCCGGTAGCCGAGGCCGTGTTCGAGGTCGTGGATCCTTCGCTCAGGTTCAAGGCCCAGGTCGAAGATGGAGACATGGTTGCACGCGGCACCGTCCTGGCGGAAGTGGAAGGCAGCACGCACAGCATTTTGAGCGGGGAACGGCTCGCCTTGAACCTGCTGCAGCGCTTGTCCGGGATTGCCACGAAGACGAATAAGTTCGTTCAAGCCATTGAAGGCTTGAAGACGAAGCTGGTCGATACGCGCAAGACGACACCGGGCCACCGTTCACTGGAAAAATATGCGGTTCGTGTGGGCGGAGGGAGCAATCACCGCTTCGGCTTGTATGATACCGTCATGATCAAGGACAACCACATCAAGGGCGCCGGCGGGATCGAGGCGGCCGTAAGCCGGGCCCGCGCCAACATTCCGTATACGATGAAGATTGAGGTCGAAGCGGAAGCGATAGAGCAGGTGAAGGAAGCGCTGCGTGCGGGGGCGGACATTATTATGCTGGACAATATGGACCTGGGACAGATGCGCGAGGCAGTCGCCCTCATCCGTGAAGCGGCGCCTCATGTCCTTATCGAAGCATCGGGAGGCGTCACCCTGGAGACGATACGGGACAAGGCGCTGACCGGCGTCGACGTCGTGTCGGTCGGCGCGTTGACCTATTCTTTCCAGGCCTTGGATATCAGCCTCGACTTGAATGAGAAGAAAGAAGGTTAGGCCGTGATACTCGTTATCGATATAGGGAACACCAACATTGTCCTGGGCGTATACGAGGGAGACAAGCTGCTTCATAACTGGCGCTTGTCGACGAGCCGGCAGTCGACGACAGATGAATACGGCGTTATGATATACAATCTGTTCACGATGACGAAGCTGTCGGTGACGGATATCGAAGGCGTCATTCTATCTTCGGTCGTTCCGCCGATTATGCATACGATGGAGATGCTGTGCAAGAAATATTTGAACAAGGCTCCGCTCATTGTCGGACCCGGCGTCAAGACCGGACTCAATATCCGGATCGAGAATCCGCGCGAGGTCGGGGCAGACCGGATCGTGAACGCGGTGGCGGCCATCGAATTGTATGGCGGCTTGAAGCCGCTTGTCGTCGTCGACTTCGGGACGGCGACGACATTCGATGTCATCGACGTCAAGGGCAACTATATCGGCGGCGCGATCGTGCCGGGCATCGGCGTGTCTACCGAAGCGCTGTATCAGCGGGCGGCCAAGCTGCCGCGGATTGAATTGACGAAGCCCAAGTCGGTGATTGGGCGCAATACGGTTCATTCCATGCAGGCCGGCATTATTTTCGGATACGCCGGCCAGGTGGACGGCATCGTGGACCGTATAACCAATGAGCTTGGAGCCGAACCTACCGTTATCGCCACCGGCGGCATGGCGGAGCTTATTGCGAGCGAATCGCGGACGATTGATACGACGAACCCGTTGTTGACGCTCGAAGGCTTGCGCCTTATTTATAATCGGAACAAATTGTAACCCTTTGACGGTCTATCCCGTCGTAGAATAAGAACAGTACAGGAGGCTCCCATGAACGATATGTTAGGACAGCAACCCGAAGAGAGGGAGAATATGCAGGACATGCTGATTCGCGGCACCGGACTGGGCGGCAAGGTCCGCATCTTCGCGGTGCGCACGACCGGGCTGGTCAATGAATTGCAGCGGCGCCATGGCACCTACCCGACGGCGACGGCTGCGCTTGGCCGCACGGTTACCGCAGCCGCCATGATGGGCGCCATGCTGAAGGGCGATGAGAAATTGACCGTTCAGGTCAAGGGGGACGGACCTATCGGACAGATTGTCGCCGATGCGAACGCCCATGGGGAGGTGCGCGGCTATGTTACGCATCCGCAGGTGCATCTGGCCAGCAACGCCCAGGGGAAGCTGGACGTGGCGGGAGCGGTCGGACGCAGCGGCTTCATCCATGTCATCAAAGATCTGGGCCTGAAAGAGCCGTATCGCGGCAGCTCCCCGATCATTTCCGGGGAATTGGCCGAGGACTTCACGTATTACTTCGCCACCTCCGAGCAGACCCCGTCTGCCGTAGGTCTCGGAGTGCTGGTGGACGTCGACAATTCGGTCCTGCATGCGGGAGGCTTTATTGTACAATTGCTGCCTGGGCTGACCGAAGAACAGATCAATCAGATCGAGCATTCGCTTAGTGTTCTCCCTCCCGTGACCTCCCTGCTGGATCAAGGCATGGAGCTGGATGAACTGGTGATCTGGATTATCAGTGACGCGAACGTATTGGAACGGATGCCGATCCGCTTCCAATGCCAATGCTCCCGGGAACGGGTGGAGCGGACATTGATTAGTGTAGGCAAGGGCGAGTTGACGGCGATGATTGAAGAGGATGGCCAGGCGGAGGTCGTCTGTCATTTTTGCAACGAGAAGTACACATTTGGAAGAGAAGAGCTGGAACAACTGCGTGAACAGGCGCAGCAAGCCTAGCCGGACAAGTCGCAATGGATGAGCACGAGCCGGAGGCGAGCCCGGCATCGATCGATGGGGCCCGGATGGAGGTCCCGCATCCGAGTCGGTCGATAGGGCGAGCCAGAGGTAGGAACGGCTAACACGGAAATACGGGATAAGGGAAGCAAGCGATATGACGAAAGAAGTCAAAAGCTTATGGGGCTGCATCCTCATTCTTTGCGTCTGCATCTTGGTGCTCGCCGGCATGCTCATCTTCAAGCATGATCGTCCTTCGGCGGCGTCGGATGCGAGTGCTTCCCCTGATTCCTCAACGGTTGTGGCAACCGTCGCCGGGGAGAAGATAACGCGCAAGGAATGGTATGAGGAATTGGAGCGGCAGTATGGCGCGCAGGTAATGGAACAAATGTTGACAGCCAGGGCGGCAGAGAAGGAAGGGCAAGCGTTAGGCATTGAAGTTAGCCAGAAAGAAGTGGAGCAAGAGATTGAGCGGCAAATGCGGGGATATGAAAGCGCCGATGCATATTTTCAGGCGATGACGGACCAGCTCGGTATGAGTCCGGAGCAGATTCGGCAGGATATCCACCAACGGCTGCTGCTGGAGAAGATCGCGACGCATAACGTGAACGTGTCGGAGGAGGAGCTTGACCGTTATTTGAAGGAGCACCGGGATGCATACGAGGCTGTCGATGCTTATCAGCTCGCTCATATCGTCGTCCCGACCCGCGAGGAAGCGGAAGACGTGCTGGCGAAGCTGAAGGACGGAGAGACCTTCGCCTCCCTGGCAGGAAGGTTGTCGGTCGATGAATTCTCCTCCTATCAGGAAGGCCGTCTCGGATGGATCGATGCTAACGATCCGTTCTTCTCCCCTTCCGAGCTGGAAGCGGCGCGAGAGATGGAGGTAGGCGACATCTCGGAACCGATTGCCGTGAGCGACGGATACGCCATTCTCACGGTAACCGGGAAGCGTGAAGCGCGGTCGGAGGGCGAAGCGGCGATCAAGGAGCGGGCCCGCCGCGATGTGGCGCTGTCCAAATCCCCCCCGCTGAAGGAATGGGAAGAGGCGCTTCGCAAAAAATATAATGCCGTCGTTGTCGCTGCAGCGTCCGCGAACGGGTAAATAAAAGGGGTAACCGCAAGAGCGAGTGGATTCGTCCGCCCTTGCGATTATCCCTTTTTGTCATCCAAGCGCGGGTGCTTTTCCTGCGGCCCAAGATTCAATTTTTTGGCATACCCTTCATGCGCTCTATTGACAACATAGCGTTGGATTGGTAAGATGGAATAAAACCTAGTGCTTTAGTCGGAAATTGATGGAGCAATTACGGATGTACGCGCGGCAAGACCGTGATATTGAATAATGGCAGGAGGGCATCGTTATGACAAGAATCGTCAATAATGTAACCGAATTGATTGGGAATACTCCACTGGTACGGTTGAACCGCATCGTGCCGGAAGGTAGTGCCGAGATTTATGTCAAGCTCGAATATCAGAATCCGGGAGCCAGCGTGAAAGACCGGATCGCAATCAGCATGATTGAAGTGGCGGAGCAGGAAGGCTTGCTGAAGCCCGGCGACACGATCGTCGAGCCAACGAGCGGCAACACCGGAATCGGCCTGGCGATGGTAGCGGCAGCCAAAGGTTACAAGGCCATTCTTGTCATGCCGGAGACGATGAGCATCGAACGGCGCAACCTGCTGCGCGCATACGGAGCGGATCTTGTGCTTACCCCGGGCGCGGAAGGAATGAACGGGGCCGTGCGGAAGGCAGAGGAGCTTGTTCAAGAGAATCCTTCTTATTTCATGCCGCAGCAGTTCAAAAATAAAGCTAATGTCAAGGTGCACCGGGAGACGACAGGGCCGGAGATTGTCGAAGCGATTCGTTCGCTGGACGGCAAGTTGGATGCATTCGTGGCCGGAATCGGCACCGGCGGAACAATCTCGGGAACCGGCGAAGTGCTGAAGGAGAACTTCCCGGGCATCCGCATCGTTGCGGTCGAACCGTCTGCTTCTCCGCTTCTGTCGGGAGGCAAGCCGGGACCGCATAAGATCCAAGGCATCGGGGCGAACTTCATTCCGGAGATTCTGAACCGTGACATCTACGATCAGATCATTGCGGTGGACAATGAAGATGCGTTCGAGGTGGCCCGCCAGGTAGCGAAGTCGGAAGGCATTCTGTGCGGCATCTCATCGGGAGCGGCCATTCATGCGGCTCTTCAGGTCGCCCGCGAGCTGGGCGAAGGGAAGCGCGTCATCGCCGTGGTGCCTAGCAATGGCGAGCGTTACTTGAGCACGCCGTTGTTCAACTTCGAGAATTAATAGATCCATCTATCGCAAATCCCCTCCCCTCAGGAGAACGCGGGTTGCTCATTGCCCCGCGCGCTTTCTGGGAGCGAGGGGTTTTTTGGATATGCGAGGGAGCCTTTTCTTCCCGGGACTCTTTGTTTATACTTACGGTAACGATCCCGGAGATTCATGTCACAGGCATGAGATCAGCGAGCTTCGAACCAACGAGAAGGACTGACGCGGAGCATATTATGCTCGGCAACGACCTCGGCCGCATCGCGGCCTATGGTTCGGTGCGGGCGGACGAACTGATGGTGATCAAGACATACTACTATGTGATGCATCTCGTCTCGGAGGTGCCCGAGACGCACGCAGAGGGCAAGGATGCCTTCGATGTCATCCGGGCGGCAGTCCCCGGCGGGACGATCACCGGCGCGCCGAAGGTGCGGACGATGGAAATTATCGAGGAGCTGGAACCGGTCCGCCGCAGGCCGCCCTATACCGGATCGTTCGGTTGGATTGACTATAACGGCGATTTGGAATTAAATATTAATATTCGTACGCTGGTGATGAAAGACCAAATAGGCTCTATTCAGGCGGGGGCCGGCATTGTGACGATTCCGAACCGGAACGGGAATATGCCGAATGTCTGAACAAAGCCAAGGCATTATGGAAGGCAGTGCAGTTGAGCGAGAGCGTTCTGGCGGATGCGATTCCGCCGGGAGAGAAGGAAGCAGAGGCAGATGAGGCGAGAGGAGCGGTTCAGGATGATTCTGGTTATTGATAACTATGATTCGTTTACGTACAACTTGGTGCAATATTTGGGGGAACTCGGCGAAGAGGTGCAGGTCTATCGCAATGACGAGATCGATCTCGCGGGGATTGAACGGCTGCAGCCGGATCATCTGCTGCTGTCGCCCGGCCCATGCACCCCGAATGAAGCGGGCATCACATTGCAGGTGATAGAGCATTTCGCGGGCAGGATCCCGATTCTGGGCGTATGTCTCGGCCATCAGGCCATCGGGCAAGCCTTTGGGGGCGAGGTTATCCGTGCCGGGCGGCTGATGCATGGGAAGACGTCGCCGATCCTTCATCAGGGTCAGTCGATCTTCGCCGGCTTGCCGAGTCCCTTCACGGCGACCCGGTATCATTCGCTTATCGTCGATCGGGCGAGTCTGCCGGCTTGCCTGGCGATTACGGCGGAGACGGCCGAAGGGGAAATTATGGGGCTTCAGCATCGGGAATATCCGATTGTCGGCGTTCAATTCCATCCGGAGTCGATTATTTCCGAGCATGGCCACCAGATGCTGCGCCATTTCTTGAGCATGGCGGCGCCGGCGCGATGACGGGCTTCATCGGTTGGAATGGAGATCTGGTGCCGAGCGGTCAAGCCGCGGTTTCCGTAATGGACCACGGCTTTTTGTACGGTATGAGCCTGTTCCAGAAGTTAGCGGAGGACGAAGCGGAAGCTTCACCCGCGGACTGCTGGGGGCTTTCCGCTCCCTGATGGAGAAACAATCTTGACAGTCTTCGAATGCAGGACGGGGCGTTGGAGGCCTGCTATTGACTTTAACCTATCTGAATAAGAGCTTGTGACAGATCGGAGATGTTGAACATGCTGCAGCCGACATGGCGGCAACGAACTTATCGTTGGGCGAACGGTGCCCTGACCCTCGGTCAGCGCACCTTAATTATGGGTATATTGAATGTGACCCCGGATTCCTTCTCGGACGGCGGGCGGTACAACCGCGTGGATGCGGCTTTGCGGCACGCGGAAGAGATGCTGGAAGCGGGCGCCGATATTATCGATATCGGCGGGGAGTCGACTCGTCCGGGCCATCAGCCCGTGGGGCAGGAGGAAGAGTTGGAGCGGGTGATGCCGGTCATCGAGGCGCTCCGTCGGGAGCTCCCGCAGGCGCCAATCTCGGTGGACACCTATAAGGCGGAGGTGGCCCGGCAAGCACTGGAGGCTGGAGCCCATATTATTAATGATATCTGGGGCTGCAAGAAGGAACCGGAGATGGCGCATGTCGCCGCCCGCTATGGATGTCCTCTCATCTTGATGCATAACCGGCCGGAACGGCGATATGAGCGGTTCGTCGAAGAGGTGAAGGCCGACTTGCTCGAAAGCGTGGAGCTGGCCATAGCGGCAGGAGTGAAGGACGATCAGATTTGGCTCGATCCCGGAATCGGCTTCGCCAAGACCGGGGAGGACAACCTTGTCCTGATGAGCCATCTCGACGAGCTGTGCGCGTTAGGATATCCGGTATTGCTCGGCACGTCCCGCAAGAAATTCATCCGGGATACGCTGCAGCTGCCGATCGACGATGTGGTGGAAGGAACGGCGGCGACGGTGGCGCTCGGCATAGCGCAGGGTTGCCAGATCGTGCGCGTCCATGATGTCGCGTCGATCGCGCGGACGGCGCGGATGTGCGACGCGGTGCTGTACCGCTGACACAGGCGGCTATTCAAGGAAAGGAAGGAGCGGAAGACGATGAGAGTCGTGAAGCCGGATCGGATGCAGCTCCATCGAATGGAGTTTTTCGGAAAGCATGGGGTGTTCGCGGAGGAACGGGCTTTAGGGCAGCGCTGGATCGTCGATCTCGATTTGCAGATCGATTTGCAGAAGGCGGGGCAATCGGATAAGCTGGAGGATTCCATTAATTATGCCGAAGTGTTCTATTCCGTCAAATCGATTGTCGAGGAGCAGTCGTACCTGCTCGTGGAGGCGTTGGCCGAGCGGATTGCCGAGACGCTGCTGGAGGGCTACCCTGCGATTCATGAGGCTCATGTACGGGTAACGAAGCCCCACCCGCCGTTCGATATTCATTTCCAGGGCGTGACGATAGACATTACGCGGGCTCGGGAAGAGAGCCGCCGTCAATGGGAGGCTACCGATGAATGAGATGAAGCGGGAAGCTGTGGCCTATATTGCGCTCGGAGCCAACCTTGGCGATCGGGAGCGCTCTCTGCGGGAGGCGCTGGCGAAGCTGGATGCCCATCCCGCGATTCGCGTGGCCGCATGCTCGGACATTTATGAGACGGAGCCGGTCGGGTATTCGGACCAGCCCCAATTTTTGAATATGACGGCCCGATTGGCCGCTGCGCTGGCGCCGCAGGAACTGCTGCGCGTCATGCTGGATACCGAGCTGGCGATGGGCCGGGTTCGCGATGTCCGCTGGGGACCCCGCGTCATTGATCTGGATCTGTTATATATGGAAGGATTCGAGATGGACTCGCCGGAATTGACGCTGCCTCACCCGCGGATGGGAGAGCGGCTGTTCGTGCTCGTACCGCTTGCAGACATCGTGCCTCCGGAACATAGCCGGCTGCACGCATTCGTTCACCGCGCCCTGGGAACACTGGATGGGAAGGAAGATATTCGAAAGTGGACACGCTTCAGTTGGCCCGACGAATCCGCGCCTTCCGGAAATTAAGAGGCTTGACCCAGCAGCAACTGGCTCACCGGCTGGGCATGTCGGTATCCGTGCTGGGCGAGATCGAGCGGGGACGGCGGACACTGGATGAAGCGACGACGGGGCGCATTGCCGGGGAACTCGGCGTAACGCAAGAGGAACTGGCATCTGATCCTTCTTTCCGGTAAAATGAAATCCTGGCATTGCCGTTAACATAATACCCGGCTCCTGACGGGAGACGGTGGACTCGATAGAACAACGAGAGAAAGGAGAGTGGTCGATGTGTTGAAAATCGCCAACATTGAAATGAAAAATCAAGTCGTGCTGGCCCCGATGGCCGGCGTCTGCAATCCGGCGTTCCGGCTGATCGCGAAGGAATTCGGCTGCGGCCTCGTCTGCGCGGAGATGGTCAGCGACAAAGCGCTCGTCCATGGCAATGAGCGGACGAGAGAAATGCTGTATGTCGACGATCGGGAGAAGCCGCTCAGTCTGCAGATTTTCGGGGGAGACCGCAAATCGCTGGTGGAAGCGGCCAAAATTGTAGATAAAGAGTCGAACGCGGATATTATCGACATCAATATGGGTTGTCCCGTTCCGAAAGTGACGAAATGCGATGCGGGCGCCCGTTGGCTGCTCGATCCGAACAAGATTTACGAGATGGTGTCGGCGGTTGTCGATGCCGTGGATAAGCCGGTTACCGTCAAGATGCGAATTGGTTGGGATGACGAGCATATTTATGTCGTGGACAACGCGAAGGCGGTCGAACGCGCAGGCGGTCAGGCGGTCAGCGTCCATGGCCGCACGCGGGAGCAATTATACACCGGCAAAGCGGATTGGAGCTACATTCGCCAAGTCAAAGAGGCGGTCTCGATTCCGGTGATTGGGAACGGCGACGTGGCGACGCCGGAAGACGCGCGCCGCATGCTTGATGAGACGGGATGCGACGGCGTTATGATCGGCCGCGGGGCCTTGGGCAACCCGTGGATGCTGTACCGGACCGTCGAATATTTGACGACCGGGAAGCTTCTTCCGGATCCGGCGCCGGAGGAGAAGGTGCGCATTGCGATTATCCATATGGATCGCTTGATTGCGTTGAAGGGCGAGAAGGTGGCGGTCCGGGAAATGCGCAAGCATCTGGCCTGGTACTTGAAGGGGCTGCCGGGGGCGGCTCGCGTCAAGGACAAGGTGATGGAAGAGACGCGGCGGGACGAGATGGTCCGGCTGCTGGAGGATTATGTCGCCGGCATCGAAGCCAAAGAAAGTATGATCAACTAGATGAAGGAATGCAGCAGGGCACGATGCCCTGCTGATTTTTGTCAATATTGGAAGAGGTGGGAAGGTATTGCTGCGGCGGTTTGCCGCCTGGTTCAAGACAGGACCTGCATCAAAGCGTTTTCACGTCAGTGGGGCGTCTCATTGACTTTTACAAAATCATCCCATATAATTCAACAATAGAAAATTAGCTACGGGCTGATGCGTGCCCATGCATCTATTGGGAATCTGGAACAAGCCTGCGCGAAGGGGGCATCATGTGGCCGTGGCGCCATATGATGAGATTAAGGCATTCGCATCGTTAAGCCGCCGCCCACTGCGAGAGCGGCCGAAGCTCGCATGCGAAAATAATGATCATGACAGGAGAATCGGTAAGATGAGTGATAAAGAAGTCATTCTGACCCAGGAGGGTCTGAAGAAGCTCGAGGAAGAACTCGATAATCTCAAATCCGTTAAACGCCGTGAGGTGGCGGAACGAATCAAGATAGCGATTGGCTACGGGGATATCAGCGAGAACTCCGAGTATGAAGACGCGAAGAACGAACAGGCATTCATTGAAGGTCGTATCATTACATTGGAAAAAATGCTTCGTAATGCCCGCATCATCAACAACGACGAGATCGATACGGATATCGTGAGCATCGGTTCCACCGTCATCGTAAAGGATCTCGAGTTCGGGGATACGATGGAGTATACCATTGTCGGTACGGCGGAATCCGATCCGTTGAAGAACCGGATTTCGAATGAGAGCCCGGTAGGCAAGGCGATTTTGGGGAAAGCCAAGGGCACTGTCGTTGACGTCAGCGTGCCTGCAGGCGTAATCCAATACAAAATCGTCGATATCAAGCGCTAAACTGAGACATTGTCGAGAGAGATGGCTGGCCTGCCGGCAAGCATAGCGTAGGTGGCCGGCGGCATGGTGACATAACGGATGAAAGCTTCCTTTTAGGGAAGCTTTTTTCTCATCGTGACGCGCAGATTGCGGGGGACTATCCGGCGCTTGACAATCATTGACTATATCCCGGCGTCCTTGTCGTGTTATGATAACGGTATGGAATGATCCGCAACGGGCCGATGCCAACCGGACAGGCGGAGCAATAGAAGGAGTGAAAAGTATGACGGATGTCGTCAATCAAGAGACCGAATTAAGCGAATTGCTACAGATTCGCCGCAACAAGTTGGACGAGCTGCGGAAGCTCGGCATCGATCCGTTCGGCGCCAAATATAGCCGCACGCATACAGCCAAGGCTGTATTGGATAAATATAACGGGATGACGAAGGAAGAGCTGGAGACGGAAGGCGCTGTCGTCAGTCTCGCCGGACGCATTATGGCCAAGCGGGAGATGGGCAAGGCCAGCTTCGCCCATATTCAGGATCTGAGCGGCCGCCTGCAGATTTATGTTCGTCAGGATACGGTGCCAGCGGAGAAGTATGAGGCGTTCACGATGCTGGATCTTGGCGATATTATCGGGGTGAGCGGCAAGGTATTCAAGACCAAGACCGGCGAGTTGTCGGTAAAGGTAACGGATCTGGAGGTGCTGTCCAAGTCGCTCTATCCGCTGCCGGAGAAATATCACGGCTTGAAGGACGTGGAACTGCGCTACCGCCAGCGCTATGTCGATCTTATCATGAATCCGGACGTGCAGCAGACCTTTATCGCGCGCTCCCGCATTATTCAATCAATGCGCCGCTATTTGGATTCGCTCGGTTACTTGGAAGTGGAGACGCCGACGCTGCATGCGATCGCGGGCGGTGCGGCGGCGCGGCCGTTCATCACGCATCATAATGCGCTTGATATGACGCTGTACATGCGGATTGCGATTGAGCTGCACTTGAAGCGTCTCATTGTTGGGGGCCTGGAGAAGGTATATGAAATTGGACGCGTCTACCGCAATGAAGGGATTTCTACCCGCCACAACCCTGAATTTACGATGATCGAACTGTATGAAGCGTATGCGGATTATGAAGATATCATGCGCCTGACGGAAAACATGGTCGCGCATATCGCGCAAGAAGTGCTGGGCACGATGCAGATCCGTTATCAGGGTCATGAGATTGATCTCACTCCGCAATGGCGCCGCTTGTCGATGGTTGACGCGGTCAAGGAAGTAACCGGTGTCGATTTCTCGGTGCAGATGACCGACGAAGAGGCGCATGCCTTGGCCAAGGAGCACAAAGTTCCGGTAGAGAATCACTTCACGTTCGGGCATATTTTGAACGCCTTCTTTGAGCATTTCGTGGAAGAGACGCTGATCCAGCCGACCTTCATTACGGGGCATCCGGTCGAAATCTCGCCGTTGGCCAAGAAAAATGCGAATGATCCGCGCTTCACGGATCGCTTCGAATTGTTCATCGTCGCCCGCGAGCATGCCAATGCGTTCACGGAGCTGAACGATCCAATCGATCAGCGCCAGCGCTTCGAGGCACAGCTGGAAGAGCGCGAGCATGGCAACGATGAAGCCCATGAGATGGATGACGACTTCATCCGGGCTCTGGAATACGGCATGCCGCCGACAGGCGGACTGGGCATCGGGGTTGACCGCCTCGTTATGCTGCTGACCGATTCGCCTTCCATTCGCGATGTGCTGCTGTTCCCGCATATGCGCGATCGCGGCAATTCGTAATATAGAACGTCTATAGAGACCGGTCCTTGGCAGGGGGCCGGTCTTTTTTCGTCAAATCACCTTCAGCTTTTTGAAAAGATACCGCACATGGAAATTCACATATGGTAACGGGTTTGCTATGTTTGGGGTC
>NZ_AP025344.1:6390000-6480000 GCF_021654795.1 Paenibacillus dendritiformis
AAGCTTAGAATCATCCTTATAGTTGATACTGAGTGAGGGCTTTCATTAAGGTTTGTTATTTTGAGTAGCAACCTCATGGAGCATCTCATCTCAAAAAACATACTAGGTTAAGCTAGTAAGAGCACACGGAGGATGCCTAGGCGCCAGGAGCCGACGAAGGACGTGGCGAACGACGAAATTGCCTCGGGGAGCTGTAAGCAAGCATCGATCCGGGGATGTCCGAATGGGGAAACCCGGCTGCTGTAATAGGCAGTCACTCGCACCTGAATCCATAGGGTGTGAAGAGGCATACGAGGGGAACTGAAACATCTAAGTACCCTCAGGAAGAGAAAACAATAGTGATTCCGTCAGTAGCGGCGAGCGAACGCGGAAGAGCCTAAACCGGAGAGCTTGCTCTCCGGGGTTGTGGGACGTCTCACATGGAGTCAGAAAGGCGTTTATTAGACGAAGAGGTCTGGAAAGGCCCGCCGTAGAAGGTAATAGCCCTGTACTCGAAAGTAAATGCCCTCCGAGACGGATCCCGAGTACCGCGGGACACGTGAAACCCCGTGGGAATCCGGCAGGACCATCTGCTAAGGCTAAATACTCCCTGGCGACCGATAGTGAAGCAGTACCGTGAGGGAAAGGTGAAAAGCACCCCGGAAGGGGAGTGAAATAGAACCTGAAACCGTGTGCTTACAAGAAGTCAGAGCCCTATGATGAAACTTGTTTTCATCAGGGTGATGGCGTGCCTTTTGTAGAATGAACCGGCGAGTTACGTTTACGTGCAAGGTTAAGGTGAAAAGCCGCAGCCGCAGCGAAAGCGAGTCTGAATAGGGCGAATGAGTACGTAGGCGTAGACCCGAAACCGTGTGATCTACCCCTGTCCAGGGTGAAGGTGCGGTAACACGCACTGGAGGCCCGAACCCACGAATGTTGAAAAATTCGGGGATGAGGTGGGGGTAGCGGAGAAATTCCAATCGAACTCGGAGATAGCTGGTTCTCCCCGAAATAGCTTTAGGGCTAGCCTCGGAGGAAGAGTCGTGGAGGTAGAGCACTGATTGGGTGCGGGGCCCGCCAAGGGTTACCAAGCTCAGTCAAACTCCGAATGCCATGGACTTATTATCCGGGAGTCAGACAATGGGTGCTAAGGTCCGTTGTCAAGAGGGAAACAGCCCAGACCATCAGCTAAGGCCCCTAAGTGTACGTTAAGTGGGAAAGGATGTGGAGTTGCCCAGACAACCAGGATGTTGGCTTAGAAGCAGCCATCATTTAAAGAGTGCGTAATAGCTCACTGGTCGAGTGACTCTGCGCCGAAAATGTAACGGGGCTAAACGTACCGCCGAAGCTATGGATTGATGCTTGCATCAGTGGTAGGGGAGCGTTGTGTACCGGGTTGAAGGCAGACCGGAAGGACTGCTGGACTGTACACAAGTGAGAATGCCGGTATGAGTAACGAAAAGACATGTGAGAATCATGTCCGCCGAAAGCCTAAGGGTTCCTGGGAAGGCTCGTCCGCCCAGGGTAAGTCGGGACCTAAGGCGAGGCCGAAAGGCGTAGTCGAAGGACAACAGGTTGAAATTCCTGTACCACCGCAGCCGTTATGAGCAATGGGGGACGCAGAAGGATAGGGACGCGAGCTGATGGATGCTCGTCCAAGCAGTGAGGCTGGTCAGTAGGCAAATCCGCTGACCGTAAGGCTGGGCTGTGACGGGGAGGGAAAATTACAGTACCGAAGGTCTTGATTTCATGCTGCCAAGAAAAGCCTCTAGCCAGGTGAAGGTGCCCGTACCGCAAACCGACACAGGTAGGCGAGAAGAGAATTCTAAGGCGCGCGGAAGAACTCTCGTTAAGGAACTCGGCAAAATGACCCCGTAACTTTGGGAGAAGGGGTGCCCCGGTAGGGTGAATAGCCCGAGGGGGCCGCAGTGAATAGGCCCGAGCGACTGTTTAGCAAAAACACAGGTCTGTGCGAAGCCGTAAGGCGAAGTATACGGGCTGACGCCTGCCCGGTGCTGGAAGGTTAAGGGGAGTGGTTAGCCGCAAGGCGAAGCTATGAACCGAAGCCCCAGTAAACGGCGGCCGTAACTATAACGGTCCTAAGGTAGCGAAATTCCTTGTCAGGTAAATTCTGACCCGCACGAATGGCGTAACGACTTGGGCGCTGTCTCAACGAGAGATCCGGTGAAATTTTAATACCTGTGAAGATGCAGGTTACCCGCGACAAGACGGAAAGACCCCATGGAGCTTTACTGCAGCTTGATATTGGACTTTGGTACGGTCTGTACAGGATAGGTGGGAGCCTTAGAAGCCGGAGCGCCAGCTTCGGTGGAGGCGCCGTTGGGATACCACCCTGATCGTATCGGAGTTCTAACCTGGGACCGTGAAGCCGGTTCGGGGACAGTGTCAGGCGGGCAGTTTGACTGGGGCGGTCGCCTCCTAAAGAGTAACGGAGGCGCCCCAAGGTTCCCTCAGAATGGTTGGAAATCATTCGAAGAGTGCAAAGGCAGAAGGGAGCTTGACTGCGAGACCTACAAGTCGAGCAGGGACGAAAGTCGGGCTTAGTGATCCGGTGGTACCGCATGGAAGGGCCATCGCTCAACGGATAAAAGCTACCCTGGGGATAACAGGCTTATCTCCCCCAAGAGTCCACATCGACGGGGAGGTTTGGCACCTCGATGTCGGCTCATCGCATCCTGGGGCTGAAGTAGGTCCCAAGGGTTGGGCTGTTCGCCCATTAAAGCGGTACGCGAGCTGGGTTCAGAACGTCGTGAGACAGTTCGGTCCCTATCTGTCGCGGGCGCAGGAAATTTGAGAGGAGCTGTCCTTAGTACGAGAGGACCGGGATGGACGTACCGCTGGTGTACCAGTTGTCTCGCCAGAGGCATAGCTGGGTAGCCAAGTACGGAAGGGATAAGCGCTGAAAGCATCTAAGCGTGAAGCCCCCCTCAAGATGAGATTTCCCACATTGGTAAGACCCCTTGAAGACGACGAGGTAGATAGGTTGGAGGTGGAAGTGCAGCAATGCATGGAGCTGACCAATACTAATCGGTCGAGGGCTTATCCTAACGAAGATGATTTGATGATTTGCTTTCGCATTCAGTTTTTAAGGTACAATACCTTATCTGTTTGGTGGCGATAGCGGAGGGGTTCCACGCGTACCCATCCCGAACACGACCGTTAAGCCCTCCAGCGCCGATGGTACTTGGACCGCAGGGTCCTGGGAGAGTAGGACGCTGCCAAGCAGACAAAGACCACTGACTTCTGTCGGTGGTTTTTTCTATATTCGGAGGAAGTCAGGGAACGCGGGGAAGGGACAGGGCATGGCATCCTGGAGGGGAAGCGATCTTGGAGACGTAAACCGTCGAGTGGCATCATTGTACCTTGAGGCATAAGCTCATACAGAGGCGTTATTGCATCTTGGAGGCGTTATCTTTTCCTGGAGCATCATCAGAGAGCATCATCGCATTCTAGAGGCGTCGTAGCCTCCTGGAGCTGAGCGTGTGGAGGGAATTGCTGCAATTTTACAGGAATTTTGGCACAATGAGCCCATATGCAGTGGAATTCCTGCAAATCTACATCATTTTGCTCGCAATTGCACCCGATTGAAGCAAAAAGGAGAAAAATCCTGCACTTTTGCAGGATTCTCTTTTTGGTGAAGTCGTGCATTCCGAATTGCTGCACTTTTGCAGGATTTCTTTTTGACTAAGTCGGGAATATCGAATTCTTGCGTTTTTCAGGTTTTCGTTTCCGGAATAGGCTCGTCCAGGGAAATCTTGCACTTTTGCAGCATGTTTTTGTGCAAGTCCAACAATGTATACGATACGCCCAGAAGAGTGTTAAATTGACATTCGACACAGGGGCATGCCGAGGCTGCTGCTGAACGATGTGTGACACAAGGGCATATCAGAGGCTGCGGCTGAACAATGTCCGACACAGGGGCATACCAGGGCAGCAACTGAACGACGTGCGTCGCAGGTGAATACCAGAGCTGCCTCTGATGGCGACATACCCTCTCGGCGTGCTTATTTCCGGCTACGTTCCGTTAGGCAATCCCGGAAAAAGCCATCCGGTCGCATCCAAATGCGCGTTTCTGCGCATAGAATCAGCTGGGGAGGGTCACCTTATGTGACAGGTTCTCCGATCGGGCGCTGTGCTCGTTCGGATCCGTCCTTTTGTCGAATGTATTTGTGGAGTGGACAATTATCTGTTTGCAAGATTAATGAAAATAATTGAAAACAAAGTGCAGATTCCTGCAACCTATCCTTGACAGGGGTAAAGCGCTTTGCTAAGATTGCAATTAATATATTGAGAGAGAGTCTTTAATCAGCGGACAAGCCCGTCATGACAAGGGTTTGTCCGCTGAGTGCAACTTTACATTAAGGGAGGAACTTACTGGTGTGGGAGTCTAAGTTTGCAAAAGAAGGGTTAACGTTTGACGATGTGCTGTTGGTGCCTCGCAAATCGAATGTATTGCCACGGGAAACAGATGTATCTACGCAGTTGAGCAGCAAGGTAAAGTTGAACATTCCGATGATTAGCGCGGGGATGGATACCGTAACAGAAGCGCCGCTGGCGATCGCGATTGCGCGTGAAGGCGGAATCGGTATTATTCATAAAAATATGCCGATCGAGCGCCAAGCCGAAGAGGTTGACCGCGTGAAGCGCTCGGAGAGCGGAGTTATTACGAACCCCTTCTCGCTGTCCCCCGAGCATACGGTAGAAGAAGCGGACCAGCTGATGGCGAAATACCGGATCAGCGGCGTTCCGATTGTAGATGAGCAGCATAAGCTGGTTGGGATTTTGACCAACCGTGACCTGCGCTTCGTCCATGACTACAATATCAAAATCAAAGAAGTCATGACTCATGACAATCTGGTGACCGCACCCGTCGGCACAACCCTTCAAGAGGCGGAAATCATTCTGCAGCAGCACAAGATTGAGAAGCTTCCTCTGGTGGACGAGACGAACACGCTGAAAGGCCTCATTACGATAAAAGATATCGAGAAAGCAATCCAATACCCGCAAGCAGCCAAGGATGAGCAAGGACGATTGCTCTGCGGCGCCGCGATCGGCATCTCCCAGGATACGTTCGATCGGGCGGCCGCGCTGGTTCAAGCGGGCGTAGACGTCATCGTCGTCGATTCGGCGCATGGCCACCATATCAATATTATTGAAGCGGTTCGGAAGCTGCGCCAGCTATATCCGGACCTGACGATTGTCGCGGGCAACGTGGCCACCGGCGAAGCGACCCGCGACCTGATCGAAGCAGGAGCTTCGGTGGTCAAGGTCGGCATCGGGCCGGGGTCCATCTGTACGACCCGCGTTATCGCCGGTATCGGCGTTCCGCAGATTACCGCCGTATATGACTGTGCCACGGTCGCGCGGGAGTATGGCATTCCGGTTATTGCGGACGGCGGCATCAAGTACTCCGGCGACATTACGAAGGCGATCGCGGCAGGGGCATCGGCCGTCATGCTGGGAAGCCTCCTGGCCGGAACGGAAGAGAGCCCGGGCGAATCGGAGATTTACCAAGGCCGCCGCTTCAAGGTATACCGCGGAATGGGTTCCTTGGGCGCGATGAAGCGAGGCAGCAAGGATCGTTATTTCCAAGACAGCAGCAATGAGAAGAAGCTCGTGCCGGAAGGCATCGAAGGCCGTGTCGCCTACAAAGGGCCGCTGGCGGATACCATTCATCAGTTAATTGGCGGATTAAAGGCCGGCATGGGCTATTGCGGCACGCATAACCTGACAGAGCTGCAGAACGATACGCATTTTGTCAAAATATCGGGTGCAGGTCTTCGTGAAAGCCATCCGCATGATGTGCAAATTACGAAGGAAGCGCCAAATTATTCCTTGTAAAATATTGATATCCCGTTTTACCGACAAAAGAAGGCAGGGTGCCCCACCCTTGCCTTTTTTTTGTCTGTCCCGCTGTGATAGAATAACATATGGATTCATTGGGAGAGGAGATGACGATAGTGTTGAAACAACAAGACGCGACAAGAAAAGGCAAGTGGAAGCGTATCATCGCTATTGCAACAGCTTGCCAGATACTGACCTTCACGCTGCTTCCTTCGGCTGGCATGGTCGCTGCCGAGGCTGCTGCCCAGACGGCAGAGAAAGGGGAAGCCGCAGCGAATAAGGGCGGGTCTGCGTCTGCGGTGAAGGCGACCAAGGAGTCGCTCAAATTGGAAGTGACATCGGCTATTCTTATGGAAGCTAGCACAGGACAAGTGCTTGTAAATATTGATTCAAATACCCCGAAGCCTCCGGCCAGCATGACCAAGATGATGACGGAATACATTGTCATGGAGAAGGTGAAGAACGGGGAGTTGTCGTGGGAAGAAGAGGTTACGACCTCCGAGCATGCTTCTCTGACCCGAGGCTCGCGCATCTTCCTCGCGGAAGGGGACAAGCATACGGTTCGGGATCTCTATATCGCGATGGCGATCGGATCGGCGAACGATGCGACAGTAGCGCTTGCGGAGCGGATCGCGGGCACCGAGAAAGAGTTCGCCAACCTGATGAACGAGACCGCGAAGAAGCTGGGCATGACGACGGCCCACTTCATCAATTCAACTGGATTGGGCCGGGAGGATATGCCGGAGAAGTTCCGGCCGGAAGGCACGGATGAGACCGTCATGTCGGCCATGGACGTGGCGAAGCTCGTGCGCGCCATTGTCATCAAGCATCCGGAATTCCGGGACTTCACGACCATCCAGGAATATAAGTTCCGCGAGCGTGACGAGACGCCGATTCAAAACCTGAACTGGATGCTCGAAGCGAACAAAGATATTCCGAACTTCAAGCGTTATGCTTATCCGGGCCTGGACGGGATGAAGACGGGCTTCACGAACGAGGCTGGGAACTGCTTCGCCGGCACGGCGGAACGGGATGGGATGCGCCTAATCTCGGTCGTCATGGGCACGGATATTAATGACAAAGGAAAACGGTTCGTTGAAACGGCCAAGCTGCTCGACCATGGGTACAACAACTATGAAGTCCAGCCCGTCGTGGCTCCGAAGCAGGCGGTCGACGGCGTCGCGGCGGCTCCGATTAAGAAGGGAGTCTCGACCGAGGTGCCTGTTGTCCCCGAGAACGGCGTAAATTTCGTCGTGCCTAAGGGCGCCAGCACGGAAGGCAAAATTACGCATGAAGTAAAGCTCACCCCGGCCAACGAGCTGATCGCGCCAATTAAGAACGGGCAGAAGATCGGGACGATTACGTTTACGTACAAAGACAACGGCTTGGAACAGAAGAAAACCGTAAATCTGATTGCTTCTGAAGAGGTGGAAAAGGGCAGTTGGTGGCGGTTATTTTTCCGGGCGATCGGAGAATTTTTCGTCGATTTGTTCCAATCCATTAAAAATTTGTTCTAAAAAACGGTTTTGGCCGTTCCGGCCAGGCAATTCCGACAAAATCGGTTGTGTATTCCCTGTTCTATCATGTACAATAGGGGGATAGACCATTACGGTTCGCCCGACAGGCTGCAGCACGGGATGCTGAGTATCCTCCGGGCATCATTACGATAGTAAAATGGCGGGAGGCAGGCATAATGGAAACAGGTACAGCTCGTGTTAAACGTGGTATGGCAGAAATGCAAAAAGGCGGCGTCATTATGGACGTCATGAACGCGGAGCAAGCGAAGATTGCGGAAGCGGCCGGCGCTACGGCAGTTATGGCTCTGGAGCGCGTTCCATCGGACATCCGCGCCGCGGGCGGCGTCGCACGGATGGCGGATCCTACGATTGTAGAGGAAGTCATGAAGGTTGTCTCCATCCCTGTTATGGCGAAGGCCCGCATTGGCCACTACGTAGAAGCCAAAGTATTGGAATCGCTTGGCGTTGACTATATTGACGAGTCCGAGGTATTGACTCCGGCGGATGAAGTGTTCCACATCGACAAGCAGGCGTTCACGGTGCCTTTCGTCTGCGGAGCGAAGGATCTGGGCGAAGCGCTGCGCCGCATTGGGGAAGGAGCTGCCATGATCCGGACCAAGGGTGAACCGGGCACGGGGAACATCGTGGAAGCTGTGCGTCATATGCGCTTGATTAACAGCCAGATTCGAAAAGTACAAAACTTGTCGAAGGACGAGTTGTATGCGGAAGCGAAAAACCTGGGCGTGTCGTACGAGCTCTTGCTTGAGGTGCATGAGAACGGCAAGCTTCCGGTCGTTAACTTCGCGGCGGGCGGCGTCGCAACGCCGGCTGACGCTGCTCTGATGATGCATCTGGGCGCAGACGGCGTATTCGTAGGCTCCGGCATTTTCAAATCCGACAGTCCGGAGAAATTCGCGCGCGCTATCGTGGAAGCGACAACCCACTTCGAGGACTTCGCGCTGATCGCGGAAGTGTCCAAGAACCTGGGCACGCCGATGAAGGGGATCGAGATCTCCAAGCTGGCGCCTTCCGAGCGTATGCAGGATCGCGGCTGGTAAGAAGGAAGGGAAGAAGAATGAACATCGGGGTGTTGGCCCTGCAAGGAGCCGTCAGAGAGCATATGCGCAGCCTGGAATCGCTCGGAGTCACCGCGTTAGCCATCAAGCATCCCGAACAGCTGCATGATGTGGACGGGTTGATTATTCCTGGCGGAGAGAGCACAACGATTGGGAAGCTGATGCGCAAATACGGCTTTCTGGAATCAATCGGGGATTTTGCCGCGCAAGGGAAGCCGATCTTCGGCACATGCGCCGGACTCATCGTGCTCGCGAAGCGCATCATGGGCCAGGGCGGGACGGAAGAGCCGCATCTGGCGCTGATGGACATCACCGTACGGCGAAATGCGTTCGGACGGCAGCGCGAGAGCTTCGAGACCGACCTGGACGTTATCGGGGTGAAGGAGCCGGTACGAGCCGTATTTATCCGCGCTCCCCTTATTACGGAGGTTGGTCCGGGCGTGGACGTGCTGTGCAAGGTCAACGAGGAGATTGTCGTCGCTAGACAAGGCCATTTGCTGGCCTGCTCTTTCCATCCGGAACTGACGGATGACGTTAATCTTCATCGATATTTTGCCGATATGGTTAAACAGAGCGGAATTGCAGCAGGATAAAGATAGAACGCGATGAAAAAAAACACCTTGACTTGCGATTCCTTCAAGGGACAGGTTAAGGTGTTTTTAATGAATGAGTCAGTCATAGAGGCAGAATCGGTGCTCCTTGCTTCGAGGAAGGGGCAATCGCCCTTTCTGCATGCGTAGGAGGAATCGGAAGTGTTAGATACGAGAGTATTGCGAAATGAGTTTGAGCGGGTAGAGCAAGCGTTGGAGCACCGCGGAAAATCGAAGGATATGATCGCGGAGTTCCCGCAGCTTGATGCCCGCCGCAGAGAGATGCTGCAGGAGACGGAGCAGCTGAAGAACCGCCGCAATGTCGTCTCGCAAGAGGTGGCGAAGAAGAAGAAGGCGGGCGAATCGGCCGACGATCTCATCGCCGAAATGCGCGAGGTCGGGGACCGGATCAAGGAATTGGATGAGGAGATCCGGAACATCGATGCCCAGATCGTCGAGATGACCTTGGCTATCCCGAACGTGCCGCATGAGAGCGTGCCTGTCGGCCTGAAGGAAGAGGAGAACGTGGAGATTCGCCGCTGGAGCGATCCGACGTCCTTCGCCTTTGAGCCGAAGGCCCATTGGGATATTGCCCAAGACCTGGGCATCCTCGATTTTGAAGCGGCCGCCAAGGTAACCGGTTCGCGCTTCGTCTTCTATAAGAAGGCCGGCGCGCGCCTGGAGCGGGCGCTCATCAGCTTCATGCTGGATGTACATACGATGCAGCATGGCTACGAAGAGATTATGCCGCCGCTTATCGTCAATCGGGACAGCCTCATTGGAACGGGACAGCTTCCGAAGTTCGAAGAGGATTTGTTCAAGCTGGAAGGGACGGACTATTTCCTCATCCCGACCGCGGAAGTGCCGGTCACGAATCTGCATCGGGAAGAGATTCTGAACGTGGAGGAGCTGCCGCGGTACTATACGGCATACAGCGCCTGCTTCCGTTCCGAAGCCGGAGCGGCGGGACGCGATACGCGCGGATTGATCCGCCAGCATCAGTTCAATAAAGTCGAAATGGTCAAGCTGGTCAAACCGGAGGACTCCTATGAAGAGCTGGAATCGCTCACTCGCCACGCCGAGAGCATTTTGCAGCAGCTGAAGCTGCCTTATCGCGTCATGGCGCTCTGCACGGGCGACCTCGGCTTCAGCTCGGCGAAGACGTACGATCTGGAAGTATGGCTGCCAAGCAGCGGTACTTACCGTGAAATCTCCTCCTGCTCGAACTTCGAGGACTTCCAGGCGCGGCGGGCGAACATCCGCTTCCGCCGCGATGCGAAGTCGAAGCCGGAATTCGTTCATACGCTGAACGGTTCGGGGCTCGCGATCGGCCGTACGGTTGCCGCGATATTGGAAAATTATCAGCAGGCTGACGGCAGTGTCGTCATTCCGGAAGCGCTGCGTCCGTATATGGGGGGATTGGAGCGCCTGGTTCCGTAACCAAATAGATACAGTTGCGCAGATAATTCAATCATGCTAAAATATAGACTGTCCGACTTGAATCGGGCAGTCAACCAATGGAGAGGTACCGAAGCGGTCATAACGGGGCGGTCTTGAAAACCGTTAGGGTGCAAGCCCACGTGGGTTCGAATCCCACCCTCTCCGCCATTATAGCGATAATAACGAAGCCTTTGCCGGCATGGCAAAGGTTTTTTTGCATATACCGGCATTGAAGCCGTACGGGAGACCTCGCCATAGTATAAAATCGGGGCTCGCGCCGCACACTGTAAAGGAATAGTGGAGGTGTGGTCATGAACGACAATGATATCGTACAAGTGGATCAGCATCAGCTGGTGGCTGCATGGCAGCAAACATTGACGAACAAATTAGAGCCGGGCAACAAAGCGACCGTTCTGCCGGATGCCGCGAATCCGCACGCATTTCTCATTCATATCGACAGCGACGGGCGTCAGAGCTATACCTTCGATTTCCACTGCAGCTATGTTGACTCACGGGAGGTTGACCTGAAGCTGATTGATGTCGAGCGCGACGGCGTGCATATTGACGAGCGCACCCAACCGGTGCAGGAGATGGCGCAGGATTACATGAGACATATTCATGAGTGTGCCCAGCATCTTCACGATCTGACCCATCATGGCGATACGACGGTGAACGGAGGGTAAGAATGGACAAGCGAAATCGGGATAAAAATTTGCGCAACGTGATTGATGATCTCGATACCGATCCGGTCAATTCGCATCATGCACAGCAGATCCAGCAGGATCGGAATGACCGCAGGCATCAGGACGCATTGAATCATGACAAGCCTACCGATCTGGAGCACTATTAACTACATTTGGAAAGGAACGTGGTTTTCCATGAGCAAGCCGAAGTCAGTCCCGGTTCCCGCCGCGGAGCAGCCGGTCCGCCATCGTGAGGCGGAAGGGCGCCAAGGCATTCAAGAGCCCTTGTCGGGCTCCAAGAAGGTCAAGACCGCCAATCATGTAAGCCATAATAACCCGGAAGGCTGAGTTAATCATCGATCGTAAGCCTTCATGCGCAGTGAGTTCACGGCTTTCTTTCCTCAACGGGAAGGAGGCCGTTTTTTGATCCAGGAATAAAGAGATTGAAAAATTTTTACCAACCGCAACCGAACCAGGCTCTATTCCGATATAATAATAGGTACGACATAGTAGAGAGGTGAATGCGATGACAGAACCCCTGAAGGAACAATCCGGATTAGCAGAGCAATCGCAGCGCGCTTGCGATGAGCAAGCCGGCGCAGGACATAATAGCAACGCCATGTTGGCAGCGTCCATTGAGGGATTAGATCCTGCGGCGGCCGTGGCGGCGCTGCAGCCGCCTTACCAGCATACGAAGATGGGCTTTGCCAAGATGCTGCGGCAGATTATATTCATTGCGCTCGGCTCGATCATGATGGGTGTCGGGCTGGAATTATTCCTCGTTCCGAACCAGATTACCGATGGAGGAGTGACCGGGATATCCATTATTTTGTCCCATGTCACATCCGTGCCCCTTGGCGTATTTCTCTTTCTTCTTAACCTTCCGTTTCTGATCATGGGATACAAGCAGATCGGAAAAACGTTTGCGTTATCAACTTTGCTTGGCGTCGCTGTCATGTCGTTCAGCACCGCTTTGCTGCATCCGGTGCAGCCGTTCACGGAGAATACATTTCTGGCAGCGGTATTCGGGGGCATCATTCTAGGGATCGGCGTAGGCTTGGTGATCCGCTTCGGCGGTTCGTTGGACGGTACGGAAATCGTGGCCATTTTGCTGAATAAAAAGACGCCTTTTTCTGTCGGCGAAATCGTCATGTTTTTCAACCTGTTCATTCTGACGAGCGCAGGCTTCGTCTTCGGCTGGGATCGGGCGATGTACTCGCTGATTGCCTATTACATTGCGTTCAAAATGATTGATATTACCGTAGAAGGCTTAAACGATTCCAAAGCGGTGTGGATTATTAGCGAGAACTATAAGGCCATCGGCGATGCGCTCCTGAGCCGGCTGGGCCGCGGGGTGACGTATATGAACGGGGAAGGCGGCTTCTCCGGCGACGAGAAGAAGATTATTTTTACGGTCATTACCCGGCTGGAGGAAGCGAAGCTCAAATCCATCGTCGAGGAGCAGGATCCGCAGGCGTTCCTGGCGATCGGCAATATTCATGACGTGAAGGGCGGACGCTTCAAAAAGAAAGATATTCACTAGGAAGCAGGGGAATAGGACATTTTTCGCATGTCTGCGCTGCAAGTCACGATTTTTAAATCTTTGGAACTCTTTTCAAATTGATTCGTATAGGTTAATATGGATTGGGTTATCCAGACATGATTAATTGGGATAGGGAGCTGAACGTAAACATGAAAAGATGGTACAAGGGCGCGTTGGCGATCTTCTTCGTCTTCGCTCTCATCATCGCGGGGTGCGGGGCCAAAACGGCTGCTCCGAGAGCGGCGGTTGAAGGCGCATTTGAAAAGGCGCTTGAATTGAAATCATATGGATTCGAAACATCCATCGTTATTGATGATTTGCAAATTAATGCAGCGAGCGCGACTGATCCGAACGCGCAGATGGTCATGAGCATGCTGAAGAACGCGGAGCTGAAAATCTCCGGCGCCGTACAGCAGGAGCCGCTGCAGCTTGAAGCGAACCTGGAAGTGAAGCTCCAGGGCGATATGGCCATGACGTTCACGCTTCCAATGGTGATGACGGAAGACAAAATGTGGATTAAAGTGCCAAACATTCCGATGCTTCCGATGCCAACCGAAATCGTTGGCAAGTTCATTGAGTTCGACCTGAAGCAGTTGGCTGAAGAATCCGGCGAACCATTGCCTACGGCAGCAGACATGAAGACGATGCAAAATGCGTCCAACGATCTGGTGAAGGCCGTGCTTGGCAAGTTCGACGAGAAAGCGTTCTTCGTGAACGTCGACAAGAAGGAGGCTGCTCTGCCGGAAGGTCTCGATGTGAATCAAATCGTGAAGTTCAACGTGAACAACGACAATTTCGATCAATTCGCGACGACCTTGGTGAAGGAGGCGCTTCCTGCCGCGCTCGACGCGCTGAACAAGGATGAGTATCTCAAGCTGTTCGAGCTGGAGAAGGCGGATATCGAAGAAGCGAAGAAGGAAATCGCTACGGATGATAACGAGTTGAAGAAGGGTATTGCGGAGATTAAAGAAACGATGAAGATTAATGAGCTCAGCTTGTTGACCGCCATCAATAAGGATCAATATCCAACGTACCAACGTGCCGTAGTGAATCTGGAGTTCACGGAAGATGGCGACAAAGTGAAAATCGCCGCCAAGATGACGAACCAATATACGAACATCAACAAGCCGGTTGAATTCAAAATCGGCAAGCCAGCGGATGCCATCACAATGGACCAATTAGAGGAAATGTTTGCTGGATATTAATGACACAGCGGGAAGAAAACCGGCTCTCCTAACGAGAGCCGGTTTTTCTTATGGAGTCCGGCAGATGGACTTGCCGGACCTGGCGATCAATCACCAGTTGCCGTTGGCTTTCTTTTCGCATAATGTATATAATGTCTATATACAATATGTAAGGTGAGTGGATACCCAATGATTCATATTCGCATCGTATCATCGACGGACGAGCCGATTTATGCACAGATTGCGAGGCAGATCCGAACGGGGATATTCAATGGAGACTTGCCGCCGGGAACCCCGCTGCCCTCGATACGTCGATTGGCGAAGGATTTGCAGATTAGCGCCATCACGACGAAGCGCGCATACGAGGAGCTGGAGCGGGAAGGGTTCATCGACAGCATGGTAGGGCGGGGATCGTTCGTATCCGGCGAGAATCCGGAGCTGGTGCGGGAGCAGCGGCTTCATCAGATGGAGATGAAGCTGGAGGAGTCCGTGAAGGAGGCCAAGGCGCTGAACGTATCCTACGCCGACCTGATGGAACATATCCGCTTGCTGTATGAGGAGGAAGAGGAATGAACGCAATTGAAGTTCAGGGGATAACGAAGCAGTATCCGACCCGACGCATGGACAATATCAGCTTCACGGTGGAGCAAGGGTATATAACCGGGCTAATCGGGCCCAATGGAGCCGGCAAGTCAACGCTGCTTCGCATGCTCCTTCATATCGTCAAGCCCCACCAGGGCACCGTTAAGCTGCTTGGCATGGAGATGCCGGATCGGGAGCGGGACATTAAGCGGCAGGTCGGCTATATTTCGGATGAGAGTCATTTCTACTATCAGTTCCGCATGGATGAGATGAAGCGTATCATCGCTCCGTTCTATCCGAATTGGGATGAGGCGCTGTACAAGCGGCTGATGGATCGCTTCGGCTTGTCCGGGAAGCAAAAGGTAGGTCAAGCCTCCAAAGGAATGAAGATGAAATTCTCGATCGTCATGGCGTTGTCCCATCATCCGAGGCTTCTGCTGATGGATGAGCCTACGGCGGGTCTTGATCCGGTATTCCGGAGGGAACTGCTCGAGCTATTGCTGGAGTGGATGGAGCAGGGGGATCGGACGATTTTGTACTCCACCCATGTGACGACAGATCTGGATCGGGCGGCAGATTATGTGCTTTTTCTTCATGAAGGGCGGGTGCTGTTCCATCGAGAGAAGGACCAGTTGTTCGACACGTACGCGATCGTGAAGGGCGATTCGCGGTTGTTGGATGATGATGTCCGCCAGATGTTCATTGGCATCCGGGAGACCGAGGTCGGCTTCGAGGGCCTTGTGCGGGAACGGAGGGAAGCAATGGAAGCATTCGGCAAGGAAGCGGCCTTCGAGCGGCCTTCGCTGGAGGATATTATGTTCTATTCGACACGCACTCAGTCTGGGGGGATTTTCTCATGATGCTGCTTATTAGGAAGGAAATGTTCATTTCAGTGCGATCCCTGGCTTTTCTGCTGATATTTGTCGCCATTTTTTCCTTTTCTACTTATTCGATAGTTCACAATCTGGTGTTTGCCGGCATGATGGGAACCGCTATAGCTTTTATTAATAATCTGTCAGTTGACAAAAGAAATGAGGGTTTCCGCTTTATTTACAGCTTGCCGGTCAAACGAACGGAGATCGTCAAAGCCAAATATGTTACCGGCCTATTGTATACCGGGGCGGGTCTCGTGATTGGAATTGTGCTGTCGGCAGGAGTGAAGCTTATGGGCGGTTCGTATGATCTTCAACCAGCCGGTATCGCGTGGACGCTCGCGTTGATTATCGTGCTCCTGAGCGTCAACATTCCGGTCTATCTGTTGCTGGGGGATAAGGAGAGCATGGTAGCCACGATTCTCATGATGATTGTTCTGTTCGGATCTTCCGGAATTCTGAGCCAGCTGGCGAGAGATCTGGGCAGGGACGACGGTATGTCATTGGGCGTGATCTCCGTCCTGAGCGTAGGGGGATCGCTTCTCTTGTATGGCGTGTCTTATGCCATCTCAGCGATTGGGTTCGCGAAGAAGGATTTGTAGCCGAAGGAGAGCGCCTGGCCTGGCTTCGGGACCCGCATGGCACGTCTATCCGGGGCCGGCCATGCCTGCCCTTCGGAATCCGCCGCTTAGTGCCTCGATTCCTTCGGGGCCTTGCCAGCCCAGGCGCATGTTTATGATTTCTTCTTGCGCAGACGGCGGAAGAAATCGGTCAGCATCGCAGCGCACTCCTCCTGAAGCACGCCTTCGATAATGTCGACCCGATGATTGAAGCGGGGCTCCTGCAGCAGGTTCATGAGCGTTCCGGCACAGCCGGCCTTCGGATCGGCCGTTCCGTAGACGACAAGCGGCAAGCGGGACTGAACGAGCGCCCCCGCGCACATCGGACACGGCTCCAGCGTGACGTATAAGGTGCAATCCAGCAGCCGCCACGCCCCGATGGCGCTGCTTGCTTCCCGGATGGCTATCATCTCCGCATGAGCGGTGGAATCGAGTGTCGTCTCGCGCAGATTGTGGCCGCGGCCAATAATCTGCCCGTCCCGGACGACCACGGCGCCGATCGGCACCTCACCGATAGCCTCCGCCTTTTTCGCTTCCTCCATGGCAGCACGCATCCAATGTTCATGTACCATCATGTCTTCCATTGTTGATTCCCCCGTTATTCCTCGAACAGACATTCGGATTGTTAACACACTGTGCATAAGTCTGTGGATAAAATAATTTACGCACATAATTATCCACATATTATCCAAGGATGTTCACAGTTTGTGTATAACTATGCTCACTTTGTCTCTGCACCTGTCAACCGATGCCTACAATTATACTCTTTATTCGCGTTATCTCCAAAAAACATGGACAAAATGCTATAAATTACGATATGATTCGATTGTAAAGATCCAGTGGAATACTACATTTGTCAGGAAAAGTCGTCCTAGTTATCCACAGCTTGCGGCGAAACCTGATAGAGGTGAAGCATGAAACTTTCGATTAAAGCCAAGTTATCCATCTCGATATCTTGCATTGTGCTCGTCGTGCTCTTACTTCATATGACCCTCACCTATAATATCACCAAGGATAAACTCATCGAGGAAATGCAGCAGCGCATGGATGTGATTGCGCAGCAGATTAATATCTCCTACAAGCAATCTCTGCAGACCTCCCAAGCATTTGAGATCCAATTGGCTGAGAAATTATATATTGCTTCCATCTATGCGGCGGACAAGCTTCCTTCCAAGGTGGAAGAGGTGACGAATGAACAGCTCGAGAAGCTGTCAAAGGAATTGGGAGTTGCCCATATCTCCTTGCTTCACCGTTCTCCCGACGGGGAGGATATTATTGTCGCGAAGTCGTCGGACCTCAAGGAAATCGGACTGTCCACCCGCAGATGGGGCTATTGGTACAAAGCCTTTGAGCAGATGCTGAACGGGGAGCCTGTCACGGTGCGGGAGGGCCAGACCATGGATCATTTCTGGTCGGGCCCGTTCGATATCTCGACGTCCAGCCCGGAATTCATGGACAAGTGGGGTTATTATTACGACGGCAAGCGGGATTATATTATTAATCCGTATATTCGCGACGGGAATGTGGATGTGTACTCCGAGCTGAATAAGCCGGATCTGCTCATCCATCAGACGATTCGCGCCCAGGCGAATGTGGTCGAGATCAGCGCGTTGAATCCGCGGGCGATGGAACAGATTCCGAAGATTACGCTGCGGAGCGACGGCGTTCAATATATTCGGCAGCAGGACAGCCGGGTGCTGTTCGGGATCTATAATATCCGCGACAACCGCGACGTCGGCTATGTAAGGGAAGCGCTGGCCGCGGACAAGCCGCTGTTCTATGAGAGCAGCTATCAACAGCGGCCAATCATTAAAGGCTTTATTCCGATTCAGGGAACGCAGACCCAGGATCCTTACGTCCTGAACGTCGTCATGGACTTCGAATCGCTCAATGCGGCCCTGCATGATCAATTGATGCGGAATGTCGCGATCGGAGTCCTGCTGCTGGAAGCGGTGCTGATATGCAGCTATCTGTTCGCAGGCATGATTATCAAGCCGATCAAATCAATCCTGAACAAGGTCAATATGATATCCGCCGGCCAGTTCGACACCCAGTTGAACATCGAACGGAAGGATGAGCTCGGGCTGCTCGCCCATCGCATCAATATGATGGCCCGCAACCTTCAGCTCTCTACCGGCCGGTTAACCGCGCTCTATGAAGAGAATCGCGAGATGAAGGAGCATCTGGAATCGTTCATCAACCAGTCCAATGATGCGATCCATGTGACCGATCTGCAAGGCCGAGTGAAGCGGGTCAATCAAGCCTTCGTTGATATGTTCGGCTGGACGGAGGAGGAAGTGGTAGGACAGCCGCTGCCCACATTGCCCGAATCGGCTATGGAGGAGGAGCGCAGATCGGAAGCGGCGCTGGTTGACGGTCAATCCGTCAGCAACCGGGAGACGAATCGGCTGACGAAGGATGGACGGCTGCTCGACGTCAGCGTGAGCACATCGCCGATCTATGACGAGAAAGGGGAGCGTATCGCTTGGGCGAGCATTACGCGGGATATGACCAACCGCAAGCGGATGGAGGAGCTGCTTCGGAGATCGGAGAAGCTGACAACCGTCGGCCAACTGGCTGCCGGCGTCGCCCATGAAATCCGCAATCCGCTCACGACGCTTCGCGGGTTCCTGCAATTGCAGCAGCAGACCAAGCGTGTCAATGCGAGCCATGTCGAGCTGATGCTGTCCGAGCTGGATCGGATCAACCTGATCGTCAGCGAATTTCTTATTCTGGCGAAGCCGCAGGCGGTTCGGTTCCAACCGAAGGATGTGCGCCTCATTATGAACAGCGTGCTCTCCCTATTGGACAGTCAGGCCAATCTGCACAACATTGAATTCGTCAAGCGATTCGATGAGGATGTGCCTCTGGTGGACTGCGAGGAGAATCAGCTGAAGCAAGTATTCATCAATATTATTAAAAATGCGATGGAAGCGATGCCCGGCGGCGGCGAGATCGAATTGATCGTGGAGGCGCGCGGGACGTCCAGCGTCATCGTCATTATCAAGGATTATGGGATTGGCATTCCGGCGGAAGACTTGTCCCGCCTAGGGGATCCGTTCTTCACCAACAAGGAGAAGGGAACCGGGCTGGGGCTGATGGTAAGCCAGCGGATTATTCACAGCCATCGGGGCTGTATCGATATTACGAGTGAATTGAACCGGGGGACGCAGGTTATGGTGACGCTCCCGGCCGTCGATCCGTCTGCGCCGGCAGGAACGGCGCCAGACATGCAGCCTGTTCCGGCGGGGGAGAATCGGCCGACCTAGAGACACGAAGAGGGTGCTGCGGCGGGGAGCGTGAAGCTTCCGGCTGCAGCACCCTCTTCTGTTCACGTTCTGATGCGGCTTGTCTATGGAGCCTCCGTCTTGGCATCCGGTTCGGATGATGGATCTGACGGCCCGTCTTTCTCTACGAATTTGCGGAGAATCGAGACTTCGACCCGGCGATTCTGCGCCTTCCCTTCTTCCGTGCGGTTATCGGCTACCGGGTGGTATTCCCCCATGCCGACGGCCTTGAACTGCTTCGGATCGATTTCGGAGCGCTCAAGCACCACCTTCATGAAGCTGAGCGCCCGGGCCGAGCTGAGATCCCAGTTCGATTCGAAGTTGCTGTTGCGAATCGGGCGGTTGTCGGTATGCCCGCTGATGACAATCTCATAGGCCTTGTACTGCTTCAGCATGTCTCCGATCGTAATGGCCAGCTGCTTGGCGTCGGACTTGAGGCTCGCTTTCCCGGAGTCGAACAGCGCGCTGTCTTTAATCGTTATTTTCAGCTCCGAATGATTGAGTTCGGTGTTCAGTTGGTTAGACAAGCCGCCATTGGCAATGTACTCGTTCATCTTGTCCCGCAGCGTCTCCAGCTCCGCCTGCTCTTGCTTGGCCTTCACCATAAATTCATAGCGTTCCCGATTGCGGGAGGCCGTGCTCGGGTCCACATCCTTCATGCCCTTCTTGGCATTGTTCGGCGGAATGATAGCCTGCTGATCGAGAATCCCCGCGCCGCCTCCGCTATCGAAGGCGATGTTGAAGGCTTGGCTCATCTCTTGGAATTTCTTCGCATCCACCGTGCTCATCCCATACAGGACAATGAACAAGGCCAGCAGCAAAGTCAAAATATCGGCATACGGGATCAGCCAAGATTCATCGACATGTTCATCGTGAGACTGGCGGCGCTTGTTGCTCATTCTCCAGCCTCTCCCTTCGTGTTCAGCTGTGCGCGCTCGCTTGGCGTCAGGAAGACAGACAGCTTCTGGTTGATGGCAATCGTCGATACGCCGGATTGGATGGACAGCAAGCCTTCGACCATCATCAACCGAATCTGAATTTCACTGTACGACAGCCGCTTCAATTTATTGGCAATCGGGTGCCAGAGCACATAACCGGTGAAGATCCCCATCAGCGTCGCGACGAAGGCCCCTGCGATCGCGTGGGCGAGCTGCTCCATATCGGCCATCTGCCCCAGAGCGGCGATCAAGCCGATAACGGCCCCCAATACCCCCAGCGTCGGCGCGTAGGTTCCTGCCTGGGAAAAGATAAGCGCACCCGCGCGGTGCCGCTCTTCGGTCGAATGAATATCTTCCATTAGTACATCGCGCACGAAGTCTTGGTCGTTCCCGTCGATGATCATCCGCATTCCGTTGCGAAGGAAGTCATCCTGAATGTCGTCAATCTTCGATTCGAGCGCCAGCAGGCCTTCGCGGCGGGTAATGCTGGCCCATTCCATGAACAGCTGGATCAACTGCACCCGGTCAACCAGCTGCTGGGGCTTAAATATCATACCCAACAATTTGGGGAATTTTTTCAATTCCTTCATCGGAAAGCCGATAAAAAGCGAGGCTGCCGTACCGACAAAAATAATCATAATGGCAGCAGGGTTGGCCAAATTGGATATCGGAGCGCCTTTATAGTACATTCCGAGCGAGATGGCCAAGACGCCAAGGACCAGACCGATCAATGTTGATTTTTCCATGATTCCATACACACCTCATCCATGAGTTAATGGTGCTTCCTGCGTCCCGCATTCGACAGCGTTCAACGGAATGCGTGAAAGTTTTGATACGTTACCTTTTTTATCGGCAGAACCGGACCTTTTTTTAATGGCAGCGAAAAGGAAGGGTAGGCGGGAGGCCGGGCAAAGGGGGCATCCATCCCGCCTTTCCGGAGGCGTTCAAGCCCGTCGCGGCCGGGGGTGAAGCCCTTACAAATTCCTTCCGGAACGGGTCGGCAAAAGACCTGTTCTTTTGCCCGGGAACAAGATATAGTGAGAAGAAAGAGACGGGCAGAGGTTGCCGGTAGCAGTGGAGAAGCAGTATGCCGGCCGCAAGGAGAAACTTCCCGTCTTGATCGTGAGAGCGATTCCATATCATCGCATGATTCGGCATTCAAAGGGAACACTTCATGATTATTGCGGCGGCGCCGTTGCCGCCGAGCCCGGCAGTGCCCGCGATCGGGTGCTGCATGATTGGCGGAACGGCGCAGCGATGAAGGAGGAATTCAGAGATGGATAGGTTGTAGCGGAGCAGGGGAAGAGCTAGAACAGAAAGATGAATTCTTCAGGAGGGAACAAGATGTCCAAAAGAAGTATGTGGTCATTCTCAACCGCGGCGCTTGTGCTGATCCCGGTCGCGGTCGGCATTAACTACATCGGCAAATTGTTCGCCGGCGTGCTCAAGCTGCCGCTGTGGCTTGATGCGATCGGGACGGTGCTGGCCAGCATGCTGGCGGGTCCGGTTATCGGCGGGCTGTCCGGACTCATTAACAACATCATTTATGGTCTCACGATGGATCCAATCTCGTTTGTCTATGCCCTCACAAGCGTCTTTATTGGCCTGGTAGCCGGGATTATGGCCTCCAAGGGCTGGATATCGAGCTGGGGCAAGGCGGCCGTCATTGGACTGGCCGTAGGATTGACGGCGGTTATTATCTCCACCCCGCTCAATGTGGCGTTCTGGGGCGGGCAGACGGGGAATGTCTGGGGCGATATCGTCTTCGGTTATGTGCTGCAAGGGACCCGATCGGTCTGGCTCGCTTCCTTCCTGGATGAACTGGTCGTCGATCTGCCGGATAAGCTCATTACCGTACTTGCCGCTTACGGGATATACCGCGTGCTTCCGAGCAGTCTGATGAATATGTACAAGGATAGCGGAGATATCGAGAAGCTGTAACCGTCCGCAAGCGGTTGGCAAAGGTGGGGGATTCATGAAATCAATGAGCTTGTACGTGGAAAAAGACTCGGCTGTCCATCGCGTCGATCCGATAACGAAGCTGGCCTATATCGCGGCGGCGATCGCGATTCCCATCATTGTGCCCTCCCTCCATGCGGCCTGGGTGTGTATGGCGTTCAGCTTCGGGCTGCTTGCCGCAGGAAGGGTGTTCCGGCGGGGCCTGGCGGTGATTGGCTTCGTCAGCTTCGTGCTGGCGACGGTGGTTATTATCCAGGGATTTTTCCATGTCGGGAATGAGACGGCGCTGTTCACGATCGGGAGCTGGCCGTTCTATAAGGAAGGCTTGCTGTTCGCCCTCGGCATCAGCTTCCGGGCTCTGAATATTGTCGGGGCCTTCCTTATCCTCGTCCTGACCACGAAGCCGTCCGATCTGGTGGAAGCCCTCGTCCGCAGAGGCTTGTCGCCCCGTATCGGCTATGTGCTGAACTCCGTGTTCCAGATCATTCCGCAGATGATGGCGGCTGTCGGCACGATCACCGATGCGCAGCGTGCGCGGGGGGTAGAGACGGAAGGACGGTTGATGACACGCATCAAGGCGTTCCTTCCGCTTATCGGCCCGGTCGTGCTCAGCGCGCTGCTCGATACGAAGGAGCGCACGCTGGCGCTGCAGGCGAGGGGCTTCAACGTGCCCGGGCGCAAAACATTTCTGAATGAGGAGAAGCGGTACCGGCATGCCGGAACTCTCCGGCTGGCGATGCTCGTCATCGTCGCCGCCGCTCTTCTATGGAGGATCTTCGCATGAATCTGATTGAAGTGGAGCATCTCAAGTACCGTTACCCGTCCACGGAGAGGCTGGCGCTGAATGATATCTCGCTGACGGTGGAGGCCGGGGAATTCATTGGGATCATCGGTGCCAATGGAGCGGGCAAGACAACCTTCTGCCAGGCGCTCACTGGGCTGGTGCCCCATTTCTATAAGGGCGCATACGGAGGCAGGGTAGGCATCGCAGGATTCGATGTCGCGGAGAGCGGCGTAGATGAGATGATACGCCATGTCGGCATTGTGTTCCAGAATCCGTTCACGCAGGTGACGGGAGCGAAGCTGACGGTGTATGAGGAGGTCGCCTTCGGCTTGGAGCAGTTGGGCGTGGAGCGGGACGAGATGATCGAGCGTATCGATCATGCGCTTCATCTGCTCGATATGTACGAGTACAAGGAGCGGCACCCATTCGACCTGTCCGGAGGCCAGATGCAGCGGGTGGCCATCGCCTGCGTCATTGCGATGCGGCCGCAGGTCATCGTGCTGGATGAGCCGACCTCGCAGCTTGATCCGCAGGGCTCGGAGGAAGTATTCCAGGCCGTTCAGAGCCTGAGCCGGGAGGGAATGACGGTCATTCTGGCGGAGCACAAGATGGAGAAGCTCGCCGCGTACGCGGATCGAATCGTTCTTCTGCACGAAGGGAGCCTAATTGGCATCGATACGCCGTCCCGTCTGTTCTCCCGGGCCGATCTGGCGGAATACGGGGTCAAGCCGCCCGTCTATACTCAGGTATGCCGCGAGCTCGGGCTGCGCACCCCGGGCAGGGATACGTATCCGGTAACCCTCGAAGAAGCGGCCCAGGCTTATGAGGCGGCGCGCGGCGGGAAGAACGGCTTAAGCCCGGCGGCAGGCGCGGAAGAGGGGGAGCGGGGTGAGTGAGATGATTCGCATCCGGAATATGCACTTCGAATATAACCCGGACCAGCCGGTGCTGCACGATATCACGTTGGATCTCGATGCGCGGGCGACGGCGATAATCGGCCAGAACGGCGCCGGCAAGACGACGCTGGTCAAGCTGCTCAAAGGGCTGCTTCAACCGACGGCCGGGGAAATTTCCGTGTGCGGGATACGTACGAAGGAAGCAACGGTCGCCGGTTTGGCCGGCCGAATCGGGCTTGTCTTCCAGAACCCGAATGATCAGATATGCAAGCGCACGGTCCTGGAGGAGGTCATGTTCGGGCCGCTTAACCTGAAGCGGAGCACGTCCGAGGCGAAGGAGCGGGCAATGGCGGCGCTGGACATGGTCGGCCTGGGCGCGCGCCGGGAGATGAATCCCCACGATCTCGGCTTGTCCGAGAAGAAGCTCGTGAGCATCGCCTCGATTGTTGCCATGGATACGGATATTCTTATTTTGGACGAGCCGACCATCGCTCAGGACGATGCGGGCAAGCGCCGGATCGGCGGCCTTATCGAGCAGCTGAAGCGGCAGGGCAAGCTCGTGCTGGCGATATTGCATGATATGGACTTCGCTGCGGCTCTTTTCGAACGGACCGTCGTCCTTAACCGGGGCCAAGTGTTGATGGACGACGAGACGCGCCACGTATTCTCCCGGCCGGAGATTCTTCGGGAAGCCGGTCTCGATACGCCGTATGCGACGCAGCTCGGGAGGCGGTGGGGGCTCCCCGGTACGGTCCTGACGGCAGAGGAGCTGATCGCAGCCATGTCCGTTAAGCGATGAATCCGGTGGCGGAGCGTATCCATTCGAATCGAAGAGGCCTGTGCATGCCGGATGGGTGCGCAGGCCTTTTCCTTGCAGCCGGGTTCGAGAAAGCCGCTTCACCTGTGCTACAATACGAGGTAAACAGACAAGCGTGAACAGAAAGGGGCAGCATGATTATGGGCGTGGCTTACGGAAGACCGTATAAAGATATATTGGAGGATCTGGTCGGGGCCGTTGGGCTAATTCCGGACGGTTATCAGTTCTTCGACATGGAACAGGAGGACTGGGAAGCCCTGGGGGAGCGGGAGCGGCATGAAGTGTTGGAGGCGCTCGCGGATGATGTGTTTTACGGGCTCGGACAGGAACGGCTGCTGTTCATTGGCAGCGGCAGCGTGCAGTATGACCCCCAATTCCACCTGATCGAGGTCGTCGTCGGCAGTGCGACCGTGGCCAGCGTCGCCTTGACCTGATGGGCCCGCACTCGGATGAGCGCGGGCGGGGCTACGGGTGATAGACCATGCAGTGAAATTCGCCGGGCCCTGTCGGCGTCTGCCGCGTATACGTATCGGTGATCCGGAATCCGGCGCGCCGGTATGTGCGGATTGCCCGTTCATTCCAGGTCAGCACTTCCAGATCAATCATATCGCCGGGATGGCGCCGTCGGGCTTCTTCGACGATCGCCTGAACGAAGGACACGCCATATCCTTGACCAAGCCGATCGGGGCGCATCCCCAGCCCGAGACGGGTCACGCCGAGCAGAGGGAAGAATTGCGCGAAGCCGAACAGCTCTCCGTCGGCGTCCGTCACCGATCCATACTGTTCGCTCCGGATGCGGGCATCGCCGAACTCGACTTCGAGGGCCTTCATTTGCTCCCACGGGAGGAATCCATATAGTTGATAAGGCGGCTCATAGGTCCATGAGCAGACATGTGCGCCGTCCTCCTCGGTCATCGGGCGCACCCGGAAGGGCAGCCTCGGCGGGCGGGACGGGGAATGGCGGTAAGAAGCCGGCAATGCAATCACTTCCTTACACAGGAGATACCGGACGACGCGGCGTCGGTTCCAGGTTGTGCATTCTGTTGCTTGATTTTTCTTAGTTGCTATTTTCGCATGTTTGCATCAGCTTGACAATGAGGGAGGCAGAGCACTAGGCAGCAAGCGGTGCAACGGCCCATGGTAAACGTCACGGCGCGAAAGAGATAAACTGCGGTTCAGTCTCTGTGCTACACTAGGCATAAGCAGTACATGATGAAGGAGGCACTATATGAGTAGACCAATTCTCGTATCCAAGCAATGGCTGTTAGCCCGAATGTATGAGCCTGATATCGTCATCGTCGATTGCCGCTTCGACCTCGGGCGGCCCGAGGCGGGGAGAGAAGATTATGCCTCCTCTCATATCCCGGGCGCCGTCTATCTTGATCTGAATACGGACCTGTCGGCACCGGTGGAAGCCCATGGCGGCCGTCATCCGCTGCCTGATCCGGCCGTACTGGCGGAACGGCTCGGCCGGGCCGGCATCAGCAATGCCAGCCGGGTCGTCGCATACGACGATCAAGGCGGGATGTATGCCTCGCGGCTGTGGTGGATGCTGCGTTGGCTGGGCCATGACGCCGTCCATGTGATGGAAGAGGGCTTCACGGCGTGGAAGGAGGCCGGGTACCCGGTCACCGACGCGCAACGGGTTGTCGTGCCCGCCGCCTTCGTGCCGAAGGTTCGGGCGGACATGCTGGCGAGCATGGAGGAGGTCCGGGAGAAGCTGGGCCGGCCGGATGTGCTGCTCGTCGATTCGCGCGACGTGGCGCGCTATCGGGGCGAGACCGAGCCGATCGATGCGAAGGCGGGGCATATTCCAGGGGCGATCCATCAGTTCTGGAAGGATAATGTCGATGAGCGCGGCGCCTGGAAGCCGGAAGAGGAGCGCCGGGAGCAGCTCGCTGCTCTTGTGGAAGCGCTGGAAGCGGGACGCGAGGTCATCGTCTATTGCGGATCCGGGGTCAGCGCCTGTCCGAATGTGCTGGCGCTGCATGAGCTTGGCTACCCGCAGGTCCGCTTGTATGCCGGGAGCTGGAGCGATTGGAGCTCGTATCCGGAAAACGAGATTGCGACTGGAGAAGAATAAGAACGGAAGACACACAGAGTATTAGGGATGAGGTACATCGCCTCAAGCTATGGTGGCTTGGGCGATGTATTTTTTTATGCTCTAATCAACAGGGAGTCAACGAATATGGGGGAAAGAGCTAAAGTATTATGCGACGGCCACTGAAGGAATCGTGACTATGAACAGTGCCTCTGCTGAATTTTTAAAGTTTTAAAAGTATCCCTTTTAGGTAGGGGCATATCGAGATGGGTAAAGTCAACAAGTAAAATGGGCAGTTAACAATTCGCTCTCTATACAATGGGTTTATTGGAATGATATAGTGGATTTAAGTTTTTAATGCTCTCTGTGAATGTTGAACTAAAATTTTTGGAGGGGATAATTGGTATAATGTTGACTAAAGACTCTATAAGTTGGGCAATAAACTTTATTCAAAATCACTCAGATGGAGACTTGTTTCCTGCAATTTTAGAGATTAACGCAATATCTAGCCATATTGATGATTTTGTAGCGCTGATTGAAGGCAAAGACTTAACACAGTTTACTCCCGGAGCCTGTAGAAGATTTATTGTTCCCAAAGACGAGATTTCTTACCGACAAGCCACACAATTAGATCCACAAGATAGCATTCTACTTACCTCGATAATTCATCAATTTGGAGCTGGGATCGAAGCTAGGAGATTACACAATAATATTGTATATAGCTATAGATTTTCACCAGATATAAACCATGGTCTATACTCATCAAAAACAGCATGGAATGATTTTTGGAAAACTGCATATAAAAAGAGCCGCACATATGAATTTGTATTATACTGCGACATTGCAGACTATTATAATCAAATATACCATCATATTGTTGAAAATCAGTTACGTGAATCCGGATTTCCAAATCAGGAGACAAAGTGGATTATTAAGTTGCTTAACTCTACTACAGCGAATGTATCCAGAGGTATTCCAATTGGCCCTCATGCTGTTCATCTTTTAGCTGAAGCGGCAATGATACCAATAGACAATAGCCTACATACGCAAGGAATAGATTTTCTCAGATATGCTGATGATATTTTAGTGTTCTGTGACTCATCGCAATCCGCAAAAATTGCTCTTGCTAAAATAGCATCCATTTTGGACAAACAGCAACGATTAATGTTACAACGACACAAGACCAAAGTATATAGTTCTAATCATTTTAGAGATTTATGTAATGAAATGATTGAGGACCGACCGATCAATAAAGATGAAGATAAAATTCTCAAATTAATAAGAAAATACTCTAATGGCGATCCTTATAGAACTATTACATATAGCGAGATCTCAAAAGAAGACTGGGAATCGCTTACTGAACAAATAATTAGTAAGATTATTCAGGAATACATCGATCAAAAAGAAGTAGATTACATACGACTTAGGTGGTTTTATAGAAGGTTGGCTCAAATTGGTCATCCAGGTGCGATTGAAATTTCACTTAGTAATATATCGCAATTGAGTCCATGTTTTGCAAATATATGTGCATATCTTGCTTCCGTTCAATCCATCAGTGCAGAACAATGGGTTTATATTGGAGAACAACTATTGAAACTTCTTGATTCTCAGGAAGTAGTGCATAATGAATTTTTCCGGTTATCTATATTAAGTTTGTTTACAAAGAATGAATACATTAATCATTTTTCGTATCTAGTTAATAAATTCCCTGTAAGTGAGCCTTTTGCTAGAAGAGAAATATTACTTGCGGCACATCAAAACTCTGCTTATGATTGGTTGCGTGAGCAAAAAGAAAATTATCAAAGCATGGATCCCTGGCAAAAGATGGCGTTTATATATGGAGTTTCTGGACTTCCTCAAGATGAAAAGAAGTTCTTTTTAAATAGTTTAACTCATCAAAGGCCTTTTGATAGTGTACTTATAAAGTGGGCTAAAAATATATAAATCAGTATAAGTATATCCTTGTCTCAGTGTATATAAATAATATCCTTGTCAACAATTCAGAATACTTGTGAACTTCTGGTAGTTCGATAGCGGGAGCGAACGAGACCACATTCAACGGAAGAATAACCTAATAGCGGTTCTGTCGGTATAAAAAGGAAATGGCAGGCTTCAAGTGTCGTTAAAGCGCCTTACAGGCGCGAGTATAATATGAGGAGTCTGCTTTTTTGTGTTTCTCGCCGATCTGCGCTGATACGGTCTGACACTCGGATGGAGTGAAAAGTAAGGCTTGAATGTCCCCTTACAGGAGCTCCTATCGTTGGAATCCGCCCACAGCAAGCTGTACATGATGAGGTTCCTTTCTTATGAGATCTTCGACATGTTATCGGTCGTCTTTAACATCCTATTGGTCGGATGGTTGCTACTTTTCAAGAACAAGCCGCAGCGCGGGCTGCTTATTGGTTTCGTCATTTACGCCATATTCGTGCTGCTGCACGGAATGGAAAATGGTTCTACCTTACGTGATGACGTTCATCCCGCTCGTGATCTGGGCTATCAAGCACTTCTCCAAATGCTTTTTCAACCGGTATTCCACCCAAGATGATCTGGCTGATTTCATCAACTCCAAAATCCAGGTAGCGCAAGGTTGTCACCAGTTCTAATCGTCATATATCTTCCGTCGTATATAATCGATGCCCCCCTTTGTATAGCTAGTAGGCTTTACTAATCCGTTTTCATCGCAGTCATGGACGGATTTGATTGTCGTTCCAATCATTGTGGACACTTCCCCGATCAAATAGGTTCCCTTTTGAGTTATAGAATCAGAAACATGCAACTCGATACACCTCCGGCCCTCCTGTAACGGGAGATCCAAGATGTTCGTAGATTATACAGCGTCTCCTACATACTCTTCCTTTAGACATAAGCACTGGACGAAAAATACTTATATCGATAAACTTACAGAATATGGATTTTTAATTCATCGGGAGTCATCTTCTTTCTATGGAAGGCGTCCCGCTTGATATCAAATTGGATAAAAGGAATGTTGGGATGAAAAGAAAACTCGCAAAAATATGGAAGATTAGTATCTTGGCCTTGGCACTGCTGATTGCTGCAGGTCTCATCTTTCCGACGTGGACACCTTGCATTGATGGTAAGAACAGCATAAGCACATTAGAGCAGGTTGAAATTAACGGTGCCGGCCATGAAGTCATGATTAGAGGGACGGATCGGCGCAATCCGATTGTCATTTTTGTTCATGGGGGCCAGGGTGTTCCGAAATTCCTTATGTGGGCAAGTATCAAGAAGCCCTCGAAGAGGATTTTACGATCGTACACTATGATCAACGCGGCAGCGGGAAATACGAAAGATGCGGAAAAATTAGAACTTGCGCGGGGTTTGATCGAAAAAGGAGAGGCGATCACTCCAAGGAATTTGGTCCGCAAATATGGCGGCGCTGCCAGATTAATTGATCATAACATGGATTATTATACGGGTTCCTCCTCCGTCCCGAGTATAACTTGCTTGATGTGATTCGGTTTTTAAGAGGGGTCTCCGCGACACAGGGTATGTTAATGGCGGAGGAAGCACGAACGAATATTGTTCAAATCGTACAAAAGCTAGAGAATCCTGCTTATTTTGTTATGGGGAAATATGATTATATGACATCGGCGAGAGCAGCCAAAGAATACTTCGATGCCTTGGAAGCTCCGGTAAAGGAGTTTGTGCTGTTCAAACAATCTGCCCACTATCCGCAGTTCGAGGAGAAAGACCTATTTTCAACCTGGCTCAATACAACATGGAAACAGCTTTCAGCCAACAACCATCTGAATAATCATTAATGCGAATTAACATATTGGCACTTACTCCAAAAGCGATAGAGCTCTGCCTGGCGCCGGCAGGAACTCTATTGCTTTCCTATTACTGGCTGCGCATTCGTGCTGACTGGTATGGTGCGGCCTATTTTTTAGCTGGCATGCTCAGCGACGTGTTCCAATCTATACTGTAAGGGTTGTCGGGGCTTTTCAACAGATCCGCATAAATTTTCTGTCTTCTCACAAGATTGGAACTCGGGTCGCTTGGACTGTCTTCGGACCAATATTGATAGCCAAGGAGATAATTGCCTATCAGGTCTTCCCATGAACCGAATCGTTCACGCATTTTCTCCGCCGCCTCTATGCTTAACTCTACGGCATGTTCATACGGGATATACCCGGCAATGTAGGACCAGCTTGCGATCTGTCGCCCGGCATAAATCCCAAGCAGCGATGCCGTATTCCGGGGATGTAGTATGTACCTTTGCGAATAATTCGACGCCTTCCGTAAATTTGATTTCTTCGGGCGTTGGATTCGAGGATGTTTTCATTTCAGCGATTATGTCATTAAATTCATCCTTGCGTGCAAGATACTCATCCATATACGCCATAAATTCGGCATTATGCCCTTCCGTAAGCAGCCATTGAATTGTCGACTCCGCACTCGCGGCATCGGTGATGCTCCATGAGTCTTGGAGAACCTCCTTCATCATCTCTGCATTCGCCGAGGAGGGCTCCACTCCGCCGAATAGCTTCGGATCGACTCCGTTATCTACCGTAATTAAAGCATACGTAGCATTGATGAACGGAATCGTACCGTTAGGCTTGGTCTCCTCCTTCGTGGGCGATGGGGAGCAGCCTGACAAACTAATAACGATGATGCATAACGCGATGAAAAAAATGCGTGTTTTTCTCAAGACGATGTCTCCTCCTGTTCTATTCCTATCCTTGCTTGACATGGAATGAGTCACCTATCTTATCACACTTTTGTGTCAGTTTCTGTATGAAATATTCCACATTATGCAAAACGGCCAAGCCGCCTGATAGCCAGGCGGTTTGGTTCTCATTGGACAGGCAGTTGACTTTCCGTCCCGTTCAACTCAGCGCTTGCCCGCTAATCTTCCGGAACACCTCGTAGCTGCGGCGGGCGCATTCCGAGATGGCGATCGGATGGAAGCCGCTGATGTCCGCGTACAGCGTATCGTTCAGCTTCGCCGTCCACCGTTCCGGCAGCCGCTTCGCCCCGATCATGGCCCCCATAATCGAGCCGACCGTCGCGCCGTTGCAATCGGTGTCCCAGCCGCCCAGCACCGCCGTCGTAATCGCCAGCTCATAGTCGCCGCGGGCGAAGACGAGTGCCGCCGCGCACAGGGCGGCATTGTTGATCGTGTGGACCGGATGGTAATGCTTGAACGCTTCCCAGATTCGTTCCACCAGTTCCACCTGATCGGGGGCCGTCCGGGCAATGGCCACCGCCTTGCGGACATCATGCGCCAGCCGGCAATTGGCCGGAAGTTCGCTTAGCCCGATCTCGACGATTCGCTCCGCATCCGTCTCCGCAAACGCGGCCGCAATCATCGCCGCTACGAACATCTCGCCGTAGATGCCGTTCTTCACATGGGAGAACGAAGCATCGCGCCAGGCGAACTCGGCGGCCAGCTCCGGGTGGGCTGCCGCACCGTAGGCAAGGCCGTCGGCGCGGATCTGCGCCCCGATCCATTCGCGGAACGGATTCAAATGCATTCGCACCCAGTCGATTTTTTCCTTCCAATCATCCGGCTTATCGTATTCGGTCACATGCGCAAAATTGAGATAAGCCTGCGTCTCGGCTGTGCACACTTGTCCGTACGTCAACCGCGCATGCCACAGTTTCCCTATATCCCATGAGTCCCAATCGCTTCCTTTCTCCTCCAGCATAAGCAGGCCAAGGACCGTATAACGGATATCGTCGTCCGTTTCCATGAAGCCGATCGTGTCCCGCACGCTTCTGCTGCCATACGGAGCGAGCCCCAGGCCGTGTTCCTTCTCCGCCCGGGAATGGGCTGGCGTGTAGTCGCGGATAGGCCAGGCATCCGCACCTTCGAACCAGAGCCGGATGTTGGCCCAGCCGGGTTTGTCGTCGGCGCCGTACATGTAAGGCCCGATCTCCAACGGCTTGCCGAGCGCGCAGCCGGCACATCGGCCAAGCCACGCCCCGTGGAATTTGTCCTGCCATTCGGCCTCGGTCCAATTGGCCTGCAGCTTGCGCGGGCCCTCCGGCCGCTCGGCACGGATCTCGGCCAAGCCGTTCGGCTCCGTATAAGGGAAATCGGCCGCGGGTTCCAGCGCCGAGAGCTCCGCATATACGGCCATCAGCTTTCCTTCATCGCCGGCAGCCGCCTCCAGCTTGGCATGAAAACCTTCGACAGGGCAGCCCTCCTCCTCGCGCTGCTTGATTTCCTCCCGTACCCATCCGTATAACACATCCACAGACGCCATCGTTCCACTCTCCGTTTCGCATCTTTTTGTGCTCCAACCGTTGCAGTATCATTGTAAGCCGGGGGCTACTCGATCGTCTTCCCAAGATCAGCCGGATTCTTATCAAAAAGGGCTAACTTTGCTGCATTCGACCGGTATTCATTCGGCGTTGCCCCAACCAACTGCTTGAACGTCCGATAGAACGGGGCCTGGCTTTGGAACCCGCTGGCATGCATGATGTCGGCGATCGGCAAATCGGTGGCCGCAAGCAGCCGCTTCGCTTCATTGACGCGCAGTTGAAGCAAATACTCCTTAAACCCCTGGCCGAGCTTTTCTGTGAACAGATGGCGGGTGCGGGACGGGCTCAACGACAGTACGCGGGCCGCGTCGGACAGGGTCAGCGGCTCCCGGAAACGCTCCTTCATGTAATCCAAAGCCGGCTTGATGCGGTAATACGATGCAATCGCCCGGCTCCGTTCCGCAAGCGGCGTGAACTCCCCATAGTGGCGCAGCAGCAGCGCGCATATCTCGATAATTTTGCTTCGCATCATCCCTTTATAGCCGCTTTGCTTCTGCCGATCCTCCTCCCATATTTGCCGGAACAGCGCGCCGATGCTGGCGGCGACAGGCAGATGTCCGGCAATGCGGTTGTGGAACTGGTGCGGATAATAGACGAACGGAAGCAGAAGCTCCGGATCCGTCTGCTCGATAATCATGGCATCGAAGTAGATAAAAAAGTAATTGCTTGGGTTGCACGGATCGGAGGAGGCGGCATGCCGCTCCGTATTGTTGACGACAAACACGTCACCCGGCTGAGCCGAATACCGCTTTTCTCCGAAATAAAATGTTCCTGTTCCCGACAGGCAATACCCGATTTCCAGATGATCATGCGTATGGAACGGGTCGATATGCGTTCGCGGCGACCATTCGAAAATATAGACTGACCGTTCCTTCAATGCCGTCGCTTCCTTTCATGTCCTAGATAAGAAAATAACGGTTGCTTATGTTGATTGCGCTTTCAGTTTATCATAAATGATTGGAATGGAACGATGGGCATAAGGGCTCGCACAATCGCAGTTGGCGTTTGCATAACCGAAGGGAGTAGAGTAGTATAAAAAGAGACCGAACCGTCCGGTCTCAAAAAGGCAGGCATGAAAGGAGGGGAAAGGTTCTGGCAGCTCCGCGGAATGGCGAGCACAGCCGGGAATTGTTCTGAACCGTTCGAGGTGCCTGCGCTGGGCTTGCTTCCAGAGGAACCGGCGCCTACGCAGGCTTAAATGTCGCCAACCATCTCTCGATCTGCGCCGTCGCATGATGAACATGCCGGTTGTCCCGCGTTAGGCGGCTTGCCATAATCCCCCCTTCGATCGATGAGAAAATAAAGGAGGCGGCCGCTTCGGTATCCATGTCCGGCCGGAATTCCCCGGCTGCTACTCCCTGCTGGAGGATGCCCTGAATAAAGGACAGCATCTGGCTGTAAGCTTCCAGCGCCTGATCCCGAAGGACGGGGAAGGAATGATCGCTTTCGATGGCGGTATTCAGGAAGGGGCATCCCCCTTTCATCGGAGGATTGTGCGCGGCATCGCTGTATACTTCGCACATGGCCCGGATTTTGTCCGCTGCTGTCCGGCAGTTCTCCAGGGCGGCAGAGAAATGGCTCCAGAGCACCTCGCCCGCATATTTGAACGCTTCGATCGCGATAGCGTCTTTGCTTGGGAAGCTCCGGTACAGCCCGCCCTTGGTCAAGCCGGTGGCGTCCATAATGTCCTGCATCGTCGTGGCGGCGTATCCCTTCTGATTGAAGAGTTCCGCCGATTTCATGATGATATGTTGCTTTGTTTTTTCTCCTTTGCGCATGATCCTGATCCTTTCGGGAATCCGTTCACTTCCGTTCAATGTCTTATTCGTATATCAATCATAGCATAACTTCTGTGGCAAAGGGGAAAGAGGACAGGACGGAACGATCCTGTCGGCGCCCGCTACTGCCGTAATTTGATCCGAGCGAGGTATCCGCATAATGTCCAGACAAAAATTATCCACCTGGTCTCTGCTTGCTGTCATGGCCGGTTACATCATCTACGTCCTGTATATCAATTACCTTCACGATCCGCAGGCCGCTGCATTTTTGAGCCGCAAGTCCAATCCCGCCCGCCCCGTCAACGCCGATGTCTGGTTGCCGGTGATGAAGGTTCATGTGGCATTCGCCTGCCTGGCGATCCTGTCGGGAGCGGTTAACTTCATACATACCTTGCTGAGAAAATACCGCCTCTTCCATCGAATCAACGGCTATCTGTATGTGATCTCCGTTTTCGCGGTGGTGCTGACTTCAGGATATATGGCTCCGTATGCCACAGGGGGGAAGCCCGCGAGCATTGCCTTCAATCTGTTGAACATGATCTGGATGTTCATCACCGTGATGGCGATCGTGAAAATAAGAAAGAAGCAGATGAGCCGCCACCGGGCATGGATGATTCGCAGCTATGTCTTTTGCTTCACCAATCTGGCGATTCATCTCCTTACCTTTGCGCTTCACGACGGAGCAGGCTTGCCTTACCCGGCCAGTTACACCACCGCCGTCTATGCTGCGATCCTTCTGCTCATCGGGCTGGCGGAGATCATTATACGCCGGATTGGCCGATATCCGATTGACAACAATCGCTCCAAAGCGGCATAAGCGAGCAGGGGCGGGGCATGGAAGTTCGTCCTTAGCACGGCATTGTCACGACAGGAAGATCAAGCGAACGAATTCACCTGAATAGCAAGCCGAACAGCCCGGGGGACCCCGGGCTGCGGTATTTATCGAGATGCGGTTCGACGCCCGCCTGCGCTAATGAGCAGCTTGATTGGCCAGCCAGCCGGCCAGTTCTTCGGTCTGGGCCAGCACGGCGAGCGGATCGTAATACCAGGAGCGCTCTTCGGGCCATATGTAGAGCTGGTTGTACTTCACCGCCGGAAGATTGCCCCATATCGGATCAGCACGGAAATCACCCGTCGTCCGCACGTTGGAGGTCGGCCCACTGCTTGTCCATAAGCTCCTGCGCGATGCCGGCCGGAGGCTTGCGTCCCAAGGCTTGGTACACCGGCTGGCCGCGCCCGAAGTTATCTCCGTATACCCACGTCTTCTTGTCCGCATATTCCGTTGATAGGCGGTGGGGGATATCCCGACCGCCTGTTTGAATTTGCGGCTCAAATAAAAGCTGTCCTTGTAGCCTACCTCCTGGGCCAGCGTGGTCAAATCCGGCGCACCGGTCAAGAGGCGGCGTTGGGCGCTGCGAAGTCGAAGCAGGGTCAGATGGGCATTGAAGGTTCGTCCGGTACGCTTGCGGAACGTGCGTGAAAAATGCTCCGGGTTGACATGGGCTAGCGCAGCCATATGCTCCCGCGTCAGGTCGTCGCTGTAGCGGCTCTCCATATAATACAGGGCTTGCTCCACCCAGTCGCTGCTGGCTCCTGCCGGCTCTCCAATTCGCTGTACAGCTCTGCGAGCAGCTCGATGAACAGCTGTTGAGCCCGCAATGGCTTGTCTGGCTGAGGCTCTCGCCAGGCACGCTCCAACTCGCACGCCAACCGGATGATTTTGGCTGGACAACGGTGCAGCGGCACCGGGTGCTTCAAGCCTTTCGCAGCGGAACCGCCGGCGGTCAAGCCGCGGTAATCGATCAAGGTTCCCCGCAGCGGAGAATCCGGCTTCGGCTGCAGATCCAGCGGGGGCCCGGCGCCGCACAGCACTGCGCTTCCCCGGGACAGCTCATGCTGAACCCCGTTGATGAGGAGCATTCCGTTCCCGCCGCTTACGATGAGGATGCGGAATAGCGGCGCTGCTGCCTCCAGGGCATCGTCTCCCGTTGTTTCTCACCATTCGGTTACGCGAAGAGGAATATAGAAGGAGTCAGGGGCTAGTGTCATCCCAATGCGAGCAGAGGGGGATTTTTGCATCATGCTCTCCCTCCTGATATTGATAATCATTCTCAAAATTTATTATACCAGGTGCTTCGATTGCTTGGCGAGGCGCTCTGAGCAAGTTGCTTTCCCCCATTGGATCAACCATGCCATGCATGTGGGGTAGATCAGTCGGACTCCCTCCCATACGGTGAGCCTTGCGAATATCTGCAATTTGTGATAAAAGGTCTATAATACACAAAACCAGTCGCAAGTAGCAGCAAGACTGCGGTAAAGGAGCGATCGAACGATGGAATGGAAAGAGATTACGACAGCAGACGAGTGGGCAGAGCTGTTGGAACAATCGGCGGAGCGCGGGGTTGTCGTGCTGAAGCACAGCACCACCTGTCCCGTAAGCTCGAATGCGCTGAACGAGTACGAGCAGTATTTGCAGGGCAATCCGAACAGCGATATCGATTATGTTCTCGTCAAGGTGATCGAGTCCCGCCCCGTCTCCAATCAGATTGCCGAGGATCTCGATGTGAAGCATGAGTCGCCGCAAATCATTTATGTCAAAGACAAGCAAAAATACTGGACGGCCTCCCATTGGGCGGTCACGACCGAGCATATGGCGGCGGTATTGGATTAGAGCGGCCATGAAAAAATGGAGCCCGTTCCGGATGACCGGGGCGGGCTTCTTGTCTATCATGGGTGAACACGAACCGTACTGCAGCCTAGTATTTTTTCTCGAATAGAACTTCTCCATTGTCGGAGACGGCTGTAACCAAAACGGGATAACCTTCCATACCTATTGCGATTTCTGTATAGATGTCTCCATTAGGATAGCTAATATAGATTGTATTGACACGATGATCATTGATGCTTCCCGTTACGATATGAATTCTTTTTTTATGTTGTCAGATATCGTTTCGCTAACGATATTATATATACTAATCGGGTCATTGTTCGTTAGCTTCGTTCCATCCATAAAGCCAAGCTCATAGTTATCATCGGGCATTTTTTCAGCATACATAACAGCATGCCAGTTCACACTGTCTTTTTCAAAAGAAAGGTCACGAAGCAGGATTTTTCCAAGACATTCACATCTACGACGCGAAGACGTTCTACATTACTTCCATATTTCGTATTTGTGGATGTTGTCAAAAGCTCTTCTAAGCTATCCTCTAGTACATGTATGATCTTATCTTCCGTTTCTTTTTCCCTGTTATCAGTACAGCCCGCAATCATACTCACAAGAAAAGCGAAAAGAACAATGATGATTTTAATTTTTTCATCCTACCTCACCTTTGCTTTACTATTTAACCCATTTCTTACGTCGTGGCAGTTTTTTACTATTTATATGTATGAGAACCAGCCGAAAAAAACCTTGCTCCTAAAGAAATCTGGGGGAGTCGCCGATAATATTCAAGGAAGGGAAATTGTGGAGGATCATTCCATCCTAGTATAGCACTCGTATAGAGAGAAAGAGGGTAACAGAGAAACGATGAAATGGCAGTGGCACAAGATTGCAATGGCAGTAGTCATCGGGTCCATGCTGGTCGCCGGATGCGGCAACGGTAGCGGGTCACAGAACAGCTCGGACAGCAAGCAGGAAGGAGCCGATAGTACGGCAGCTCAGCAGACCGCGGAGAAGTCTAAGCCTAAGGGGACCCCATTCACCAGCCTCGACGGCACGATGCAGCTGACCTTGCCGAGCTCCTGGAGACAGAATGATGAGCTCAACAATATGGCGCAGTTCGCTGCGTACCATAGGAGCAATAACAGGTTCGCCCTCGTGAGCAGGACGCTGAAGGCCGATCTGGAGGAAGGGGCAACGGTAGACGATATTGTCGAGCGAACCATCAGCAATGCTGACGCGATCACGTTGGATGACCTGGAAGTCATTGAAACCCGGGATATCTTCGTCGGCTCTGACGCAGCCAAGCAGCTGGAATTCCGCGGCATCAACAAAAACGGCACCAAGGTGAAGGTCCATTACCTCGTTACGACAATGGACAAGGGGGCTCATTTCTACCAAATCATATTTTGGACAACGGAAGCCAAGTTCGACAAATACAAGGAAGAATTCGAACAGGCCACGCAGACATTCAAAGTGCTGAAAGCAAGCGATTCGGAAGCGGCGGCCAAAGCTCCGGCTAAGCCGAAAGTGATCAAGAGCGCCGACAGCCGGATGGAGCTGACACTTACGGCCAATTGGATGGAATATCCGTTGAACGAAGATGCCGAGATATCCGCCTTCTATCCTGCGGGCAATGAATTTGTCATCGTCATCCCGGACGATCGCGAGGAGATGGGAGATATCCAGACCCTCGAAGACTTCTATGATCTGCTGAATGAGTATAACTATAGCGAGTTCGCGCCAGGGGGACCTGCAGAAGAACCGAAGAGCGTGACAATCAACGGCTTGCCTGCCTTGCAGTTCGAGATCCAGGGCGTCTCGGAGGACAAAGAAAAAATCGCGATGCTCATTACGCTGATTGAATCGCCGCAGCAGTTCACACAGGTGATCTTCTGGACAACCCAGTCGAAAATCGAGGAGAAGCGCGAGAGCTTCATCGAGGCCGCGGCTTCCTATAAGGAGCACGCCCAGTAATCCATACATGATGACAGTTACGAACATCAAGGCCGGGAGTCCCGCGGGGAGAGACCTGGCCTTCTTGCTACTGACGCCTCGGTGGAGATTTCAGAGAGACAGAAAGAAGGGTAAAAGGGAAACGATGAGTAGACAATGGTATAAGGCCGCAGCGGCGGTCATAATCGCGGCCGTGCTGGCGGCCGGATGCGGCGGCGGTTCGCAGAACGAGGCGGAGACATCTGCACCAAAGGGCACAACATTCACCAGCCTCGATGGCAACATGCAGTTGACCTTGCCGGACAGCTGGAGGCAGGATGAGGAGTCCAGTCAAAGGGCGCGGTTCTCCGCTCACCACGAGAGCAAGGACAGGTTCGTCATCGTAAAGAGGACGGCGAAGGCCGATCTGAAAGACGGGACAACCGTGGATGATATCGTTAATCGGACCATCAACATCTCCGATACGATTACAATGGATGATATGGAAATGCTCGAGATCCGGGATATCACCGTCGGCTCTGACGCAGCCAAGCAGATCGAATTCCGCGGCATTGACAAAAATGCTACGAAGGAAAAACTCCGTTTCCTTGTTACGACATTGGAGAAGGGGGATTATTTCTACCAACTCCTATTCTGTGCGAAGGAAGACAAGTTCGACAGATATAAAGATGAATTCGAGAAAGGCATTCAGTCGTTCAAGGCTATCTCACCAAGCGCCGCTGAGGCAGAAGCCAGCGATCCGGAAAAACCGAGCGTGTTCCAGAGCGCCGATAAGCGGATGGAGCTGACGCTTACGTCCAACTGGATGGTATATCCGATGAATCCGGAAGCTGAGATCTCCGCTTACTATCCTGCGGAGAAGGAATTCGTCATCGTCATCCCGGACGCACGCGAGGAGATGGGGGAGATAGAGACGCTCGAAGATTACTATGACCTGGTGTACGAGCTTAACTTTAGCGAGTTCATGCCGGAAGGGCCAGCAGAAGAGCCAAGAAAGGTGGAAATTAACGGCCTGTCAGCCCTGCAGTTCGAGATTCAGGGCGTTACGGAGGATAAAGAAAAAATCGCGATTCTGATTACGCTGATTGAATCTCCGCAGCAATTCACGCAAGTGATCTTCTGGACAACCCAATCGAAAATCGAGGAGAAGCGCGAGAGCTTCATCGAGGCCACGGCTTCCTATAAGGAGCACGCCCCATAATTCATACATGATGACAGTTACGAACATTAAGGCCGGGAGTCCCGCGAGGAAATCCCCGGCCGGCTCAAATGATTCTACTCCGGAAGCTGTTTGTCTTGCTGTCCCCCCCAATTCGATAGAACGAACCAATTACAAATCGTCGAGGCTATTGAGAATTAAAAGCAGTTCAGAAGTCGTCATAAGGCCGATTGCCGCAAAATAGGGGAAGGCTGTCCCCACTTCAATGATTGATGTGGTGAATCCCAATGCCACCATCGCTATTTTACTTTTGGACCGGGGTCTGGGCAATTCCGATTTTTCACTCTTGGGAACGTCAGCTAGCGATAAACAAAACTCCCCCAATAATGAGCATGACCCAACTTTCTATACGATTTTGGAAAATGGCGGAGAACGCCTCTAAAATTACACCATGTCCCAATTTGAGCGCTACGCCAACTAAAAAGTATAATCCGGCGACGGTCAATAAATAAATCATTCATCGGGAACTCAGTCGTTCTTTCTCAGTTCACAGCAAATAGACCCGTTACCCCCAGCGCAGCGCTTTTCCAGCATGCGCCTTATATCTCCAGCCTCATTTTATCCTGATTGGACAACTGAATAAGCTTTTGACTCGATGAAGCACTGGCCGGTTGGCACCATTGATTTTCCCCTTCTTCTCGTAATGCAAGTTTCTTCGAACCCCTCCAATCCCGCCCTAGTGGGCCCCGAGAACACCTTTCACCAGCAGATTATAATTGGGGGTAAACGCTACGGAAAACAAATTTTTCAAAATCGCGAATGTATGGAGCTCTCTCCCTTCGAGCCGGACAACTATGATACACTAGCAATAACAAAACGAGGCTATAGTAAGGAGAACAAGAGGATGAAGCTGATATCGTGGAATGTCAACGGCCTGCGGGCCTGCGTCAATAAAGGATTTATTGATTATTTCAAGGCAAGCGATGCCGATATTTTTTGCGTGCAGGAGACGAAGCTGCAGGATGGACAGATCTGCCTGGAGCTGGGCGATAAGTACCGGCAATATTGGAATTATGCGGAGAAAAAAGGGTACTCCGGCACCGCCGTTTTTACGCGAATCGAACCGATCTCGGTACGCTATGGCATGGAGGAGGACAGCGAACCGGAGGGGCGGATCATTACGCTGGAATTTGAATCTTTTTACCTCGTTACGGTATATACGCCCAACGCGAAGCGGGATTTGTCCCGCCTGGAATACCGGCTCGAGTGGGAGGAGCGATTCCGCCGTTATTTGCAGGAGCTGGATGCCCGGAAGCCGGTTATCGTGTGCGGCGATTTGAACGTGGCTCATCAGGAGATCGATCTGAAAAATGCGAAGTCGAACCATGGCAACTCCGGCTTCACGCCGGAAGAGCGGGACAAGATGACCCGGCTGCTGGATGCCGGCTTTACCGACACGTTCCGGCATCGCTATCCGGACCGGACGGACGCTTATACCTGGTGGTCGTTCATGCCGAAGGTGCGGGAACGGAATATCGGCTGGCGGATTGACTATTTTCTTGTCTCTGCCCGCTTGAAGGACTATATCAAGGACGCGGAGATTGATGCAGCCATTACCGGCAGCGACCACTGCCCCGTCATCCTGGAGATGGAGGATATCCCGGCGGAGGCAACGGAGTGAACCTATATTACAGATGTGCCGCAGCTTGAAGCTGCGGTTTTTTCATGCTGATGTGATTGCGATGCTATCGATGCCCTGCGGAGCGTGTCGAGCAGCCGTATTCGGTATGCGGATCACGGGACTCGCATCGTCTGCGACTCGATAGTCCTGCAATTTTATAGCAATTTCTCGCTCCGGATGGCGAATGCGACAGAATTCCTGCACAGCGGCAGCATTTATCCGGTAATCTTACGAAATGGGCAGAAATGGCCCGAAATTGATGTAAAGTTGCAGGTTTCTTTTCTTCGTTAAGGGGATGACGGTAAAAAACTGCGATTTTGCAGGCTGTTGGAAAACCCCTGTTTTTTGTGAAGGGGTGGAGATGGTCCATTTTCCTCATCCAAACTTTGGCTCTTAGAGCGTTTTAAATCAATTTTTTTCTACCGGGAGAAGAGATCTATATTACAGGTGAAAAGTCCCATAGACTACTCAATGGCCTGATTTTACGGGATCCAACCGACCGCGTCGGATGCTGGGGGCATCATCGCCTTCAGGAAGCATTATCAGCCTGCTGGAAGCATTATCCGGCCTGCTGGAAGCATCGCTGCCTCCTGGGGCTTGGACGTGCGGAGGACATTGCTGCTATTTTACAGGAATTTCGGCTTAATGAGTCCCCATCCCGAGGAATTGCTGCAAATCTGCATCATTTTAGGCCCTTTTGCTTCAAACCGAAGCGAAACGGGGGAAATTCCTGTAATTTTGCAGGATTCCCTTTCTGGAATAGTCGTCCATATCGAATTGCTGTATTTCTGCAGGATTTCGCTTACCGAATCGGCGTGTCTGGAGAAATCGTGGAGTTTGCGGATTTCGCCTGCCGGATGGGCGTGTCTAGGGAAATGGTGCAGTTTTCAGGATGGTGGAAATATCCATTTTCCTACTTAAAACTTCTTTCTCAACAGCCTGGATTTTGCAGGATTTTTCGATAGGTGATCGCGAAGGGCGCTCTCCCGGCGTCAGCTTCCGGGAAGAGGCGGGAATCAGTCTGTTCGAGAACGGATGTGGCCGTATTCGCATGTGGTCCCGGGCCACATTCGTCACAAGCATGCAGACATAGCCGAAAAAGGCAGCTTTACCCGCACATACGAACTCCATATGAGCCCAGGATATCCGCACGGAGTATCAAGAAATCGGCATCGAAATCCGGCATAATGACAATAGAAGAACAAACAGAGGGTAGAGGATGAGATGAACGACTATCGAAGAATTCAAGCGGCGATCGAGTATATTGAAGAGCATCTCCAGGAAGAGCTGCGCATTGCGGATATCGCCGCCCAAGCATGGTATTCGCCGTTTCACTTCCAGCGCATGTTCCGGGCTATCTCCGGCTTCACGGTTCAGGAGTATATCCGCAAGCGGAGGTTGTCGGAAGCGGCCCGGGCGCTGGGAAGCACCGGCCAGAGCATACTGGACATTGCACTGGCCTATCAGTACAAGTCACAGGAGGCATTTACCCGTGCGTTCGAGAACTGCTTCGGCATCTCGCCGGGCAAGTACCGTAAGGCGGATCAGGCCTGTCCGGGCCAGAAAAAAATAAATTTCATTGACGGTCCGTCCATCCGAAAGGGGAATGATGCTATGATGAGACCGACCATTGCAGACTTGCAAGCCAAGGAGATTGTAGGGTATGCTTACCGGACTAGCTTGAATGATGATCGGCACTATGTGGAGATTCCGGGCTTCTACCGGGAGTTCGGAGAATGTCAGCGTTATGCGCGCATCCCCAGCCCGGCGGCACCCAACATGGCGTACGGCGTGTCCTGCGAGTTCGAGGACAACGGCGAGTTTACGTTCGTAGTCGGGGAGGAGGTCCACCCCGGCGTCGAAGCCGGCCAATTGGAACCCGGTTATGTTCATATGCAGCTTCCGGCAGGGACCTATGCGGAGTTCAAGGCATACGGACCGGCGAATACGGTGCAGGAGATTCGGGATTATATTTACGGCACCTGGCTTCCCCAGTCGAACTATGACCGCAGGGAGGGACCCGATTTCGAGGTGACGGACGTGATGAACTCTTCTTATCCGGACGAGATGAGAATCAAGATCTATATCCCGATATGCGGCGGGGAGGGGCGGAAGTAACCGGCATATGAATTTAGCGGCGGAGCAGGAGCTCCGCCGCTGAACGTATCGGGACCGCGCCGCCGGAGGCGGCGCTTCTTATTTGAGAGATGACAAGTCACACCTCATGCATAAATCCTACCAATGCTTACGGGTATGGGGAAATCGGCCAGACGAAGCAGATGGATGGTTAACGTGGACCGGCGCTTGAACGGGGGGAGTGCTCAATCAGGCTTTGTCGGTTACGGCAGCGCCGTTATCTTCCGACGGAGCCGCGGGAGCCTCTTCTTGCTTCTCTTCTTTTCTTCTCCAGCCCATAATGACCGGTCCTAGCAGAAGAATTCCGAACTTGACGGCCTGAAAGACGGTTCCGGCTGCGGACGGCTCATCGTCGACGATGGTGTTGCCGCTTTTGGTCGTGAATTCGCCAATCGACAGGCTGACGGTGTATCCGACAATGCCTTTGTAGCCAGTTGCCTCGAGCAAGTATTCATCCATGATTTCATGGACCGCATCCTTAACTCCCGGATCGTTGCTCGAGATCAAGCCCGCACTTACCAGTTCGGTCTTAATATCATTTTTCATCAGCTCCATGCCGGTGAACAGATTGGCGGCAATGGCTGCGATGCTCAACAGAACGCCAAACAAGATGGCCGTGCTTTTTTTCTTGGATACCCATATCATCAACAGATACAGACATCCGGCAACGATCAGCGGATAAATCGGGATAATATCGGACCAATTTTGAGTTACCCATGCATAGGCGCCACCGACCGCGATGCTCGCGACCAGGGCGATAATGATTTTGACAGCGTTCACTTCTCATGACCCCATTTCTTCTTTTTCTTTTTAGAGAGCGCCCGTAGCCCGTACCCAAGCTTCGCATATATCGGCATGACGCCTTTGATTTCCCAACCTTTTTGCATGGAGATGGACCGACAGGAGGATAAAATTGTCACACCCACATCGTTTATCGGCAGAAGCAACCTGACTTATTACAGCAATCGCTGTAAGTATGATCCTTTTTTTAAAATTTGGAAGTCATCCTCATCCGGGCGGCTCTATCGGAAGTACCTGTATTTCCTTGAACTGGACCTAAGTCGGGTTTCGTTTACTTCGTCGGACCGGAGATGGATGCGGCCCGGCCGTGCTATACTGAAGCAGATCAATCAAGCGGGATCGCGTGTCCATCTGAAAAACTGGCGCTTATAAATAGGCGCTTATAGGAGAAGAGATATGAGAAAAGTTATCGGGGTATTGTTAATCATTGCCGGGATCATCGGAGTCGTGTTCATGTTCAACCCCGCTGTGGCGGATAAATCTGGCGAATGGCTCTCACAGGCGGGCGACAGTCTGCTCAACACGGCGACCAAGGAGATACATATCGAGAAGTCGGTTGCTGCGGCCGGGATAAAAAATGTCGCTGTCGAGACCGGAAGCGTGGATGTGCAGCTGGTGCCAGGAAGCGGGGACGATATTGTCGCCCGCGTGCATGGCCGGGTCAGCAACAATGATGCGGAGAGCATTGACCTGAAGGCGACCTCGCAAGGGGATAAGCTTCAATTAAGCGTTCAGCTGCCTGACGGCGTGAATTTCGGCGTTCATATTTTCGATGTCAAGCTGACGGTCGAGCTACCGGAACAGCAGTGGAACGCGCTTCAGGTTGCGGCGGGAAGCGCCAATGTGGAGGCGGAGAACCTCAATAGCGCCTTAATGGAGGTCACCTCGGGAAGCGGCAATATCCGCCTCAACGGGATCGAAGCACGGACTGCCGCCATGCAGGCCGGATCGGGAGATATTGCGACGGGGAACATCCATGCCGAATCGTTCACGGTTCAGACGAAGAGCGGAAATATTCGCGTCCAAGATATCGAATCGGTTGAGATGGAAGCCATTGCTCTCTCCGGCAACCTTCAAGTGGAGCGATATGAGTCCAGCATGTTGAACTTCCGTACGGGCAGCGGAAATGCGAGATTATCGGACGGGCATGCCAAGCTGAACGGGGAATCGGGCTCCGGCAACATTACGATTGAAACGGATGAGCTGCGGTACGATGCGGAACTGAAGGCGTCGAGCGGCAATGTAACAGTCAACCTGTCCCAGGAGCCGGCAGACTTGGCGGTCGACTTCAGCGGAGGCTCGGGCAGCGCCCGCATCCGTTGGGACGGCATGCGTTACGAGGAACAGAACAAGGATGACCACACGGTACGCGGAGCATTCGGCAATGGCGGAACGATGCTGAAGGTCCGGACCCGTTCCGGGGAGTTCACGTTGGGCAAATAACGAATTTCTAGCAGACCTGAACAAACTTTTAGCCTCCTTTCAGTTTCGTTTCAGGTTGGATGAACATACTAATACCAACTTCGGCATAAGGAGGTGGATACTCATGAAGCGGACACCAGCCGTGGCAGCCTGGACGACTCTCATGCTTCTGCTGCTCGCCTCCCCGGTCGCGGCAGAAGCGGGCAGCGCCAATGAAGCGGCCCCGTGGCAGCCTTCCGGACAGGTCGTATCGGATACCGCGCAGCCGAAGAATGCGGCGGATAAAGGCAGTTCCGTTCAAGCGGACGATACGGACAAGGAATTGGAGCAGATTAAGACGCAGATGCAAGAATTGCGGCAGCAGATGAAATCGCTGCACGAGAAAAAAATACAGCTGCTTGCGAAGAAGCATGGCATTGCGACGGAAGGGAAGACCAGCAAGCAGATTCGACAAGAGTTGAGGGAAAAGCTGGGCAAAGAAGGAAGACTGTTCCACGAGAAACATCGCAATATGGAACGTCATGGCGAATAATTGCCGGTCTTGCTAAAGATAGATGAGGCAGGAGAGTAAACCAAAGAGCTCTGTTCGGCCCGAGCAGGCTGCCTTGCTGGAGGAGGCAGTCTGCTCTCTTTATGAAGGGGAAGCTGAACCCTCGCTCTTCCGGTTGTAAAAATGAGTTCCAATTGCGGCATAACGGGGTAATAAGAAATAGTTCTTTTCTGCTGGCAAAGGACCAGAACGAATCCGATTCGGCAAGCATATGATTTATAGTCCAGACTCATTGAGAGGGAAATGTAAAAACCCGATAAGCAGCGAATTTTCGCTTCCCATCGGGTTAGGTAACATTATAAATAGGAGTGCGGTCTTACTCTTCCGTAGCGTAGGCGGTGTATTCCTTCTCGCTCATGACGCGGCGGGCACCAACATAACGCTTTTCATAGTAATCCATGCTCAGTTCATCAATACGCGTGCCTTTGTTCGTCGAAGCATGGGCGAACTTGCCGTCTCCGACATAGATGCCGACATGCGATACGCCATTGCCGCCGCTAGTATCAAAAAACACCAGGTCGCCAGGGCGAAGATCGCTTTTGCTAACCTTCTCGCCAACTTCGAATTGGGAAGAAGACGAGCGTGGCAGATCAATGTTGAATTTGTCGAATACGTACTTCGTGAAGCCAGAACAGTCGAAGCCACTCGTTGTCGTTCCGCCATACATGTAAGAAATACCTAGCAAATCGTCAATCGTCGAATCCATCTTCGTGGCTGCAAATGCGCTGCTTGCGCTGAAAGAGAACAGGAGGCCAAGCCCCAATGCAGCAGTTACCAGCTTCTTCTTCAAATGATAAAGCCCCTTCCTTGCCTGCGAGGTTAGCTGGAGGGTTCGGTTGAAGGTCCCCTATGATCTCTGAAGGAAGCGAATGAGATCAATTCACCCAAAAAACTGGTTCCCCCGCTTTCCGGACATCCGGAAATTCGGCATTCTTTGTCTAAGATTTAGGTTCAATGATATGTAACAAAAATGCAAGAGATATTGCCGCTTTCATGACAAAGTTGTAATAAATCTACGACTTATTGTAACAGACCTTTTTTGCTTTGACAAATACTTTTTGTCCATAAAAACCAAAAAAACTCGCCCGGATCGCCACGGTGTGACGAAATGGACAAGTTTTTTGGAAGTCTGGGCAGGGTTTAACCTCGATCGGACAGGAATAGTCTCTTCTCTCGCTTTATTTCTCTTCCGTTCCCGATTGCTGCCATACCGAATAACGGGAGGATAATCCCCATAGCTGGAGCAGCGTGCGGACGGCAGGGAACGCCTGCTGCAGAATCAGCGCCGTCAGCCCTGTCCAGAACATGGCCGCCGCGGTGAACAGAAGACCGGACAGCAGGGCCATGCCGGCGAATATGGCGGACAAGCCCAGCAGCGGAGCGATGCGACGAATTCCTTGAACGAGGGCATGCAGGATGGAGATCTCCGAGGCGGCCCCGAACTGCATTGACAGGAACAACTGGCGGACAACCCACGCGCCGAGAAGCCACAAGGCGGCGTAAGGCACGATCCCGGTCATCACGGCCGCCAGCGTCGGACGGTCCGCGAACTGACGCATGGCATGCGGGATGAACCAGTAGGCAGGAAGCGCGATAAGCAAGGTCTCAATCCAGTAGAGGAGCAGCATCGGCTTCCAGATCGATTTGATTCCTTCAAAAAAAGCGAGTCCCGACCCGGATTGCCGTGCCATGGAATAGAATACGCCGGCCCGGATGAAGGGCGTCAGCAGCAGACGGATGAAGATAAAGGCGGCCAACGTCCATAGAAAGGGCATGTAGTCGTTCGTCTTCATCAGATGGAACTGGCTCTCTGCCAGGAACAGCCGTGCCGTCATCTCGGTCGGCGCGGGGTCGGGATAACGCTGCAGGACGGGGAGCACCGCGCCGTCAACGAAGCGATAGACGAAGAAGCCCCATAGTAATTGATATAAGAAGAGAATGACTGCGATATAGATATGCTCCTTCACCCAGGATAGACCATGGCTTATATAGGCTTTCATTCGATTCACCACCCCACTGCGCTCGAGATCATTTCAAGCAATTTGACGATGGACAGATTGACGCGGGTGCGGACAGGCTCCTCCACATGCGCCTTCATATAATTATTGATGTGCTGATTCTCTACAACGATCGTATAGAGCGGGTCAATCATGACCCAGTCCAGCGGCGCCGTATGGCTGATCCGGTACTGCATCCGTTCGCCGTCTCCGTTCCAGACTTTACGGGTGGTCTTGCCGTCTGCGAAGTGAAAAACAATCGGCACGCTCGGATAATCGGCGCCCTTCTTCACGATGTGAACCGTGGCCTCGTAGCGGGGGTGCCCCCCGCTGTCTATGACGCGGGTATCGATCCCCTCGACAGCGAAGTCCGCCATCTGGTTCCCGTAAATATATTGATTGAAAAAGTCGGTCCACTTCCGCTTGGTAACCTCCTCGACGACACGTTGGAAGTCTCCCGTCGTCGGATGCTTGAAGCGGTACTTCTGGGTATACGTCCGCATGATGCGGCGCATCGTCTTTTCGCCGACCTGCTTCTCGATGGCGAGGAGGACCAGCTTGGAACGCATGTACACATTTTCGGCATAATGTCTATGGCTCTTGTATTCCCACGCCGCCAGCTTGAGCGGAGCCGGGTCCGTCATATAGCTCCCTTCCACGGCCAGATTCGGCGTAACCCCGAATTCATGCTCCATCAGCTTGTCTTCGGCATAGGATGTGAAGCCCTCGTCCAGCCACGCTTCCTCGAATTCATTGGAGGCGAGCAGCCCGTAGAAATATTGGTGGCCGATCTCATGAACGACAGTTCGTTCCAGATTATAGCCAGGACTGTCGTCTTCCGCTCCGAAGGCAGTCACAAGCGTGGGATATTCCATGCCGCCTGCGCCGTTGGCCTCCTTGGGCGGCACGACAATAGACAGGGTCGAATAAGGATATGAGCCGTACCATTCACTGAAGTTGGAGAGCGCGGCCTTCGCCGCATACAAATATCGTTCCTTCAAATTCTCATGCTTCGGATCGAGATAGAGCTTGATGCGCACCCCCGGCACATTCGGCGAGGAGAACGGCTCCTCTGCATAGATGAAATTCGGTGACGCGGCCCACGCGAAGTCATGGACATCATCTGCATAGAACTGATACGTCTTGCGGCCGTTCCCCAGCACCGGCGTCTTCGTAGGGAAGCCCGTCGCCGCGACGGTATACGTGTCGGGAACCTGAATTTTGACGCTGTAAATGCCGTAATTGGCGTAAAACTCCGAGTTGCCGTGATATTGGTGCAGATTCCAGCCTTCTTCCGAGCGGCCCCTTACCCCGGTCTTCTCATACGCTGCCAGCTTGGGAAACCATTGCCCGGCCATGACGAAATCCTCCGCGTAGCCCATGCGGGCGAATACTTTGGGCAGCTTTACTTCGAATTTCATGGAGAGCGTAATTCTTTCGTAGCTCTTGACCGGCTGAGGAAGCCGAATTTTCATAAGCGTCTTGTCCTTTGCATTGCCGTCATCGGGTTGGACATATTCAATCCGGTTCATCAAGGACATGCCATCGGTCGTCTCCAGCTCCGTCAGGCTTATTCCGCCGTATCCGTCGGCCGGCATGGCGTCTTCCCGCAGCCTGCCCCCCGACTCCCGCATGAAGGTCGTATCCGGGGACTCGAATGCATTCGGATACAGATGGAAGTAGAGCTCGTTCACCGTTTTTCTGCCCGGGTTGAGCCAAGTTACGGTCTGGGCGCCCTGGAGCAGATGAGCGGACTCGTCCAATCTGACATTGATATGATATTCAACGATACGTTCACTGAGCACTTCTGCCGCCGGAGACTCGATGTTCTGTGGAGTAACGGGCTCCATAGCGATGTTCTTCGGCATGCCCGTACCGAGGGAAGGGACCGACTCAGATGGCCAGAAGCGGACATACAAGACGGAGCTTATGATGAGAAGTGCGGCGATCCAGAGAAGTGGGCGATAATTTTTGCGTCGGGTCATACGATTCTTACCTCCCGTTGACAAGCATCTATGGCATGTATATGTTGGCTTTTTGCGGAATATTAGCTAAAATGAAAATGATTTTGAAACCCGGCCTCTCCGCAGTCAGGAGCATCGGGTGAGGAAGGAGTGTGCGGAATGGAATCTTCCGATAAGAAGATGAAGAAGCCCCTCGCGCTTAATGTCGTGAGCGGCACTAAGCATAAAGGATTCGGCGCCGGCAGCATCGATTTGAACAACGTCTCTCCGGTCATCATTGACGAAGGCCGGGCATACATCGATATGGGGGCCATGCATGCGAAGAGCAAGGTGGAACGGGGGATCAAGTTCTCCCCGAACCGCGAGGACGTGCCGAACGGCCGCCGCTGCTGGATCGTGTGGGTGGCAGTCGATCGGACGGCGGAAGGAACCTCCTATGGCGGAGTCGCCGCCTGCGAGATGCTCATCGATTCCGAGGCAAGACGCGGCTGGAAGATTCTCGCCGACCATGTGAACAATATGGATTACGCGATGAAGCGCCGCATCCTCGTGGACGGACTCGACGCCGAAGAGAAGGCGGCGCTGCGCGAGCTGCTGATGACGCATAATGCGGAATGGTGGGAGCGTTCATCGGAGGAATTGAAGTCGAAGCTGGCATAGACGAGAAGAAGACCTGTATCCCTGCTTGAGGGAACAGGTCTTTTTGCATGCCGCCGCGAAGCGAAGCGTTATCCCGCTTGCTGCAGCACACTGCAGATCCTGCCGCACTACAGCATTTTTCCCTTGTATCGGTCCTTGGGCACAGATTCCTGCAATTATTCAGGCGGTTGGAAAACCCCTGTTGTTAGGATGGAGTGGAAATGTCTATTTACACCATCAGAACTGGGCACACAGAATTTTTTTACTGAGAAACGAGCTCCACGATAAAAAAATGAAGTGGTGTGGAGGGAATTGCTGCTATTTTACAGTAATTTCGGCTCAATGAATCCACATCCCGAGGAATTGCTGCAAATCTGCATCATTTTAGGCCCTTTTGCTTCAAACCGGAGCGAAACGGGTGAAATTCCTGCCATTTTGCAGGATTCCCTTTCTGGTAAAATCATCCATTTCGAATTGCTGTATTTACGCAGGATTTCGCTTACCGAATAGGGTATCTGGAGAAATCGTGCAGTTTTCCGGATTTCGCCTACCGGATAGACGTGTCTAGGGAAAGGGTGCAGTTCAGTACATGTTTTTGGCTTGTTCCATTGCACTTTGAGCCGCAGCATAAGCTGCCTGTATAAAACCGCAGGGCTCAACGGCCAGGCCCGGGCGATCTGGCAAGGAGCAACTATCCCTTTGCCTCAATTCGGCATGTTTTTCCATCCGGTGGACAGGGCCGATGGGAAGGCATGCATGCAGAGGCGGAGAACTTAAAATTTGATTGACAATGATTGTAAGGCCCATGTATGATTACAAACAATCATCCAATCATCCTATGTTTATATACTGAGGGGGACTAAAGTGGAGCTTCGTCCGGTAAAGAGACAAACGCTAGTCGAGCAGGTCATCGAACAGATCGAGCATCTGATTCAATCCGATTCGTGGCCGTTGGGGAGCCGCATTCCCCCTGAACCCGAGCTGATGCAAGTTTTCAAAGTAAGCCGCAACAGCATTCGGGAAGCGGTGAAGTCGCTGATTCATGTCGGGGTGCTGGAGGCGCGGCAGGGCGACGGAACGTATGTCTGCTCCAAGAGCAGCTTGAATGCGATCCTGCATCATCAATTAATGAAGGCGGATATAAGGGAGGCGGCCGAGGTCCGCTTCTGTCTGGAACGGGAGATTGCGCGGCTGGCTGCGGAGCGGCGCACGGATGCGGATCTGGAAGCGATGCGCCGCTGGCTCGGCCTGATGAGCGAATCGTTCCGCATCGGGGATGATGACGCCTATGTCCGCCATGACTACCAGTTTCACCTGTCCTTGGCGGCGGCGACGCATAACCAGCTGCTGGTTAACCTGTACAGCAGCATTGCGGATGCGGTGCGTCAATCGGTGGATCTGTTCCTCCAGCGCAGCCCGCAGCGGGAGGAGATGGCCTGCTTCCACGAGGAGCTGGTCGACGCGATCGAGCGGCAGGACGGGAATGCGGCGCAGCGGATCGTACGCCAATTGCTGGAGCTCAACTTCGAAGTTGTCGAATGAAGGGCTGACCGGGGGATAAATGCCTATTCGGCTTACACATCACGTACACATGGAGAGAAGACAGATAGAAGACAGATAGAAGCAGATAAATGCAGAGATAAAAAAGAGGGAGAGATGCATATTGAGACCCGCACTGCAGGCAGAACAACCGGTTCCGTCAAATAAAACATTAGTGACGCTCTTAGTAGGGATTTTACTGGTAGGCGCGAACATGCGCGCGGCCATTGCTTCGGTGGGACCCCTCATCGGCTTCATTCGCGATGATACCGGCTTGTCGAACGGGGCCGTCGGCTGGCTTACGACGATACCGCTTATCGGCTTCGCCGTCCTGTCCCCATTCGCGCCGGCGCTGGCGCGCCGCTACGGGATCGAACGCACGCTGGTCGCGACGCTGGCGCTCATGACGATCGGGATCGGGCTTCGCGCCTTCGATTCGATTCCGCTGCTGTTCGTCGGCACCGCCGGCGTCGGCATCGGAATCGCCGTATGCAACGTCCTGCTGCCGAGCATCGTGAAGCAGAACTTCATCAACCGGGTCGGCTTCATGACGGGCCTGTACAGCATGACGATGAGCATCTTCGCCTCGATCGCATCGGGCATCAGCGTCCCGCTGTCTCAAGGCGCGGGCTGGGGATGGCGGAACACGCTCCTGATGTGGGCGGCGCTGTCGCTGCTCGGCCTCGTAGTCTGGCTGCCGATGGCCCGAGCCGCCAAGGCGCGGAGCGGAGGCAGGGCGAAGCGAACGGCCGCCGGCAAGGCCGCGAATGTATGGAAGTCCGGGCTAGCCTGGCAGGTTACGCTCTATATGGGCTTTCAGTCCTTCAATTATTATGTGTCCGTCGCCTGGCTGCCGGAGATTCTGCTCAGTCACGGCTGGTCTCCCGTCAATGCCGGCTGGATGCTCTCGGTCATGCAGCTGACCGGCATTCCGTTCAACTTCCTGGTTCCGGCGATCGCGGAACGGCTGAAGGACCAACGGCTCGTGGCCGCGGCCGGCGCGCTTATCGGCATGGCCGGGTACGCCGGCCTGCTGATCGATAACCCCGCTATCGCGACCGTGTCGGTCATCTTGATGGGGATCGGGCAGAGCATCTGCATCAGCCTGGCGCTGACCTTCATCGCGCTTCGCGCCAAAAATGCGGCGCAAGCGGCGGCGCTGTCCGGCATGGCGCAATCGATGGGCTATGCGTTGGCGGCGCTCGGCCCGATATGCCTCGGGGCGCTGCATGATGTGACAGCGGCCTGGACATGGCCGATCGTCACCTTGCTCGCGACATCCTCCATCATGGTCGTCGCCGGGCTGGGAGCGGGGCGGAACCGGCATATCGGCTAAGCAGCAGCCGGGTTCCGGGCTTAACCCGCTACAACATCTATACATCAACTTCCGGACCGGACCGCTTACGCAACTCCCAGAGGGAGCGGCGCAAGCGGTCCGGCTTTTTTGTCGAATATTTTGGCTAAGCGCCTGATCTTCTCATGCACGATGCCTTATCCGGTCCACCAGCGCTTGAAGTGCTGCCACCACGAGCGCTTCTCCGGCTGCTTCTCGATCGGCTTCTCCGGCCCCGGTTCCGGCTTCGCCGCTCCATGCAGGCCGCACCATTCTGTCGGTTCGGTTCCCTTGACGAACGTCTCCAGCCGCTTGCCTGGACAATCCTCTCCGGCCAGCTGCCCGGAATCCGGATCAATATAGAGGCTGACCACATCATTCGGCACCGTGAAAATTTTGGGCGGCACGCTGTGCAGCGCCTTCTCCATGAACTCGGCGAAGATCGGAGCGGCCTTGTGCGATTCGGTCAGCGAGATGTTCTTGCCCCGGTCGTAGCCCACCCACACGGCGGTCGACAGCTCGGGGGTGTAGCCGACGATCCAGGCGTCGGCATCGGTCGTGCCCGTCTTCCCGGCTACGGGCCGCTTGATGACCGGCGAGACGCGGTTGCCGGTCCCGCCCGCCTCGAAGACGCTCTCCATCAGACTGGTGAGCACATAAGCATCCGCCGGGTTCACGACCTGCTCTTCCTCCACCGGCGGCGCTTCATATAAGACTCGCCCCGTCTGATCCGTAACCTTCAGGATCGCGCGCGGGATGACCCGCTTGCCCTCATTGCTGAAGACGCCGTAAGCGGCGGCCATGTCGAACGGACTGACCGGATAGGTGCCGAGCGCCAAGGACGGGAGCGGCTTCATCGCGCCGTCGATGCCGAGCCGCCGGGCCAGCGAGATGACCTTGTCCGGGCCGATCTGCATCAGCGTATGCACCGCATAGATGTTGTCGGAGGCGGCAATCGCCTGGCGGAGATCGATGTCGCCATGATATTTGCCGCCATAGTTGCTTGGCCGGTACACCTGCCGCCCCTCATCATAAGGGAAAGCCGTCGGCTCGCTCACGAAGTGGGTCGCCGCCGTGATCGCCTTCTCCTCCAGGGCGGCCAGATATACAATCGGCTTGAAGGCCGAGCCCGGCTGGCGCGTGTCGGCGAAGACGCGGTTGTACTGATTGAGGCGGTAGTTTTTGCCGCCGACCATCGCCTTGATATACCCGTTGCGCGGATCGATGGCGATAAGGGCGGCTTGCAGCTCTCCTTCCGCCGGAATCCGGTTCGCCACCGCTTCCTCGGCGGCCTGCTGCGCCCGGGCGTCAAGCGTTGTATAGACGATCAGGCCGCCTCCGTCGACCGCGACTTCCGGGATGCCCAGATCGGTCAGCTCCCGCCGCACATAATCGCGGAAATAGGGGGCCACGAGCGTATCCGGGCGTTCCGTCTGCGGCCGGAAGGTCAGCAGCTCGTGGAAGGCTTGGTCGGCCTCCTCCTGCGAGATATATCCGGTCTCAACCATGCCGTTCAGCACGGTTTTTTGCCGATCCTTCGCATTTTTCATCTGCAGGAAGGGGGAATAATAGACAGGTCCGCGCGGAATGCCTGCCAGCATGGCGCTCTCGGCCAAGGTCAGATCGCGGGCCGGTTTGTCGAAATAGAGCTGAGCCGCCGCTTCAATCCCATAGGCGCCGTGCCCGTAATAGATTTGATTGAGATACATCTCGAGAATCTCGTCCTTGGTGTACTTCATCTCCAGCTGGAGAGCGTACAGCGCTTCCTTCACCTTCCGCTTCCATGTCCGTTCATGGCTCAAATACAGATTGCGCGCCAGCTGTTGGGTCAACGTACTGGCTCCTTGCCGGGTCGACATGTTCTCCAGATTGACCAGCACGGCCCGTGCCACGCCTTTGACGTCGATCCCGGGATGATGATAGAACTGCCGATCCTCCGTAGCCAGCGTCGCGTGCACCAGATCCTCGGCGATATTTTTCAAGGGGACATACACCTGCTGCTTCTGGCCCGGAGACAGCGTCGTCAGCAGCTGGCCTTGGCCGTCCAAAATCCGGGAGGCCTGCTCCGTCGCGGTGACAGGCAGATCGCTGACATAGAGGTAACCGAGCACGGAGGCAGCCACGCCGAGCCCCATGACGAAGGCGGCGCCGGACCCGATCAGCATCAAGCGGAGCCGCTTGCGCTTCTTGGTTGATGCACGGCGTCGATCCATGATGATTCCTCCTTATCCCGATTTCCCGTTCGTTCGACATTCATAACGTTATTTCTCATTATGGAAAAGAATAGAATGGCTTATTCCTGGCAAGCTAAAAAATCGGCTGCTTCGCTATGCGGAAGCGGGCCTCATTCCGTACCCGGGGACGGGGCATACAGGGGCGGCAGGAGGAGAACCCGAACCCTGATTGGCGCCGCGACAGGATTCCCATCCGGCCGTTTTTTTTATTTTGCTAAGACGGGGTGACTCGCGTATAATACAAATGGTCTATTTATACACTAAGCAGCTTGGTGCGATATGTAGATGAAGTGTTACGAATGTACACATGGGAACCATTACGAGCATTTCAGCAGGGACCAACGATACCATTACCGATAAGAAAGAAGGTTGATTCCTATGGAATTGTGGTTTACAGAGAAGCAGACGGAGAGCTTTGGCATTACGGCGAAGATCCGCGAGACCTATGTGAATGAACAGACGCCGTTTCAGCATTTGACCATGCTGGAGACCGAAGAATTCGGACGAATGCTCGTATTGGACGGCATGGTTATGACTACGGTGAAGGATGAATTCGTCTATCATGAGATGGTGGCGCACCCGGCACTCGTAACGCATCCGAATCCGAGGAAAGTGCTTGTCGTCGGCGGAGGAGACGGCGGAGTGATGCGCGAGATTATGAAGCATCCTTCGGTCGAAAAGGCCGTTCTCGTCGACATCGACGGCAAAGTCATCGAATATTCGAAAAAATATCTTCCGGAAATCGCCTGCGAGCTCGACAACCCGCGGGTTGAAGTGCAGGTGAATGACGGATATATGCATATATTGAACAGCAAGAACGAGTACGACGTCATTATGGTCGACTCGACCGAGCCGGTTGGCCCGGCAGCTCCATTATTCGAGCGCGGCTTCTACCAAGGCATCTACGATGCGCTGAAGGAAGACGGCCTGTTCGTCGCGCAGACGGACAATCCTTGGTTCAAGGCAGATCTGATTCAGAAGGTGAACCGCGACGTGAAGGAGATCTTCCCGATTGTCCGCGTCTACGCCGCGAACATTCCGACCTATCCGAGCGGCATGTGGACGTTCACGATGGGCAGCAAGAAGCATGATCCGCTGAAGGTGGAGGAAGCGGGCATTCCGGAGATGGCGACGAAGTACTACTCGCCGCGTCTGCATCACGCCGCCTTCGTATTGCCGAAATTCGTCGAGGATCTCTGCAAGTAAGCCATTTGGCAGGCTGCAGCCAGGAGGAGCATACCTATGAAATTGGATCAAAAATATTCGGGGAACGTGTTCATCTACAGTTCGGAAGACTATGAGAGCGCCAAGGCGGTCATTTACGGCATGCCGATGGATTATACGGTATCGTTCCGTCCGGGCTCGCGGTTCGGCCCGGCCCGGATCCGCGAGGCTTCGATCGGGCTGGAGGAGTACAGTCCTTATCTCGATAAGAGCATTGAGGAGCTGAATTATTTCGATGCCGGGGATCTGCTGCTGCCGTTCGGCAACGCGGGGAAGAGCCTGGACATCATCGGAGAATTCGTAAGCAAGCTGCTTGCCGACGGCAAGTTCCCGGTCGGCTTGGGCGGCGAGCATCTCGTCTCCTGGCCGGTTATCCAGGAAGTGCACAAGAAGTATCCGGATCTGGCGATCATCCATATCGATGCGCATGCCGACCTGCGCGATCAGTATGAAGGCGAGCCGCTGTCGCACTCGACGCCGATCCGCAAGGCGGCGGAATTGATGGGCGGCAAGAACATCTATCAATTCGGCATCCGCTCCGGCTCCCGCGAGGAGTGGGCGTATGCCCGCGAGAACATCAACTTCCACCCGTTCGATGTGGCTGCGCCGCTGAAGAGTGTGCTGCCCGAGCTGGCAGGACGTCCGGTCTACGTCACGATCGATATCGATGTGCTCGATCCGAGCTGCGCGCCGGGCACCGGCACGGCCGAAGCCGGCGGAATCACATCCAAGGAGCTGCTCGAAGCGGTGCACCTCATCGCCCGTTCCGAGGCGAATGTCGTCGGCTGCGATCTCGTGGAAGTCGCGCCGATCTATGACCCGACCGAGCAGACGCCGATTACGGCCAGCAAGATTATCCGCGAGATGCTGCTTGGCTTCGTGAAGTAGCACCGGTCGCCTCACGCTAATCCCCCTCCATCATCTCTGCCGCCGTGGCGCGGAGAGGCGAACGGAGGGGGATTTTTGCTAAGGGCCGGTCCTGTATACCTTGTTGCCTGCTGGTATTGATTGAAGGAGGTTCTACATTTCCAAGGGCACCTATGATATCTTGGACCAAAACGATGCAGGAGCAGGTGAAGGGGCATTTACGATGAGGTCTCACAGGAATGACGCTTGCTTGAGTACGAGAAAATATAAGAGCAAGTAAGACCGCCCTCCAGGGGCAGCCACTCTTACTTGCTCCCACTCCCTTTATCGCGACACGATCTCGATGAACTGCTGCGCCGCTTGGGACAAATGATGATCCTTCAGCCAGATTAAAGCCGAAGCGCCGCGAATCTCGGGAAGAGGGAACGCCTGGATGTTCTCCTCCGCCCAGCGGCCTTGCACGGTCAGCGGCACGATGCTCATGCAGAAGCCGGTGGAGACGAGCTCCATCAATAGCGAAATATCGGAGCATTCCCCGAGGATATGAGCCTCGAGGCGGGACTGGCGGAACGCGTCCATAATGACCTGATAGACGCCGAGCCCTTCCGTGCTGGGCAGCAGAAGCGGAGCGGCAGCTATATCCCGCAGCGACGCTTCCCGATGCGGGGGCTCGAAGGAGCGTCCGGCCAGGAAATAGAAGGGCTCGGCGGGGAAGGGGTGAACGCAGAACTCCGTCAGATCGAGTGGAAGCCGGATCAGGGCGAGTTCAATATCCCGTTCCTTCACCAGCTTGCACAGCTGGCGCGAGTCGTTCTGGTGAATCTTGTATCTCATCTCGGGACGGGACGACCGGAAGGCCCGAAGCCAGTCCGGCAGGCGGCGATCGGACAGCGTGTTGACGCCGATTTTGAGCGTCCCTTGCGTGCCGCCTCCGATATCCCGCACGATCTGTTCCGTTTCCTCCAATTGCTTGAGCAGCATTGCCGCGTGCCGATAGAGGGCTTGGCCCGCCTCGGTCAGCTCCAGCCCTTTGCGGCCGCGGGTGATCAATTGCACCCCCAGCTCCCGCTCCAGCGCCTTCAGCTGCTGGCTGAGCGGCGGCTGGGCGATGTGAAGCCGCCGGGCCGCCGCCGTAATCGTCCGTTCCTCCGCGATAGCGATGAAATAGCGAAGCTGCCTTACATCCATATCGGCTCCCCCTTGTTAATGTCCGCCGTTCCCGCCGGCCTGGCGGCGCATCCAGGCGGCATACGGCGAGTCCGCCCCGGCGTCCGGCCGCTGTGCGACCATCCGGAGCTGTCGCGCCTCCGCAGGCAGGGCGATCTGCTTATACAGCCAGCTCGTGCCCAGCCCGGCCCCCTCGGCTTCCGCCTGCCCGTACGCGTGATAGATGACGGGCAGCTTGGCCAGATAGGCCGCGCTCAGGCACATCGGGCACGGCTGGCCGCTGGCGTACAGCACGCATTCGGACAGATCGGGGGTGCCGAGCTTCCGGCAGGCATCGCGGATGGCGCGCATTTCCGCATGATCGGTGGGGTCATGGCTCGTCAGCACTTCATTCACGGCGGTGGCGATGACCTGGCCTTCACGGACGAGGACCGCCCCGAACGGCTTGCCTCCCCGGCGGACCGTATGCTCATAGGCGAGGCGGACGGCCTGATCCATGAACGCCTGGTGATTCATCGCCTGCCGCTCTTGGCTGTCCGGGCCGATCATAGCGACCCCGCCACGATCCGGCCCTCATGCAGCACGGCTTGCCGAATGCTCTTGCGGGCCACCGCTTCGGCGGAGCAGCTCGCTTGCACGAGCACGCCGCCGGCCGGAAGGCCCGGCGCCGGCCAGACTTGCTGCCCGTCCAGACTCAGCGGGGTAATTCCGCCGGTAATGAATCCGAGTGCCTGAGACAGCCCCAGCTCATCCGAATACCCGTACAGCTCCGCGAGCCGTCCCGCCTTCTCCAGCATGTCGCCCGTCCCGAACGGCGACCAATGATCGGTCAGGCTGTCCGTGCCGAGCCCGACAGGCACGCCCCGTTCCTTCATCATGGGCAGGGGCATGACGCGCCGCCCGATCGGCACGGTCGAATGGACCGCGATGCCGAGCGCGGCGAACCGGTCGGCGAGCTCGGCGGCTTGTTCCGCAGAGGCGCTGGCGAAGGCGAAGGAATGGCTCACGGCGACGCGGCCCTGCCAGCCGGCATCCTCGGTCAGATCCGCCAGATGATGCAGGGTGGCCAAGCCGGGTTCCCCGCCGTCGTGAACATGGATATCGATGCCCGTATTCGTCTCGACGGCAATGTCCATCAGCGTAGCGAGCGATTCCTTCCTATTGCCGTCCACCGAATGCGGATCGACCGAGCCGATGAGGCCTGCGCCGCTCCGAGCCGCCTGCCGGAGCAGCCCGGCCGCGTTGGAGCGGAGCAGCCCGTGCTGGGTGAAGGCGACGATCTCATACGTAAGCATGCCGCGGTAAGCTTCCAGCACCTCCAGACACTTCTCCAGATTATGAAGCTCGGAGACCGGATCGATATTGACGTGAGCCCGGATATGAGTGGAGCCGTTGCGCAGAATCAGATCAAGAATTTGCGCTGCTCGTTCTCTGACGTAGGGAGCTTGCTCCACGAGCAGGCGGCGCTCCTCCTCGATTCGCTCGAAGATGCTCGAGACCGGGCGCACCGCTTTCCATGGCCCGCCGTAATAGGTTTTGTCCAGATGGATATGCATCTCGCGGAAGGGCGGCAGCAGGAGCAGCCCCTGCGCGTCGATCCGGGGGAGCGGGTCGGCCGGAAGAGAGGCCGCAGGACGAATCTCCTCCATCATCCCGTCCTTGACGCGGATATGGAACAGCGATGTCGAGGTGCCCGTAATGCGCCCATCTTCCTTCGTGTAGCCGGTCTCTAACCGGACATGCGTCAGCCAGTATTCGCTATACATGTGATTCATTCCCTTCCCGGTGATAGTATTGGTGTAAACGCAGAACCGAAGTTCGGCTGCGCAGGACCGTCATCGTGACGGCCGCTCAGTCTCGCCGGCCCGGGCGATCGCTTCGGCAAGAAGCTTCTCGATCTCGCGATAGCCCCGCTCCGCGGCATGCTCCAATGGAGTTACGCCATCCTTATCCGCTATGAGGGGATCGGCTCCGTGATCGAGCAGCAGCTTGACGATGCGCTGGTGGACGGTGCCGCCGTCGCTCAGAATAATGGCTTCGAGCAGCGCGGTCCAGCCCAGGTTATTGATATGATTCACCTCGATATCCGAATGGGTCAGCAGTTCTTCAACGACAGCGATATGGCCGCGTTCGGCTGCCGGAATGAGCGCGGTGCCGCCGAACCGGTTCGTCAGGCGGGTGTCGGCGCCCGCCTCCAGCAGAAGGCGGACAATGTCGAACAGCCCTTCCGCGCCTGCATGCAGAAGCGGGTTGTCACGGCGCTGATCCTGCTTGTTCACGTCGGCTCCCTGTTCAATCAGCGCGCGGACCGTGCGTGCATGCCGCCCGTGCACGGCAGCAAGAATCGCGGTCCGGCCGGAAGCGTCCGTGGCATTGATGTCCGCCCCTTCCCGGAGGAGCGCAATGACGGTATCCGTCTGCCCGCGCCCGGCCGCTTCAATCAATCGGTTGTTCATCGAGATCACCCTCCTGTCGGGATAGTAGACGGCTGGCGCATTCTCCGGTGTGGAAGCGTCCAGCCGTCCGTCAAGTCAGTCCAACTCCAAGATGCCGGGGCAATGGGGCGCAGGCCCCGCAGCCTCGAAGATCGTGTTGATGCCATCGTATCACTGGTCGGACTATATGAAAAATATATATTTGATTCCTTTTCGATATGTTTTCCATATATATAGGGTGCGCAAATCGAGCTTACACAACCCAAAGAGAGGAGCCGCCATGAAGGCAGCTCCTCTGATCTTCCTTATCTCAGCCGGCGTTCCTTCCGGATACCGGCATCTCTTCATCATCTAGCGGTCATTCCGCTGCCGGGCACGGGCCTCTCCGCCCTTGCGCCCCGCTTCCTCGCGGCTCATCTTGCCGTCATTGCCGTATGAGCGGTTAGTTCCATTATCATCGCTATCCGAATGGCCGCGGGCTTCGCCGCCCTTCTGGCCGATCTCCTGATAGAACTCCTTGTCGTGAGTACGGGAGGTCGCTTCGCCGCCTTTGCGCCCGATTTCCTGATAGAACTCTTTGTCATGGGAGCGGGAGGTCGCTTCGCCGCCCTTTTGCCCAATCTCCTGATAGAAATCCTTGCCATGACTTTGGGATGTTGCCTCTCCACCTAACCGTCCTGCTTCTTCACGGCTCATGTTGTTTTTTGCCATTCTGAATCACTCCTTTTAGGTTTTTGAGTTGCGGGTGAAGCTATTATTGTTTTACCCGCCTGCCCGATTATGAAACAAAAGGAATATCGACCAATAAAAAGAAAAACCAAATCTCCTTCTAGGGAGATTCGGCGAGGTAGTCTATATATAACGCCCGGATCGAAAGGTGAATCAGGAATGAGCCTGCGGTTCCTTACCGTTCGAGATGCTTCGAAAGCACTGGCAGATGGTCGTCATAGAACGGATTCTCCGGAAACTTAGCGAGCAAGAGAAAGATCAAGTGCAAACGTGAATACAAAAAGGGCTGCCCGGAGAATGGGGAGGCTTCTATGTGCAGGCGCCGAAGCAGAAGGGCAACGTCAAGCAACAGCCCGGATCGGCTCATGTCTTCTTTGTCAAATCCCTGATCACAATTATGGCGACGACGAAAAATGAACACGCTAAAACGATATCTTTAAACCGTTCATTCCCAGAGAAAACGGAAATGAAAAAATTAATCCCTAAAATGAAGACAAGTAAAATTGGAATTCTCGTTACATGTTGTTTATTCCTGTGCTTTTTCCTTAAGGCAAGTATAAGAATGCAGAGATAAAGAATGATACTGGAAAAAGCAATCTCCTTAATGATTTGATCGCTGCCGATAACATGGAGAAAAAGAGTAGCTCCTGCCATGATGGAAAGCACAATAAAAGGTGTTGCCGCTCTTCTCAAAGAATCCACTCCTCTCCTTTTTTAGAAAATCAAAACACTATAACTGTATTACACCTGCATTGCTTGCGCAAATAGAAGCTGGTCGTTATTTTAACGATACTTCAATCCGCGAGCCTTCAACGCGCTCTTTTCAAGTTAAGGTTTCTCATGTGAAATTATAATTTTCAACTCGATCTTGCGGTCTCATTCCATGTTGCAAAAGAAGCACGCATACCGGATAATGAAGTGATAAGATGATGAGGATGCACATCAGGGATTGAGGTTGAATCAGATGAGCAATGACCACACACGAGCCGAGCGCGTCCGCATTGCCATAGAGAGCCGGCAGGATGGCGAGGTTACCGTTCTCAATGCGGATGGCGAGCTGTACCGGAAAGGAAGCAGCTTCTATCTGCTGTACAAGGAATCGGCTTCCGACATGGAACATCCGGCGGGGTCCGGGGCATCCGTACAGGCCGGGGGAGACCCGCTGGCGACGTCTGTCACCTTCAAGGCCGGCGAGCATGGCGGCAAGCTGATGCGCCGGGGCGGCGTGAACTCGGAGCTGTCCTTCGTCAAGGACGGGCGGGGCATTGGCTATTATCAGGTAAGCGGCATGCGGTTCTCCGTCGTTACGGAGACATCGGACTGGAAGCCGCCCGTATACGAGAAGGATGAAGCCGGAAGGCTGCGCGCCTGGACGGCGTCATGGTCCTATACGCTATATATGGAAGAAGAGCGGGCCGGTTATTTTCAACTACAGATACGGGCAGAAGCCCGCTGAACCATTAGGAGGAGCAGGTTACATGAGCATGAGTGTAATGGAAAAAGTGAACGAGTCTGTCAAAGCGGCGATTGAACAAGCGGTCGTCAAGGCCGGGCTGGCGCAGCAATCGGAGCTTCCGGCCTTCGTCATCGAGGTGCCGAAGGACAAGTCGCACGGCGATCTGGCGACGAATGCGGCCATGCAGCTGACCCGCATCGCCAAGCGCAATCCGCGCCAGATCGCGGAGGCTATCGTGGAGCATCTGGATCTGGCGGCGGCTTCGATTCAGAGCGCGGAGATTGCGGGTCCGGGCTTCATCAACTTCCGGATGGACCGGTCCTATCTCTATGATGTCATCCGCGAAGTCAGCGGGCAGGGCGATGATTACGGGCGGATCGGCATCGGTGCCGGACAGCGCATCCAAGTGGAATTCGTCAGCGCCAATCCGACGGGGAGCCTTCACCTGGGCCATGCCCGCGGAGCGGCCGTCGGCGACGCGCTCTGCAATCTGCTGGATTTCGCCGGCTATGAGATGACGCGCGAGTATTATATTAATGATGCGGGCAATCAGGTCAATAATCTGGCGAAGTCGATCGAATGCCGGTACAAGCAGGCGCTCGGACAGGAAGCGGAGATGCCGGAGGACGGCTATTACGGGGAAGATATCAAGGGATTCGCGCAGGAACTTGCCGAGAAGGAAGGCGATCGGCTGCTGAACCTGCCGGATGAAGAGCGGCTGGCATTCTTCCGCAGCTATGGCCTGGAGAAGGAACTGGACAAGATCAAGCGCGATCTGGGCCGTTTCGGCGTGCCTTTCGACGTCTGGTTCAGCGAGACCTCGCTGTATGAGAACGGGGAAGTAATCAAGGCGCTGGATGCATTGAAGGCGCGCGGCAAGGTGTACGAGCATGAAGGCGCGACATGGCTGCGCACGACCGAATTCGGCGACGACAAAGATCGCGTGCTGATCAAAAACGACGGCTCCTACACGTATCTGACGCCGGATGTGGCCTATCATATGGATAAATATAATCGGGGCTATGATAAGATCATCAACATTTGGGGAGCGGACCACCACGGTTATATTCCGCGGATGAAGGCCGCCATGGAGGCGCTCGGCAATGATCCGGACAAGCTTATCGTGCTGATCGCCCAGATGGTGAGCCTCTATCAGGACGGCGAGAAGGTGAAGATGTCCAAGCGGACGGGCAAGGCCGTCACGATGCAGGATCTGATGGACGAGGTCGGCGTCGACGCCATCCGCTATTTCTTCACGATGCGCTCCATGGATTCGCATCTTGATTTCGATATGGATCTGGCGATCTCGACCTCCAATGAGAATCCGGTCTACTATGTGCAATATGCGCACGCGCGGATTTGCAGCATCTTCCGGCAGGCGGAGGAGCAGGGAATCGCGCGGAAGCCGCTGGCGGACATTCAGCTGGCGAAGCTGGCCGCGGAGCATGAGTACGACCTGCTTCGCAAGATGGGCGAGTTGCCGGAAGAGATCGCGGTCGCCGCGCGCGATTATGCGCCGCACCGCCTCATACGCTATGTCTATGAATTGGCGTCTCTCTTCCACAGCTACTACAAGGCCGAGCGCGTCATTACCGAGGACGCGGAGCAGACGCAGGCGCGCCTGGCCTTGCTGGGCGCAGTGCGCACCGTGCTGGCCAATGTGCTCCGTCTCGTCGGCGTATCCGCACCGGAACGGATGTAAGAGACAATCATACAAGGCTATTAAGCCGGTTCCCGCTTTTCGGGGCCGGCTTTATGCTTGCCTGGAAGGATGTTTCTCCGTCGTCTGTTGCCGGTTCTCAGGTATAATAGAAGCACAATCATCATAAGAGAAGGTGAGGCCTATGGTTCACCTGCTTCCGTTAATGCTGGAGCGGGTCGGTATATTGCTCATTATCGCGTTTGTGCTGTCGCGGATGAAGTCATTCCGGCAGATTATCCAGAACGAGCACGGCATTGCCGAGAAGCTGATGCTGATCGTCGTCTTCGGCGCATTCGGGATTGTAAGCAATTACACCGCCGTCCAGATTCATGACAACCTTATCTCGACCCAGGCGTGGAACGCCGGCGTCGATAGCGGCAGCGCGCTCGCCAACACGCGCATTATGGGCGTGGCCATCGGCGGGCTGCTTGGCGGGCCTCTCGTCGGGACAGGCGTCGGCCTGATCGCGGGCATTCATCGGCTGGCGCTCGGCGGCTACACCGCCTTCGCGTGCGGCATCTCGACGATACTCGCCGGGATGGTCACCGGCCTGATCGGTAAGCGCTTCCGCGTCCAGAACCGGTACGCCGCCTGGCATGCAGCCCTTATCGGCATATTGATGGAGGCCGCGCAGATGGGCATCATATTGCTGGCGGCCGAGCCCTGGGTCCATGCGCTGGAGCTGGTCAAAATGATCAGCGTGCCCATGATTGTCGTGAACGGCTTCGGCACGCTGCTCTTCATGCTGATTATCCAGTCGATATTCCAGGAGGAGGAGCGGACTCGCGCCCTGCAGACCCATCAGGCGCTCTACATCGCGGATCAGACGCTGCCTTATTTCCGCCAGGGCCTGAATGCCCATTCCTGCCGGGAGGCGGCCCTTATTATCTTGAAGGAGACCAATGCCGACGCCATCTCGATTACGAATGAGCATCAGATCCTGGCCCATGTCGGGGCCGGCTCCGATCATCATGTGCCGCTTCAGCCGATATCGACCCAACTGACGCAGACGGTGCTGAAGGAAGGGCGGATCCATATGGCGAGATCGCGGGAGGAGATCCACTGCCTCAATCCGGATTGCGTCCTGCAGGCTGCACTCGTGCTGCCGCTCCAGGCGCATCACCGGACCGTGGGCACCTTGAAGCTGTATTTCGCCCGCTCCTCGCAGCTCGATCAGGTGGAGCAGGAGCTGGGGGAAGGGCTGAGCAAGCTCTTTTCCACCCAATTGGAGCTGGCCGAGGCGGAGCTGCAGAGCAAGCTGCTTCGCGATGCGGAGATCAAGGCGCTCCAGGCCCAGATTCATCCGCACTTCCTCTTTAATGCCTTCAACACGATCTCGGTGCTGTGCCGGACCGATCCGGAGAAGGCCCGCGATCTGCTGCAGCAGCTCAGCATCTTTTTCCGCAGCAATCTGCAGGGCGCGCGGACGATGCTCATCCCGCTTCACAAAGAGTTGGAGCATGTGGAAGCGTATTTGTCCCTGGAGCAGGCCCGCTTCCCGGATAAGTATACCGTCTCGACCGATATCGATCCGGAGCTGGAGGATGTGCTCGTGCCGCCGTTCACGCTCCAGCCTCTCGTCGAGAACGCCGTGCGTCATGCTTTCCCCCGCGGCGCGGCTCCGCCCTGCGGGAGCGTGATCCTGCAAGCGTACCGGGAAGGCGACCGGATGATTCTGCTGACCCGGGACAACGGCCAAGGGATAGCGAAGGAGATCCAGGGAGCGCTTGGCAATCAGGCCGTCGATTCGGCGGAAGGCACCGGAACGGCGCTGTACAATATCCGGCAGCGGATGTCCGAGATATACGGGAAGCAGGCGTCTTTCCGGATAGACAGCGCGCCTGGGCAGGGGACGACCGTGATGATCGCCGTGCCGATTCAGTTCCATGAATGGAGGGGAGCGTCATGCTGAAGGCCTTTGTCGTCGATGACGAGCCGTTAGCAAGAGATGAGCTGATTTATTTGCTGAGAAGGACAAGACAGGTGGAGGTCGTCGGCGAAGCCGACGCGGCGGAGGACGCCTTGGCGGGGGTCGCTGCGGCGCAGCCGGATGTGGTCTTCCTCGATATTGAGCTGCAGGAGGAGAGCGGCCTCGATATTGCGTGCCGGCTCCGGGAGCTGGAGACGCCGCCCGATGTCGTGTTCGCTACGGCATATGATGAATTTGCGCTGAAGGCGTTCGAGCTGAACGCCGCCGACTATATATTGAAGCCGTTCGACGAGCAGCGGGTGCAGCAGACCATCCGCAAGCTGCTTCGCCTGCGCGAACGGGAGGCCTATCCGGCTTCGGCAGCCTCCGCCCCCCGGGGCGGGCCGGGGGAGCGGGAGCGGCAGGAGCGTCTCGCCATCACGGTTGACGAGCGGATTATCGTGCTGCATGTCAACGATATCGTCTATCTCGGGTTCGAAGACGGGAAGACGGTCATCGCGACGACGGAGCGGAAATACAAGGTCGGCGAATCGCTGACCCAATTGGAGCGGAAGCTGAATCATCCTTCCATCGTCCGCGTCCACCGGGCGTTCCTCGTCCACCTGGATCGCATCGTGGAGATTCAGCCGTGGTTCCATTCGACCTGCCATCTTCGGATGCAGGACGGATCCCGAATTCCAGTCAGCCGCACCTATATGAAGGAACTGAAGCAGCTGCTCGGGATGACATGAGGCCTGAATCTGCCGATGCCGGATCGGGTTGTCCCGATGGCGGTGGCGGCGGGTTCGGACCCGGGGTGCAATCGCTTGCATTTCGAGGGGGCCTTTTTGCAGTTGAGTCGGCATCTATCGCATTCTGTCATGAAAACGAAGCAGGCAAGCTTTCATATTGTATGATGACTCCAAAACGATTGCAGGGAGTGGTACACATGAATGCGGTAACGATTGTAATCGGATCGATATGCATCCTGATGATCGCGTACCGGCTGTACGGAACGTTCATGGCGGCCAAAGTGCTGAAGCTGGACGATTCCAAGCCGACCCCGGCCCATGAACTGAATGACGGCAAAGATTATGTCCCTACCAACAAATGGGTCACCTTCGGGCACCATTTTGCCGCGATCGCGGCGGCCGGGCCGCTCGTCGGCCCGATATTAGCGGCGCAGTTCGGTTATTTGCCCGGCCTGCTGTGGCTTCTCATCGGCGCAGTCATCGGCGGGGCGGTGCATGATGCGGTCGTCTTGTTCGCTTCCATGCGCAAGCAAGGGAAGTCGCTATCCGAGGTCGCGAAGGACGAGCTCGGTCCGGTAGCCGGCTTCTGCACCGGCCTGGCGATGCTCTTCATCATTACCATCACGATGGCCGGGCTCTCGATGGTCGTGCTTCACGCATTGGATCATAACCCATGGGGCACCTTCGCCGTCGGGATTACGATTCCGATCGCGATGGGCGTCGGCTTGTTCTATAAGAAGACGGGGAATCTGAAGCTTGCGTCCACCATCGGCTTCATTCTGCTCATGGCCGGCGTATTTCTTGGACCCCAGATCCAAGGAACCGTCCTTGGCGACTGGCTGACGCTGGATACGAAGACGCTGGCCATCCTGCTGCCTGTCTACGCGTTCTTCGCGGCGGCCCTGCCCGTCTGGCTGCTCCTGGCGCCGCGGGACTACTTGAGCAGCTTCATGAAAATCGGCGTCTTCATCGCGCTTATCGTCGGCGTCTTCATTATCAACCCGGCGATCCCGTTCCCGGCCTTCACGGAATTCGTGAACGGAGGCGGCCCGATACTGGCCGGCCCGGTCTGGCCGTTCATCTCGATCACCATCGCCTGCGGGGCCATATCCGGCTTCCATGCCTTCGTCGGATCGGGCACGACGCCGAAGATGATTAACCGCTGGAGCGACATCAAGGTCGTCGGCTTCGGGGCGATGCTTGTCGAATCGCTGGTAGGAATTATGGCGCTTATTGCGGCAGCGGCGCTCCAGCCGGCCGATTATTTCGCGATTAATTCGGCGCCGGAAGTATTCAAGACACTCGGAATGTCTACCGTGCATCTGCCGGAGCTGGCGCAGCAGATCGGCCTCGATCTCGAAGGGCGGACCGGCGGAGCCGTCACCTTGGCCGTCGGCATGACGTACATTTTCACCAAAATTCCGTGGTTCAGCCACTTATCGTCCTACTTTTTCCAGTTCGTGATCATGTTCGAGGCGGTCTTCATTCTGACGGCGATTGACGCCGGCACGCGGGTGGCCCGCTATCTGATTCAAGATTTCTTCGGCGACATCTACAAGCCGCTGAAGCAGGTCGATTGGGTGCCCGGCTCCATCTTCGCCAGCGCCTTGGCCTGTCTGATGTGGGGATATCTGCTGTACTCGGGCGATATCGGCTCCGTCTGGGCGCTCTTCGGCGTCTCGAATCAGCTGATGGCATCGATTGGGCTCATCATCGGCGCGACGGTCATTCTGAACATCGCGGATAAGCGGAGATACATGCTGACCTGTCTCATTCCGCTCGCTTACTTGTTCGTCACGGTTAACTATGCCGGTTACTGGATGGTCAAGAACGTGTATCTGAACCCGTCCGCTTCCGGGTACAGCGTATTGAACGCCGTGCTGTCCATCATTATGCTGGTGCTCGGCATCGTCATCATGGTATCCGCCATCAAGAAGTGGATCGAACTGTGGAACGGGCCGCGGGCGAAGCTCGAACCGATTAGCGTCACATAAACGGTTCAGGATCGCTGGTCCGGCAGGGGCTTCATCGAGCGGGCAGTAAATCGGGAAGAATAGTTTGACAAGATTGGCAATCAAAGCTAAAGTAAGACGTGACAATGAACTTTATACGAAATCCGCTGGGGGAGCCGCGCAAGGCGGCTGAGACAAGAGACGCTTGGACCCTTTGAACCTGATCCGGTTAATACCGGCGTAGGGAAGTGGAGACGGCCTTCACAGGTTCGAGTTAAAGCTCTGTTTTCAAGATGACTTGACGAAGCCGCTCCATTTCGGGGCGGCTTTTTCGTATGGCTGCGCCGGGCGCCCTTCAGTTGGATTTCATCGAAAATGAGGCGGAGGTGCTGAGTATGGCCTGTTTTACCGAAGAACTCCGGCGTACGGCGGATCCGATTTTTGCGGCGATTTTTGCCCACCCGTTCGTTCGGGGCATTGCGGAAGGGACGTTGGCGAAGGAACAGCTCATTCACTATGTCAAGCAGGATTTTGAATACTTGAACGCTTTTATCCGGGTATACGGGATTGCGATCTCCAAATGCGACCACCGCGCCGCGATGGCTCTATTTAACGAGCAAATCTCGTTTATTCTGGACAGCGAGACGCACCCGCATCAAAATTTTTGCGACGTCGCCGGGGTGACGTACGAAGAATTGCAAGGCTTCCCTCTGGCCCCGTCGGCGAATCACTATGTCAACCATATGCTGACGGTTGCCCATGGAGGAACGCGGGAAGATATCGTGGCGGCACTGCTGCCCTGCCCTTGGACGTATACCGAGATCGGCCGCAGGCTGCTCGAGGAAGTGAAGCCGGATTCGTCCCATCCGTTCTATGATTGGATGCATTTTTATGGAGATCGGGAGAGCGGGATAACGATGCAGCTTCGCGGACTGCTTGATGGATGGGCGGAGTCATTGTCCGCCGCCCGGAAGCGGCAGCTGGAGGAGCATTTTCTGACCAGCTGCCGGCTGGAATATCTGTTCTGGGACATGGCCTATAGGCTGGAGGACTGGCCGGCGCCTGTCACGGAAGCGGAAGCGGTGCGGGCGTGAATCCAAGGGGGCAGCCGCTCCCCATATCATCAAGAGGCATCAAGGGACGGCGCTCCCTCGTCTATAATATGACGAATACGGTCGTCACCAAGCAAAGGAAGTGAATTCAGGTCATCGCCGTGGTGGAACGCCGAATTCCTGCTATAATCAGGCTGTTGAGAAAGAAGTTTTGAACAGGAAAATGGACATTTCTACCGGACGAAAACTGTACCATTTCCCTGGACACGCCCATCCGGCAGGCGAAATCCGCAAAACTCCACGATTTCTCTAGACACGCCGATTCGGTAAGCGAAATCCTGCAGAAATACAGCAATTCGATATGGACGACTTTTCCAGAAACGGAATCCTGCAAAATTACAGGAATTTCACCCGTTTCGCTTCGGCTTGAAGCAAAAGGGCCTAAAATGATGCAGATTTGCAGCAATTCCTCGGGATGTGGACTCATTAAGCCGAAATTCCTGTAAAATAGCAGCAATTTCCTCCGCACGTCCAAGCCCCAGGAGGCAACGATGCTTCCAGCAGGCCGGATAATGCTTCCAGCAGGCCGATAATGCTTCCTGAAGGCGATGATGTCCCCAGCATCCGACGCGGTCGGTTGGATCCCGTAAAATCAGGCCATTGAGTAGTCTATGGGACTTTTCACCTGTGATGTGGATCTCTTCTCCCGGTAGAAAAAAATCGATTTAAAACGCTCTAAGAGCCAAAGTTTGGATGAGGAAAATGGACCTTCTCCACCCCTTCACAAAAAACAGGGGTTTTCCAACCGCCTGTATAATGCAGGATTCTGCCTCGGATCGGGGCCTGTTTGAGCATCATTCCTGCAAATGTACATCATTTTCCCGACAAAATTCGGGTTTGAGCAGAAATTCCCCGGTGATTGTTGTATATTTGCCGGATTTTCTTTTGCAAGACGCGGCAACGGGGGACAAAGCTGCAGTTTTGCATCATTGTATGGAGATCCGAGCCTGTGACCCGGTTCCGAGGAACGCTGCGGCATTCCCGCAGAGCGGAAGTCCAGTGCTCAGCAGAGCAGAGGCCCGGCATTGCGCAGAGCGGAAGTCCAACGTTCCACAGCCTCGGACGTTACTGCCTCGCCGGAACGGGAATAGCCCTCCTGGGGCCCGTTCGCGGGGAGCGCGGATCGGGCGGCGCACTTGGCCGTCCATCATTCCGGTGGGGACGATTCATGCGCACAGCCCATTCCCAGCCGCTTCCGGCCCGCGCCGGGATACGCCCCGGCGACCGCTACAGCCGCTCGGCTTCCTTCAGCAGCCGCATCACATCTACCTCGCCCGGCGGCTTGGCTTGGAGGTTGCGGGTCTTGCGCCCGCGAACCGGGTTCGCTGTCCGCCGGAGCAGGGCCTTGATCTCGCCCGGCTTCAAGCGCGGCCGCATGGCAAGCAGAAGCGCGATCGCGCCGCTGATATGCGAGGTGGCCATCGAGGTGCCGCTCATCTCGTGATACTTCCCCTTAATCCAGGAGGAGACGATCTTCTCCCCGGGGGCGTAAATATCGACGAATTGCCCCCGGTTGCTGAACGGCGCAATCCGCCGCATGCGATCGGTCGCTCCGACCGAGATCGTCTGGGGATAGCGGGCCGGGTAGTCGATGGATTTGCGCTTCGCGTCGTTCCCGGATGAAGCGACGACGGTGACCCCGGATTGATAGGCCTGGGTCACCGCTTGCAGCAGCGACTTGCTGCGGGATTTCATGCCGAAGCTCATATTAATGATGTGCATCCCGTTGCGGACGCACCATTCAATACCATTGATAATATCAGACACATAAGCGGCCCCATTCTCATCAAATGATTTCACGGGATGGATTAAGGCGCGGGGAGCCACGCCGATAATGCCGTACATTTGATTGGCCGCAGCTATCGTGCCCGCAATATGGGTCCCATGACCGTTGTCATCATACGGCGGCATGCCGCGGTGAACGAAGTTGACTCCCCGCATCAGCGACTGGCGGAGATCGGGATGGCGGTAATCGGCCCCGGTGTCGATTACGCCAATGTGCACGCGGTGGCCTGTGGTCATTCCCCATGCCTGCGGAGCCTTGATCTGCCGCACGCCCCACGGAATCCCCCGTTCCCAGGAGACCGGCCTGTGGGAAGCGGCCTGAATCGCGATCAACGCGTCGTCCTCTATCGTGAACTCGTTCGGATACCGTGACAGCAGCTGTGCAACCGATTCGGGAACCGGGCAGCTCCAGGCGCGGATGAGCGGAAGTTCGCGGAGATGCTGGAGCTCCAGCCGATCCCGGCGAAGCGTGCGGAGCGCCTCGCTGAATGCGGCGAACCGCTTCGGCCGATGGAAGCGAATCAACTTCTTCGCTGGAGGCCGTTCGCTGAAGGACATATCTTGAAGCAACCTGTGCAATAAGGCCGTCATATCCAATGTCGAGTCCCTCCCGACAATTCCTTGTGGGGTATCGTATGCCAAGGGGAGGAGGGTGGACTGGGGTAGCTGCCTTTTTTGCGAAAGTTAGGCCTTCTCCCGTGTCAAAAGGCGGCTGCGGACATAGGATGAAGAAGAGCCGGCGAAGGGCTTTGCACACGGTAGACGAGGTGTAAACCTCTCTGTGGTGCGGATACAGTCGAACGCGAAGGGATGCCCTTCGCGTTTCTTTTTTCTCTCAATGGAAGCGAAGGGAGACAGACATGTGGCATTTTTTTGTCCGCGCCGCGAAAACTTGCTTTTTCATGGAAAATCGGTTTTACTTAGGTGTGAAACTGGATATGATCGTAGTTATCCGTTTGAACCTTTGAGAGAGGATGTGTCCTTATGAGCACCCCGTTGGAATTGAAGTTGGATCCCGACAAAGTGCAAGAAATGCCGATGGTGGATATTGCTTTCCTCGTCTTGAAAGCAGCCAACACGCCTTTCTACTACCGTGATCTGATGAATGAAGTTGCGAAGCTTCGCGGACTCAGCGAAGAGCAAATTAATGATGTCATTGCACAGTTATATACGGAAATCAACATTGATGGCCGCTTCGCGTGCGTAGGGAACAATCTCTGGGGCTTGAAGCGCTGGTATCCTGTCGATCGCTCGGAAGAGTCGATGGGCACGAAGCGTCCTCGCATCATTAACGACGACGACGATGATCTGGAAGATGACGATATGTTCGTCGAAGAGGATGACAGCTACAACAATGAGGAAGACTTCGACTTCGTGGACGAAGACGGCGAAGACGAGGAAGACATGTATGTGGATGAAGAAGAGGATGCGGAAGTAGAAGAGGAAGTCATTATCGATGATGAAGAGATCGATGAAGACAATCCTGACGATGAGGAAGAGCCGGATATGGACGAGGATGCCGATCGGTAATCGTAATCCGAGCCAGCGGCTGTGACGGACCGTTTGCTTATGTTTCCCGGGCGATCTCCTCCGAGGCGCTTCGGCGGGAAGATAAGCAAACGGTTTTTGATGTGGACCGGAGCCGGGCCGCTGCCCCTGGAATGGGCGGAAATCCCCTCCTTGCGCTGGGGGAATCTGGATCGTGGCGAGGCCCCGATCAATTGGCTGGAAAATCCGCAAACGTTCCCTTGACACGGCATGTCCTACAGAGTAAACTAGCATATGGGCTTTTGATTTGTTTGTAATTGAATAGGTTGATTGACGCTAAAAGATGAAAGTGCCCCGTGACACTACGGGAGTCACTTTTTTATTTTTTATTGACATTTTTTCATCAATTTTTCTCGTGCAATTGGGTTACGATAATATCAGGCACCATGTGATTTCTTCGAACCCTGACTCAAGAGTCAAAGCCTCCCGAGAACATGTCTTGTATGCATTTGATCATAGGAGGGTTTCACCAGTGGCAAAGTATATTTTTGTGACGGGCGGCGTTGTATCTTCTCTAGGCAAAGGGATCACGGCAGCGTCCCTGGGAAGATTGCTGAAGAATCGGGGGCTGAAGGTTACAATCCAAAAGTTCGACCCCTATATTAACGTAGATCCGGGCACGATGAGCCCGTATCAGCACGGCGAAGTGTTCGTCACCGATGACGGAGCAGAGACCGACCTCGATCTCGGACACTACGAGCGATTCATCGACATCAATCTGTCGAAGAACAGCAATGTTACGACCGGCAAGGTTTATTCTTCGGTCATCTCCAAAGAACGCCGCGGCGAATATCTGGGCGGCACCGTTCAAGTCATTCCGCATATTACGAACGAGATCAAGGAGCGCGTCTTCCGCGCCGGCAAGGAAGCCGGTTCCGACGTGGTCATCACCGAGATCGGCGGCACGGTCGGCGATATTGAGAGCCTTCCGTTCCTGGAAGCCATTCGCCAGATTAAGAGCGATGTCGGCCGCGACAACGTCATGTACATCCATGTCACTCTGATTCCATACATCAAGGCTGCCGGCGAAGTGAAGACGAAGCCGACCCAGCATAGCGTGAAGGAGCTGCGGAGCATCGGGATTCAGCCGAACATGCTCGTATGCCGGACAGAGCACGCCTTGTCCGAGGACTTGAAGCGCAAGATCGCGCTCTTCTGCGATATTGATGCCAATGCCGTGGTGGAATGCCGCGACGCCTCCACTTTGTATGAAGTGCCGTTGATGCTTCGCGATCAAGGCATGGACGACATTGTCGTCAACCATTTGAAGCTGGAGACGAAGCAGCCGGATATGACCGAATGGATTAAGCTCGTCGATCGCGTGAAGCAGCTCCAGGGACAAGTCGAGATTGCGATTGTGGGCAAATATGTCGCTTTGCACGATGCGTATCTGTCTGTCGTCGAAGCCTTGGCGCACGCGGGATTCGATGCGAATACCGAAGTGAACATCCGCTGGGTGAACGCGGAGGAGATTACCGACGACAATGCGCGGGAGCGCCTCGAGGGCGTGCACGGCATTCTGGTGCCGGGCGGCTTCGGAGACCGCGGCATTGAAGGCAAAGTATCCGCGATCCGCTATGCGCGCGAGCAGAAGATTCCGTTCTTCGGCATCTGCCTCGGCATGCAGGTGGCGGTTATCGAATATGCCCGTTCCGTGCTGGGCATGACGGGAGCGAACAGTTCGGAGATTAATCCATCGACCGATTATCCGGTGATCGACCTGCTGCCTGAACAGAAGGATATCGAGGATCTGGGCGGAACGATGCGTCTGGGACTGTATCCGTGCAAGCTTCAGGAAGATTCGCTTGCGATGGCAAGCTATCAGGACGAGCTGGTGTATGAACGCCACCGTCATCGTTATGAATTCAACAATGAATACCGCGAAGCGATGGAGCGCGCCGGTCTGAAGTTCAGCGGCACATCTCCTGACGGGCGGCTGGTCGAGATCGTGGAACTGGCCGATCATCCATGGTTCCTGGCGGTGCAATTCCATCCGGAATTCACTTCCCGTCCGAACCGCCCGCAGCCGCTATTCCGGGAGTTTGTCCGGGCGGCCGTGGCGCACCGCGGATAATGATCCAGGCGGAAACTCCCATTATGGGGATTTCCGCCTATTTTTTGCGCTTCATAAGGGGAAGTTCATGTTTTTCCGTATTTCAAGCAGGATTTTAATATATCAAGGCGAATAAGTACCATTATTCTTGCTTTGGAAAAAAAAGCATGTTCATACGAGGCGACGCCTGTCTTAGCGGATGCACTCGCTCGTGTTACACGATGGGAGGGGTACCAGTTGGAGAAGAAGAAAGTATTGATAGTCGATGATCAAAACGGTATTCGGGTTCTTCTGATGGAAGTATTCAGCAGTGAAGGATACTCGACCTACCAAGCTTCCAACGGGAAGGTTGCATTGAACATCGTGCGTGAGGAATCTCCGGATATTGTCTTGCTGGACATGAAGATTCCGGGCATGGACGGCTTGGAAATTTTGAAGCAGATTAAGAAGATGGAGCCGCAGATGAAAGTCATTATGATGACAGCCTACGGAGAGCTTGATATGATCAAGGAAGCGACCGATCTCGGGGCGATCATGCATTTTACGAAGCCGTTCGACATTGACGAGATGAGAGTGGCGGTGAACATGACGCTGCAACAGGACCATTCGGCGGCGAACCCGGCGAATATGACGACATGACCCGATAGACGAGGCAATGACATAGGTTTAGACGATGCTGGGCGCTGACACCCGGCTTCTTTGTTTTGTGCGGGCGCAGATGAAGGAAGAAGCGAGGAAATGGCCGTCGGATGGCGGCTCGGAAGCGGCAGGGTTTGTCAAGAGGTTGTTTACTTTTTTACGGTCAAATGTGATATAATAACACCGTACTGGATGTCGGCTAATTACAGAAATACAGACAAAGACAACTTCTTAGGAGGATGGAGACCATGCCATTAGTTTCGATGAACGAATTCCTGCCAAAAGCAAAAGCGGGCAAATTTGCGGTGGGCCAATTCAACATTAACAACCTAGAATTCACTCAAGCGATTACGGAAGCAGCCATGGAAGAGAATGCGCCAATTATTTTCGGTGTATCCGAAGGGGCATTGCGTTACATGGGAATGGAATATACGGTTGCCATGGCCGAAGCGGCTGCGAAGAAATCCGGCTTGCCAATCGCTTTGCATCTTGACCACGGCAGCACATTTGAAGTCGCTATGGCTTGTATCCGTGCAGGATTCTCTTCCGTCATGTTCGACGGATCCCATCATGCATATGAAGACAACATTCGCTTGACCAAGGAAGTCGTTAAAGCGGCTCATGCGATGGGCGTATCCGTCGAGGGCGAATTGGGAACTATCGGCGGGGTCGAAGACGACCTGGAAGTGGATGAAGCATCCGCCCAACTGGCTAAGCCGGAAGAAGCGATCCGTTTCTACGAAGAAACGGGCGTAGACGCGCTGGCGATTGCGGTAGGTACGGCTCACGGCATGTACAATGGCGAGCCAAAACTTCACTACGATATCATTGAAGCAGTAGCTTCCAAAATTCCTGTGCCAGTCGTGCTTCACGGCGGTTCCGGAGTGCCTGACGAATCCATCCGCAAGGCAATCGCGGCAGGCGCAGGCAAAATCAACGTGAACACCGAGAATCAAGTTGCTTGTACGGCTGCGATTCGCGAAGCATTGGCGAAGGATGCCGACATGATCGATCCTCGTAAATATTTGACTCCGGCTCGTAAAGCGATGGTGGAAGTCGTTCGCGCCAAAATTCGCTTGTTCGGCAGCAACAACCAAGCGTAACAAGCGCAATTCCATAGTTAATACTACGTTTACGAATGCGGGAATAGCACCGGTTCGCCGGTGTTCTTCCCTTTTTGCATTATGGGGAGCCGATATAAGGCCGGATGTCGCCGGCTATCGGGGTTGTCAGCAACGCATGGGAGGAACTGGCTTGTCATGGAGAAGTTAATGATTAGCGGCGGTCGGCCGCTTCGAGGCTCCGTTCAGATCAGCGGTGCCAAAAACAGCGCGGTTGCGCTTATTCCTGCAGCAATCCTTGCGGAGACGGAAGTCGTACTGGATAATTTGCCCGAACTGAGCGATGTCGCCACATATATGGAGATCTTGACGGAGCTTGGCGGACAGGTTAGCTGGGAAGGTTCCTGTCTGCGCATCGATCCGTCGCGGATGATTTCGGTACCGATGCACAATGGACCCGTCAAAAAACTGCGGGCCTCCTATTATTTGATGGGCGCGCTTCTGGGCCGGTTCGGCGAAGCGACCATCGGCATGCCGGGCGGCTGCAATTTCGAGCCTCGCCCGATCGATCAGCATATCAAAGGCTTTGAAGCTTTAGGCGCGACGGTGACGAACGATCACGGCTCCGTCCATATTTACGCGCGGGAACTTCGCGGCGCCAAGATCTATTTGGATGTCGTCAGTGTAGGGGCGACTATTAATATTATGCTTGCGGCCTCGCGCGCCAAGGGCACTACGATTATAGAAAATGCGGCCAAAGAGCCTGAAATTATAGATGTTGCCACACTGCTTAATGCGATGGGCGCCCGCATCAAGGGGGCGGGCACGGAGACGATCCGCATTGAAGGCGTGGACAGCCTGCGCGGCTGCACGCACTCGATTATTCCGGACCGCATTCAGGCGGGAACGTATATGATTGCGGCTGCGGCCACTTGCGGCGATATTTTGATTGATAACGTTATTCCTAAACATCTGGAAGCCCTTACGGCGAAGCTGGAGGAAATGGGCGTGCGCGTCATTGAAGGCGATGAGTCGCTTCGCGTGATCGGGCAGCCGGAATACAACAGCATCGATGTGAAGGCGCTTGTATATCCCGGATTTCCGACGGATCTCCAATCCCCGATGACCAGCTTGCTTACGCAAGCCAAGGGGGTCAGCATGCTGACGGATCTCGTGTACAGCAGCCGCTTCAAGCATGTCCCGGAATTGGCCCGCATGGGGGCCAAAATACGGGTGGAAGGGCGAACCGCCGTCATCGAGGGAACACAGCTGAATGCGGCCAAGGTGAGGGCGTCCGATCTGCGTGCCGGGGCTGCGCTCGTTATTGCCGGCTTGACGGTAGAGACCGATGTCACGGAGATTTCAGGAGTCGAATTTATCGACCGCGGGTATGATCATCTCGTGTCCAATTTGCGAAATCTTGGCGCCGATGTATGGCGTCAGGTGGAATAAATCGATTCTGTTGGGGTAAAGATAGGTTAATAATAGATTGATATGGGCACAATCCATACAGAGACATAAGTTCTATTTCTACAGTATATCAACCTATGACGAAGAATTGGCTGCTTCTGGCTCACCATCTTCTCATCTTCATTCCGTCCACGATTTCTTTCCGGTGAAACAGCCCATCAATACCATGACACAGATAAAAGAGCAACTGCTGTATTCCCGCGTTGAATAAAGGGAAATGGACTTATTGATACGACATTGTCCGCATTTCATAACAGAATAGGAGTTGTATTCATGGATTTACAAATTTCCGATTTGGAAACGAAGAAATTGACCGAATTATACAAGCTGGCGAAGGAGTTCCAGATTCCGGGCTATGGTCAATTGAAGAAAAAAGAACTGATTTTCGCGATTTTGCGCGCGCAAGCGGAGCAGGGCGGCTACATGTTCATGGAAGGCGTTCTTGACATTCTGCCGGAAGGCTTCGGCTTCCTTCGGCCGATTAACTATTTGCCGAGTGCGGAAGATATTTATATCTCGCAGTCGCAAATTCGTAGATTCGATCTGAGAACGGGGGATGTCGTCTCAGGCAAGTGCCGCCCTCCAAAAGAGAACGAGCGCTATTTCGGTCTGCTCCAGATTAATGCCGTGAATGGCGAAAATCCAGAAGATGCCGCGCAACGGCTGCACTTTCCTGCATTAACTCCTCTTTACCCGCAGAAGAAGCTGGTGCTCGAAACTTCCCCATCCCGCATTTCAACACGGATTATGGATTTGATAGCTCCTGTCGGCTTGGGACAGCGCGGCTTGATCGTCGCGCCGCCTAAGGCCGGGAAGACGTTGCTCTTAAAAGAAATCGCGAACAGCATCTCGGAGAACAATCCTGAAATTGAGTTGTTCGTGCTGCTGATCGACGAGCGCCCGGAAGAAGTCACCGACATGCAGCGTTCCGTCAAGGGCGAAGTCGTGGCATCCACATTCGATGAAGTGCCGGAAAATCATATCAAGGTGGCCGAGTTGGTGCTTGAGCGGGCCCTTCGCCTTGTGGAGCACAAGAAGGACGTCGTTATCCTGCTGGACAGCATCACCCGGCTGGCGCGGGCCTATAACCTGGTTATTCCCCCATCGGGCCGGACGCTGTCGGGCGGTATCGACCCGGCTTCCTTCCACCGTCCGAAGCGCTTCTTCGGTTCGGCGCGCAATATCGAGGAAGGCGGCAGCCTGACCATTCTGGCGACGGCACTGGTCGAGACCGGGTCGCGCATGGATGATATCATCTACGAGGAATTCAAAGGCACAGGAAACATGGAGCTGCACCTGGATCGCAAATTGGCGGAACGGCGCATTTTCCCGGCGATCGATATCCGACGCTCCGGCACGCGCCGGGAGGAGATGCTGCTGTCGAAGGAAGAGCTCGACAAGCTGTGGATGATCCGGAAAAATATGAACGAAACGCCGGAATTCATCGATCAGTTCCTCAAAAAGCTGCGTGATACGAAGACGAACACGGAATTCCTGGCTACGTTGGACGCGAACGGCAACACGCCGACGCCGACGCGCCGTACCCGGAGCACTTCGGTCAGCTAATAGAGTTCCGGGACCAGCTTCGATGAGACGGACAGAAGCTATGGCTCTTCCCGATACGCTACTTTTTGGTTGCGCTGTTGGGCGGGCCGTGATATAATTCATTATTGTTCTATATAACTCTGGGAACGCAAAGGGCTCAGGGCGGAAAGAAGGTGAATTCGAATGAATGAAGCGATTCAACCAAAATACCACATTACTACGGTAACTTGCGCATGCGGTAATACGTTCGAAACAGGTTCGGTTAAGGAAAACCTGAAAGTAGAGGTGTGCTCGGCTTGCCATCCGTTCTTCACAGGAAAACAGAAGTTTGTTGATGCGGGCGGTCGTGTGGATAAATTTAAGAAGAAATATGGCATGTAATACGTTAAATATAGACTCTCTTGCTGGTGACAGCGGGAGGGTTTATTTTTTTGTGCCGACGCGCCGTTGAGCACAAAATGTCAAAACCGCACCCTATCCGGCCGGATATGATAGAGAAGAGAGCCGGGGTGTCAAAGGAAGGAGGTGTCCGCATGGGGAGAAGAGAGCATGAGCGGTGGATATGCCGCGCGGTGGCCTATATTGAACGGCATCTGACCGATGATGTGAACTTTGATGATGTAGCCCGCCACACGGCAGTGTCCCGATCTCACCTGCATCGGGTATTCCAGAGACAGTTGGGGTACAGTGCCTCTTCCTATTTGCGGGAGCGGCGTCTCGCCCGGGCCGCAGCCGATCTGCTCCGGACGAACAAACGGATTCTGGATATCGCGCTGGAATACCGCTTCGCCGGGCAGGACTCCTTCACGCGCGCGTTCAAGCGCGCCTACGGCATGACGCCGCACCAATACCGGAGCGGCTTCCGGATATTTCATCGAACGGAGGAGGGATCGATGGTGAGTGATGCATTTCATGACGATGCGCAGCCGTCTAACCCGTTGCGGGCTCCGCAGACTGCGCCCCGAGGGTGGATGATTACCGGGCTCTACCCGCATGAATACAAGGCAGGCATCGATCGGGTTCAGGTGCACCGGGGCAAGGCTTCAGGCACGCTGCGTGGAGATGCTTCGGCCAAGCCGGACGGCTTCGGGACGCTGATGCAGATGTTCGATGCAGGACAATATCGAGGACGAAGAATCCGGCTTAATGGTTTTTTGAAATCGGAGCGGGTTATCCAGCATGCAGGGATGTGGGTGCGCGTGGACGGGCCGGACGAGAAGGTGCTTGCCTTCGACAACATGACCACCCGTCCGATACAGGGAACGACCGAATGGGCGTTGTACACGATCGTGCTGGACGTGCCCGAGCAGGCGGAGGCGATTGCCTTCGGGGCGTTGCTGTGCGGACCGGGACAGATCTGGATAGACGGATTGCGCTTCGAGGAGGTCGACGAGACCGTCCCGGTTACCGATATGCTGCCGGAGCTCGGTCAATCCCTGCCTGCCGGCCCGGTCAATCTCGACTTCGAGGCGGATATCCCGGCCCCGGGCAGGAGTGACATCTAATAATGGCAGAAAAACTGTTCGGCTTCGGCTTCGGATATCTGATCCGGCTTCTTCGGGGCGACCTCTCGCCCGCATTGCTTGTTGCCGCCGGATCGATGCTGGTGCTGGCCGCCGCTGTAGAGGTGTGGGGGAAGCGGCGCTATCAAGCCTGGATACAGGCGGAACGGGGCAGCCATTCGATATACCGGAGGAAGCTCTCCGGCCTTGCCGCCGATAGCCTGCTGTCCATGGCGGGAGCGCTCGTCGTGTGGGGCGTCATCTATGGAATGCTTGTCCTGGCAAAGGGAGCATTTCCGGCATGGGGCTGGCCGGAGCAGACGGTTGTGAGTCCGGCTCTGGCATGGCTGAGCCTGCTTGTCGCATACAGCATCATTATAGGCTTCGGTTGTCTCCATCTGCTGTTCATCGGCCGCAGATTGAGCTTCAGTCCGTTCTGGATCGGATTCGGGACTGCGTGGATGGTGCTGGTCGCCTGCGCCTTCCTTGGCATGTATCCGCTGGACAATACGCATATAGGCGCATATGCGCTGTGCGGCTTCATAAGCGCCGCCGCCACGCTGCTGTTATGGGGCTTAAGAGAAGCCGAAGCCAAGATGGAGAAGGAAGCGGCGGAGGACCGTGAAGCTGTAAAGAATTGACTTCGGTTGCACTTTCGGCACAGATCGTCTATACTAAGTTATGCCGTGCTAGACGGGGAGGTAGCGGTGCCCTGTAACTCGCAATCCGCTATAGCGAGGTTGAATTCCTGTTAGAGGTCTTGTTGATGTGAGGCTTGGTATTCGTCTTTGGTGTTGACGGCTGGGTCCTTCGCAATGAATACCTATGAATCTGGTCAGGTCCGGAAGGAAGCAGCCATAAGTAGGGTTTTTCATGTGCCGGAGGGAAGCCTGGCCTGAGCTGTAAGGCGAAGGTGCCGCTCGGATCACAATATCAATAACAGGTGCACGGTTCCCATATCGAATGTCCAACACCGAGAGAATCGGTGTTTTTTGTTCCCCATTTATGAGGATATGCTCAAATATTAAAGTAACGAGGCAGGATTTTTTTTGCGTGTACGGAATACTATACATATCTCCCAGCATCAAGAGGGAGCGGTAGAGATGGGCGCAATATTACGATGAGGTGAGCCTATGACGGAATTGAATCGGCCTCTTGGTTCTCAGCAAGCGTGTACCCTCTCCTCTGCCGGATCGACAGAGGGCCAGGATCAGGAGCGAGGAAAGCTGAATTTGCTGCAGCAGTTTGCGGGTGCTTTTTTGCGGGACGTCAACCTGGGCATCCTGCTGCTCGATGTCCAGTTCCGCCTGGTGGATATTAGCGACATGGCATGCCGGATTCTCGGATGGACCAAGTCCGAAGTGCTGCATCGCCGGGTCAATGATCTGTTCGGAGAGATGCCGACGGAGTACCATCTTGTGCAGCGGTCGCTTCTCGAAGGCGTGGTCACCCATAACCATGCCGTCTCCTGGATCAACGGTTCGGATCGCTATGAGCTGCTGATGGACTCGAATGTGCTGCGGGATGAGCAGGATCGGATTGTTGGCGCATACGTGCTGCTCAAGGATGTGTCCAATCTGCGGTCGCTCGAAGAGCAGGTACAGCGGAGCGACAGACTGGCCATGATCGGCCAGATCGCGGCTGGAACGGCTCATGAGATACGGAATCCGTTAACCTCGATCAAGGGCTTCCTGCAGATGTTCAAAAAAAAGCTCGATGAGCATGGCATGATCAAGGAAGTGCATTACACCGATATTATGCTGACCGAGATTAACCGGATCAACGAATTGGTCGGCGAGTTTTTGCTGCTGAGCAAGCCGAAGCATCTGACGATAGAGCGGGTGAATCTCCACCAGGTGCTGGGCGAGATTTTGCCTATCATTCAGAATGAGGCGGTTCTTCATGCGGTTCAGGTGAACTATAAGGCGGACGAGCCGCTGCCCCTGGTCATCGGCGACCGCGAGCTGCTCAAGCAGGTCTTCATTAATATTGCCAAAAACGGAATCGAAGCGATGAGCGAAGGCGGCGTGTTGAACGTGACGGCAAGACGGGATGACGAGAGCAAGCGGGTTCTGATCGACATTCAGGATTCGGGTCCGGGCATCCCTTGCTACATTATCGATAAAATTTTCGATCCGTTCTTCACGACCAAGGCGAACGGCACAGGCCTAGGATTGTCGGTCTGCCAGCGGATTATTCACGATTTGGGCGGTTCCATACGGGTATCGACCAAAGGCTACGGCACGACTTTCACCCTTTATTTTCCGTTCCCGGCCCCATAAATCGCCGTCCTTTCGAACATAATAGGAGTCAAGAACAGCCGTTTTCCTGTTTGCCAAAGAGAGGGAATGGCTGTTTTTTTACAATTTGTGATATAGTATAATAAGAAAAACGCTCTCGAGGTTACAGCATGGGACATATTGCATTGTATCGCGCTTGGCGGCCACAGTCATTCGGTGACATGGTCGGACAACAGCATATTATTCAGACATTGCAAAACTCGCTGCGTGAGCGGCGATTTTCGCATGCCTACCTTTTCAGCGGTCCCCGGGGTACCGGCAAGACCACTGCTGCGAAGATCATGGCCAAAGCGGTCAACTGCGAACAGGGTCCGGGTCCGGAGCCCTGCAATGAATGCGAAGCCTGCCGGCGCATAACCGCCGGCGCGGTCATGGATGTCGTCGAGATCGACGCCGCATCCAACCGGGGCGTGGAAGAAATTCGCGATCTTCGGGAAAAGGTGAAATACGCGCCTTCCGAAGTCCGCCACAAAGTGTATATCATTGACGAGGTTCACATGCTGACGACGGAGGCCTTCAACGCCCTGCTCAAGACGCTGGAGGAGCCTCCCGCTCATGTCATGTTCATCCTGGCCACGACGGAACCTCATCGCTTGCCGGCGACCATCGTCTCCCGGTGCCAGCGGTTTGATTTCCGCAGAGTGACGCTGGAGGAACAGGTATCCCGTCTGGAGCAAGTGTGCAGGGATGAGGGAATTGAGGCAGACCGGGACAGTCTAATCTATATCGCGAAGCTGTCGGATGGCGGCATGCGCGATGCGATTAGCCTCCTGGATCAGGCGGCATCCTTCACCGATGGCCGGCTTGACTACCGGCAAGTGCTGGACATTACCGGGGGCATACCGGAGGAACAGTTCGCGGACATTGCCCGTGCCGTTCAAGCCGGAGATGTGGGATCTGTCCTCGCCACGGTGGAGTCGATGATGCAGGATGGGAAGAGCGCGGACAAATGCATGGAGAGTCTGCTCTACTTTTTCCGCGATCTGTTGATGCTGAAGATGGTGCCGGACGGACAAGGGATGACGGATCGCCTGACGCGTGTGGAAGCGTTCCGGGAGCTGGCCGATGCCTTTGAAGCGGCGAGCTTATTCCGGATTATCGATACCTTGAACCGGTATCAGACGGACATGAAATATGCGGTGCAGCCGCAAACGTTATTCGAGGTAGCCCTGCTGCAGTTAGCGGTGCAGAATCAACCGGGAGCGCTGACAAGCCACCCGGAGGCGGCTGAACGGCAGGCCGATCGTTCCGATGCGGTGGGATCTTCTTCCGTCGTGCAACAATTGCAGCGTCAAGTTGCGTCATTAGAAGCGAAGCTGAATGAATTGGCGAAGGGGAGAATGCCGGACGGGCGTTCAGACGGGGGGCAACCCGAACGTGCCCCGGCCGCTACCAGAGCGCCTGCGCGGGTGTCGCGGATGGCGAAGCAGCCGCCTCATTTCGAACGGTATACCGCCTCGAAGGATTCCTCCGAATCGAACCGCATCCGCTCCAATTGGGGACAGGTGCTGCAGCGAGTGAAGGAAGCCGGCGTCACGATTCACGCTTGGCTTGTCAATGGGGAGCCTGTATCGGCACTGGAAGATCGGGTGCTGGTCGCCTTCAAAAACACGATTCACCGCGATACGACCGAGAAGCCCAACAACAAGCAGGTGATTGAACGCGTCCTGTCCGAAGTGTTCGGCAAGCCATATCAGCTCGATACGATGATGCTGAAGGATTGGGAAGAGGCGGCGGAGCGGTCGGCCGGAGAGAAGGAAGAGCCGGCGTTCCGGCTGGAGCCGGAAGGTTCCGAAGCAGAATCGGCGCAAGAACCTTGGATTGACGAGGCACTCCACATGTTCGGGGAGGACCTCGTTGTCATAAAAGAGTAATTATATTATTCTATGTAAAAAAGGAGAAATTACAGCGATGAACAATATGAATCAAATGATGAAACAGGTCAAGAGAATGCAAGAGCAAATGCTGAAGGCCCAGGAGCAACTGGCTGACAAGAAGACGACGGGGACTTCCGGCGGCGGCGCCGTCACCGTTGAAGTGAACGGCCACAAAAAAGTGCTCAGCATTGTCATCAAGCCTGAAGTCGTTGATCCGGAAGATATCGAAATGCTTCAAGATCTCGTGATTACCGCTGTCAATGACGCGCTGACCAAAGCAGAAGATATGGCGAATGACGATATGGCCAAATTTACAGGCGGCATGAAAATTCCTGGCTTGTTCTAATAAGGCGACATGTTCGGCATATACCATTCGGTATATGCCCTTCTGTTATTGTAGAGGCCGTTCCAAAAGTCCGCATCGAGTTTTTAAAGCCTTCTCGGCGTTGAAAACCGGCCTTTTTTGAACGATTTTCTATAGGAGCGGAGATTTCGGTATTGCGGAGTCTGTCGCGCGGATAGCCGGTTCGCGAGAGCGGCGTCTGCATCCTATGCCATTGAAAAGGAGAGGCAGCCTTGTATTATCCAGAACCGATCGCGAAGTTGATCGAGGCATTTTCCCGCTTGCCGGGCATTGGGCCCAAGACGGCTGCCCGCCTTGCGTTCCACGTCATCCGCATGCCTGAAGATGATGTCATCGACTTCGCCAAAGCGTTGGTCAACGTGAAGCGCAATCTGCAATATTGCTCGGTATGCTGCAATATAACCGATTCGGATCCGTGCAGGATCTGCCAGGACAAGACCCGGGATCCGTCCGTCATCTGCGTCGTGCAGGAGACGAAGGATCTGGTGGCCATGGAACGGACGAAGGAGTTCCAGGGATATTATCATGTGCTGCAGGGCGCAATCTCTCCGATGGAGGGGATTGGGCCGGAGGATATCCGTCTGGCCGAATTGTTGAAGCGGCTAAGCGATGAGCGGGTGAAGGAATTGATCTTGGCGACGAATCCGAATATCGAAGGGGAAGCGACGGCGATGTACATATCCCGTCTGGTGAAGCCCTTCGGTATCCGAGTGACGCGCATTGCCCACGGCTTGCCGGTTGGCGGCGACCTGGAATATGCCGATGAAGTGACGCTGTCCAAGGCATTGGAAGGACGGCGGGAAATTCAGTAAGGTCATGCATTGGACATTGCGGCGCAGTATAACATAGCATGAGCGATCCCGGCCCCTGGCATTCAGCCAGGGGCTTTTTGTCAGCATTTTCGGTTCTAGTCTTGTCCCGATTCCCATAACCATAGTTATACCAAGGAGCGGGGAGGGACGGAACGTGCGATGGCTGACGATCAAGCGTTGGTTCTCCGGGGGCCACAAGCAGGAAGTGGCGGAGGCAATTGCGCATGAGCAGTTAATGGATGACATTAGACAGGCGCTTCGGGAGTGGGAACGCGCCCATTCTCGATTCCAGTATGCGGTGGGCGATGACGAGGTCGACTATGCGATCTTTACGCTGGAAGCGGCCGAGAAGCGTGTGGCCATGCTCATCAAAAAAGCAAAACGGAATGAACTGCATGCACTCAAGCTGGGGAAGGGGTGGACGTAAAGTGAAATGGATGATGATCGGCGTACTCATCGTATCGGCGGCAGCGCTGCTGTTCGTCTTGCTGCGTCAACGGTTGGCCTGGCGGGGAATCATGAACTTCCTCCTTCATGGCACGGCGGCCTTCGTGCTTTTGTATATCGTGAATACGACTGGCATGGCGGTTGACGTATATGTGCCTGTCAACCCGGTTACGTTATCTGCGGTCGGGTTGCTTGGAGTGCCTGGCTTGGCCGCGATTATTTTCTTGAAAATGGTTATGATTTAGTTGTTGACTTGCTATATACGTCTGTGATAAATTATAAAGCGTCGCTTCGAGAGACCGAGGCAAGCATTTGAAAGATGTCGAAAGACATCGAAAAAAATATTTAAAAAAATGCTTGACGAAGAACGTTCGAATGTGATATATTATAAAGGTCGCTGCTGAACGCAACGACAACGTGAGAAAGAAAGATATAAAAGCTTTTAGAAGCTTTATAGACGGCTTTTGAACGAATAATTGT
>NZ_AP025344.1:6482500-6547390 GCF_021654795.1 Paenibacillus dendritiformis
CTAAACCGGAGAGCTTGCTCTCCGGGGTTGTGGGACGTCTCACATGGAGTCAGAAAGGTGTTTATTAGACGAAGAGGTCTGGAAAGGCCCGCCGTAGAAGGTAATAGCCCTGTACTCGAAAGTAAATGCCCTCCGAGACGGATCCCGAGTACCGCGGGACACGTGAAACCCCGTGGGAATCCGGCAGGACCATCTGCTAAGGCTAAATACTCCCTGGCGACCGATAGTGAAGCAGTACCGTGAGGGAAAGGTGAAAAGCACCCCGGAAGGGGAGTGAAATAGAACCTGAAACCGTGTGCTTACAAGAAGTCAGAGCCCGTTCTATGGGTGATGGCGTGCCTTTTGTAGAATGAACCGGCGAGTTACGTTTACGTGCAAGGTTAAGGTGAAAAGCCGCAGCCGCAGCGAAAGCGAGTCTGAATAGGGCGAATGAGTACGTAGGCGTAGACCCGAAACCGTGTGATCTACCCCTGTCCAGGGTGAAGGTGCGGTAACACGCACTGGAGGCCCGAACCCACGAATGTTGAAAAATTCGGGGATGAGGTGGGGGTAGCGGAGAAATTCCAATCGAACTCGGAGATAGCTGGTTCTCCCCGAAATAGCTTTAGGGCTAGCCTCGGAGGAAGAGTCGTGGAGGTAGAGCACTGATTGGGTGCGGGGCCCGCCAAGGGTTACCAAGCTCAGTCAAACTCCGAATGCCATGGACTTATTATCCGGGAGTCAGACAATGGGTGCTAAGGTCCGTTGTCAAGAGGGAAACAGCCCAGACCATCAGCTAAGGCCCCTAAGTGTACGTTAAGTGGGAAAGGATGTGGAGTTGCCCAGACAACCAGGATGTTGGCTTAGAAGCAGCCATCATTTAAAGAGTGCGTAATAGCTCACTGGTCGAGTGACTCTGCGCCGAAAATGTAACGGGGCTAAACGTACCGCCGAAGCTATGGATTGATGCTTGCATCAGTGGTAGGGGAGCGTTGTGTACCGGGTTGAAGGCAGACCGGAAGGACTGCTGGACTGTACACAAGTGAGAATGCCGGTATGAGTAACGAAAAGACATGTGAGAATCATGTCCGCCGAAAGCCTAAGGGTTCCTGGGGAAGGCTCGTCCGCCCAGGGTAAGTCGGGACCTAAGGCGAGGCCGAAAGGCGTAGTCGAAGGACAACAGGTTGAAATTCCTGTACCACCGCAGCCGTTATGAGCAATGGGGGGACGCAGAAGGATAGGGACGCGAGCTGATGGATGCTCGTCCAAGCAGTGAGGCTGGTCAGTAGGCAAATCCGCTGACCGTAAGGCTGGGCTGTGACGGGGAGGGAAAATTACAGTACCGAAGGTCTTGATTTCATGCTGCCAAGAAAAGCCTCTAGCCAGGTGAAGGTGCCCGTACCGCAAACCGACACAGGTAGGCGAGAAGAGAATTCTAAGGCGCGCGGAAGAACTCTCGTTAAGGAACTCGGCAAAATGACCCCGTAACTTTGGGAGAAGGGGTGCCCCGGTAGGGTTTATAGCCCGAGGGGGCCGCAGTGAATAGGCCCGAGCGACTGTTTAGCAAAAACACAGGTCTGTGCGAAGCCGTAAGGCGAAGTATACGGGCTGACGCCTGCCCGGTGCTGGAAGGTTAAGGGGAGTGGTTAGCCGTAAGGCGAAGCTATGAACCGAAGCCCCAGTAAACGGCGGCCGTAACTATAACGGTCCTAAGGTAGCGAAATTCCTTGTCAGGTAAATTCTGACCCGCACGAATGGCGTAACGACTTGGGCGCTGTCTCAACGAGAGATCCGGTGAAATTTTAATACCTGTGAAGATGCAGGTTACCCGCGACAAGACGGAAAGACCCCATGGAGCTTTACTGCAGCTTGATATTGGACTTTGGTACGGTCTGTACAGGATAGGTGGGAGCCTTAGAAGCCGGAGCGCCAGCTTCGGTGGAGGCGCCGTTGGGATACCACCCTGATCGTATCGGAGTTCTAACCTGGGACCGTGAAGCCGGTTCGGGGACAGTGTCAGGCGGGCAGTTTGACTGGGGCGGTCGCCTCCTAAAGAGTAACGGAGGCGCCCCAAGGTTCCCTCAGAATGGTTGGAAATCATTCGAAGAGTGCAAAGGCAGAAGGGAGCTTGACTGCGAGACCTACAAGTCGAGCAGGGACGAAAGTCGGGCTTAGTGATCCGGTGGTACCGCATGGAAGGGCCATCGCTCAACGGATAAAAGCTACCCTGGGGATAACAGGCTTATCTCCCCCAAGAGTCCACATCGACGGGGAGGTTTGGCACCTCGATGTCGGCTCATCGCATCCTGGGGCTGAAGTAGGTCCCAAGGGTTGGGCTGTTCGCCCATTAAAGCGGTACGCGAGCTGGGTTCAGAACGTCGTGAGACAGTTCGGTCCCTATCTGTCGCGGGCGCAGGAAATTTGAGAGGAGCTGTCCTTAGTACGAGAGGACCGGGATGGACGTACCGCTGGTGTACCAGTTGTCTCGCCAGAGGCATAGCTGGGTAGCCAAGTACGGAAGGGATAAGCGCTGAAAGCATCTAAGCGTGAAGCCCCCCTCAAGATGAGATTTCCCACATTGGTAAGACCCCTTGAAGACGACGAGGTAGATAGGTTGGAGGTGGAAGTGCAGCAATGCATGGAGCTGACCAATACTAATCGGTCGAGGGCTTATCCTAACGAAGATGATTTGATGATTTGCTTTCGCATTCAGTTTTTAAGGTACAAGGTCTTGATATGAGCATGTGAATCGCGTATAATACGGTGGACAGGCATTTTACATGCGATGTGGAGAGGTACCCAAGAGGCCGAAGGGGGCGCTTTGCTAAAGCGTTAGGGTGTAACAGCCGCGAGGGTTCGAATCCCTCTCTCTCCGCCACAGTGATTTACAACCTTTATAATATGGCGGCGTAGCTCAGCTGGCTAGAGCGTACGGTTCATACCCGTGAGGTCGGGGGTTCGATCCCCTCCGCCGCTACCAATTTCATAAGGACGCTTAGCTCAGCTGGGAGAGCATCTGCCTTACAAGCAGAGGGTCGGCGGTTCGATCCCGTCAGCGTCCACCATACTTCGCCGGTGTAGCTCAGTTGGTAGAGCGGCTGACTTGTAATCAGTAGGTCGTGGGTTCGACTCCTATCGCCGGCACCATTTAACCAAGGAGCTGTGGTGTAGAGGCCTAACATGCCTGCCTGTCACGCAGGAGAACGCGGGTTCGAATCCCGTCAGCTCCGCCATTTTAACTTTCGTGAGAGTGGCGACGCTTTATGTGCACCACTTTATTTTTTTGAAAAGTTAAATATTAGGCTCGGTAGCTCAGTCGGTAGAGCAGAGGACTGAAAATCCTCGTGTCGGCGGTTCGATTCCGTCCCGAGCCACCATTCAAATATGGAGGATTAGCGAAGTGGCCAAACGCAGCAGACTGTAAATCTGTTCCCGTACGGGTTCGGTGGTTCGAATCCATCATCCTCCACCATTTATAAGAGCCATTAGCTCAGTTGGTAGAGCACCTGACTTTTAATCAGGGTGTCGAAGGTTCGAGTCCTTCATGGCTCACCAGTTTTTTACTTCAAGACTTCAGTGGATGAACTGAAGTTTTTTTGTTTTCCGGCCGGGTTTGATTAGATCAAGCCCGGTCTTTTTTCGATCGGCAACCGGAAGAATTATGGCAGCCGTGTCTATATCGGCCGCTGAACGCCCGGTCTCATCACCTGTCCGGCAGCATATGAAGACAGCCTCTCAGATATGATACAATGGGAACAATAACGCAGAAGGATAAGACGGGTGGAGAGATTCGGTATGGATAAGCATGCGCTGCAGCAGCAGATTGAACATATATTGGCTACCTCTCTGGAGAAGCTGTCCGTGCCATCATCGACATGGAGGGAATGGGCCGGAGAAGACGCGATGGCGGACGGCCAGCCGGCGGTCCTGGCGAAGCAGGGGAACGCCTGGTATATGCTGTGGAAGCCGGGGACGTCGGCGACGGAAGTATTGAAGCTGGAAGGCCGGGAGCTTGCCGGGAAGGAACGGCAATGGCTTCAGCTTATTTTGCGGATGGAGCATCGTCCGAAGCCTTCGCTGGCGGCAACGGATATTAACGATGAGCAGCAGGCTCGCTTGTTCGGGCACTGGGTTGCTGACCGGGTTAAGGAGGGCGAGGCGAATGCGGAGGTGCCGGACAGTCTTTCTTGGAAAAGCAAGCTGTTCATTCAAGTCGTGCCGTTCCTGCTCGTCGCCGAGCATGCCCATCGGGAGGGGCCCGCTTATCAAGAATTGTACAAATTGCTCCGCTCTTACTTCGGCGGAGAGGTTATTCTCATTCCGCTGTCGGATAAGGAATGGCTCATTCTGTGCCCTGAGCAGTTGACTCAGCCTGGCTCCGGAGAAGACGAGAACGAAGAGCGCGAGACGATGGAAGAGCTCCTGACGTCCTACTGTCTCGGACTCTATGAGCTATTGTCAAGCGAATGGGTCGGAGAGAGCCACCTCACCATCGGATATCCGTTCACGCCGGTGAAGGGCATTCCGGGCGTCGTCTCACAATTGAGGGAGACGCTGTATTTGGGCCGGGCTTTTCACGTGACCGACACGATTCATCTGCCCTGGGAGCTGCATCTGGAGCGGCTGGTCAACAGCATTCCGGATGAGGTGCGGAAGCAGTTCCTGCAGAGGGTCGTCACGAAGGCGGACAGCTTCGCGGATCCGGAGACCATGGCGACACTGCAGCATTTTTTCCAGTTCGACTGCAGCGTGAGCGAGACCGCCAAGCGGCTGTACATTCATCGCAATACCCTTTTATACCGATTGGATAAAATCAAGCATGAAACCGGGCTCGATGTGCGTAAATTTTCCGACGCGGTCTTGGTGAAACTGATATTGCTATTGTATAAAGTAACAAAATAAGACGATCATTTTTTGTGCATATTGTGTATAGTTATTTGTACAGGGTTCCGATACAATAAGGGTAACCGATTTCAGGAATATACGTTAAGGGGGAAACGCACATGGCAGGCGTTCGCTTAGAGCATATTTACAAAAAGTACCCGGGATCCGATAATGCAACGGTAAAAGACATCAACCTCGATATTCAGGACAAAGAGTTCCTCGTACTGGTTGGTCCGTCCGGTTGCGGTAAATCGACAACACTTCGCATGATTGCAGGTCTGGAAGAAATCTCCGACGGGAAATTGTACATTGGCGACCGCCTTGTTAATGACGTGGCTCCAAAAGACCGCGACATCGCGATGGTATTCCAATCCTACGCGTTGTATCCGCACATGAACGTATACCAAAACATGGCGTTCGGTCTGAAATTGCGTAAGTTCAAAAAAGAAGACATCGACAAGCGCGTGCGCGAAGCCGCTCGCATCCTTGACATCGAGCATTTGCTGGATCGCAAGCCGAAGGCTTTGTCCGGCGGTCAGCGTCAGCGTGTCGCTCTCGGCCGCGCCATCGTTCGTGAGCCGCAAGTGTTCCTGATGGACGAACCGCTCTCCAACTTGGACGCGAAGCTTCGTGGACAGATGCGTTCCGAGATTACGAAATTGTCGAAGCGTCTGCAAACGACAGTTATCTACGTAACGCACGATCAGATCGAGGCAATGACAATGGGCGATCGGATCGTCGTTATGAAGGACGGCATCATTCAACAAGCGGCAGCACCTGACGTGCTCTACAACAATCCGCTCAACATGTTCGTTGCCGGCTTCATCGGCTCTCCTACGATGAACTTCATCAAGGGTTCCCTGGTCGAAGAGAACGGCACGACCCGCTTCAGAACGACAGGTCTCGACGTGGTTGTGCCAGCAGGCAAGGCGCAAGTGCTGAAGGAAAAAGGCTATCTTGGCAAAGAAGTCATACTGGGCGTTCGTCCAGAGGACATTCATGAAGAGCCAGTCTTCCTGGAAGCTTCGCCGAACACCGTATTTACGGCGTCGATTGAAGTGACAGAGAACATGGGTCATGAAATGTTCCTGTACCTGACCGGCATCGGTTCCGAGACGGTAATCGCGCGCGTAGACGGCCGCTCCAACTCGAGAGAAGGACAGAACGTCAAGCTTGCCATCGATATGAACAAAGTGCATGTTTTCGATACGGAGTCTGAATTGAACGTATTCGAAAACTAATCCGATATATGGAAAGCGGAGGTCTCCTAACTGGGAGCCTCCGCTTTTTGGCATATACGAGCGCACCGCGTGGCACGGCGAGGCCGGCAAGAACGCGGCGCGGTGATGCGCAGGTTGCATCTGCGGTTCCGCCTGAGTTCAGAACGTCAGATGAGTGGGAGTCAGGTGAATAGGGGAGCAGAAGAGTTGTGAGAGTTAGATGCCCTTGAGGGAGTCAAGTGAGATTTGGGGGCAGATGGGTTATGAGCGTCGGATGCCATGCGGGAATTAAATGAGAACTAGGGCAGATGAGCTACGAGAGTCAGGTGAGATCTGGGGGCTGATGGGTTATGAGCGTCGGATGCCATGCGGGAATTAGGTGAGAACTGGGGCAGATGAACTATGAGAGTCAGATGGCTTGTGGGAGTCCGGTCAGATCCGGGTGGCAACCTTAGGGAGAGTACACGTACTCAGGGTAACTAGCTTTTCTAGTGAAAATAATGCAAAATTACATCAATTTCCCCCATTTAAGGGTGATTTATGGGATATTCCTGCAAAAAGACATCTTTATTGCCTATATCATCACAATTCATCGCGGCTAGGCATGAAATTGATGTACATTTGCAGGATTTCCTTTGGAGGCTAGAAGCACCGGAGACAATCCTGCATTTATGCACTATTTTGGGTTAGGTTGAGTGTCATAAAATGCGTCCCCCGCTTAAGTCTGCTTGATAAGTGCAAAGCACTGTCGAAACGCGCGGAGATCCGCCTCTCTGGGACCGGACCGTCAAGTCATCGTCCGTGCCGTCCACTGTTGTCCTCTACAGCTCCCCTAATGCCCTCTCCTATCGACTGCGGTTTTCCACAGCTACCTAATGCCCTCTCCTATCGACTGCGGTTTTCCACAGCTACCCTAATGGCCTCTCCTATCGACTGCGGTTTTCCACAGCTACCCTAATGCCCTTTCCTATCGACTGCGGTTTTCCACAGCTACCTGATGCCCTCTCCTTCGACTGCGGTCCTCTACCGCCACCTACTGTCCCCACTATCGGCTGCAGCCTTCTATTGTCACCTACTGTCCGCGGAAGATCTCCACCTGCCTGCCGTGCAACGCTGCCTACGTATGAATCTCTTCCAACGGGGCGACCGTAAATTTGCTGTAGGTGACACCCTTCAAGGTCGTCATCTGATCGCTAAGCGCCCGCAGCTCGCTGCTCTTTCCCTTGACGACAATCATCTCCAGGCAGTTGTCCTGATCGAGATGGAAATGCGTCGTGGCCAATATCGAATCATGCATCTCATGCTGAATCCGCGCCAAGTCCTCCAGCAGGTTCCGGTGATGGTGGCGGTAGAACAGCAGTATGCAGCCGGCGACGATCTTGTCTTCCGCCTCCAGCGACTGCTTCACCAGCGCGTCGCGGACCAGATCGCGAAACGCTTCCGATCGGTTCTCATATCCTTGCTCCTTGATCGACTCATCGAACTTGTCCAACAGCTTCCCGTCCATGGATACGCCAAAGCGCTTTAGATTCGATTCATTCATGGGACACCTCTTACTTACACGCTTTTTCTTATTACTGTACCACAAAATAAAGCAAGAGGGCATGCCCGGCAAACATAGGCATACCCTCCCCCGTTTTTAATTCATATCCCACTCTTCGATGTTCCACAGCACGCCGGAACCGTGATGGCCCAATGGACGATCGCCGACGCCGGTGACTTTCTTGCTTACGCCGTAGAGCGCGTCAATATACACGAGGTAGGCGAAGGCGGGATCCTCGTTCAGCGCTTGCTGGAATTGGCCGTACAGCTTCCGTCTTTTCTCGCGATCCGGCTCGATGCGCGCTTCCGTGAGCAGCCGGTCGACCTCGGCATTGCGATAAGCCCCGTAATTGTACAGTCCGTCTGCGCTCTGGCTGCTGTGGAAGACCGGATAGGTATGATCATCCGGATCGAACTCGCTCCCCCAGGCGATCATGAACGTATCCGCCTGATCGAAGTGAATAGCGTTCCAATCGAGCGGCTTCGGAATCACGGAGATGCCGACCGCTTTGAGCTGCGTGCTGATCGCGTTGACCAGGGCGACCCGTACAGTATCGGTGGCGGGCGCGACAAATTCGAATTCGAAGCGCTTTCCGTCTTTCGTCAAGATGCCGTCCTCGCCAGGTGTCTTCCTGAAGCAGCCTTTTCGCTTCCTCCGGCCGGTATTCCGCCCCTTCCGGATACGGGGAGTTGGCCCATGACTTTTGCAGCGGCCCGTAAGCCGGCTCCCCATGTCCGAACAGAACGCCCTGTACCAGCGCCTTGCGGTCGATGGCGGCGCTGATGGCTTGGCGGACGCGCGCGTCTTCAAACAAAGGATTGCGGAAATTGTACAGCATCCCGCGATAGTCCACGGTCTTCATCTGTATGACCCGGAATGGATCCTGCTCCTTCACGCTGTCCCGTTGGTTCAGCTCGACAAAGGCGAGATCCAGTTCTCCGGTCTTGAGCTGAAGCAGGCGGGTATTCGGATCCGGGACAGGACGAACGAGAATCTCATCAAGCTTGGCCTTGGTGCCATAGTAGGTATCGCTTCGCACCAGCTCGATCGTCTTGTCCGCTCTCCACTCCCGGAGCTTGAACGGCCCGTTCCCAACCGGCTTGCGGTTGAAATCGGAGGTATGAATATCCTGGCCCTCCAGCACATGCTTCGGAATGAGACCCAGCTTCAGCTTGTGAAGGAGCGGCGGGAACGGGTGGGCCAGCGTAATCCGGATTTCATCCGCCGCCAATACATCCACCTGCCGAATCTCCGTGAAGTCTCCGCTCATCGGTGAATTGGTCTGCGGGCTCAACAGCGTATCGAGCGTAAACTTGACATCTTCGGCGGTGACCGGCTCCCCGTCATCCCACTGTGCATCGGTTCGCAGCTTGAACGTATAGGTCAACTGGTCGTCGGAGACGGTCCAGCTCAAGGCAATATCCGGCGCGGCTTCATTGTCCGATGTCGGGCGGGTCAATCCGCGGAACAGCATCGAATCGACATCATGCTCGTCATTCAAGATCGGATTCAGCTTCTCGACTTCCTTCTCCGCGCCATACACGAGCCGCTTCACCCCGGCAGCAGTCTGCCCCGATGCTCCCCCCGGCGCTTGGCCTGAGGGCGCATGAGCCGCCGGCGCAGGCCCGGAACAGGCCGCCAGGAGCATGCCGACCAGGCAGAGAAACGCGAGCAGGGATGGATATCGTAGCTTCATTTATATCTACTCCTTACCATGGATTAAGTTCAATGCAATTGAATCCGGCTCATATCGCTCCGCCGCCCATCGGGCGCCCGGAATCGATGCGAGCATGCGCTTCGTATAAGGATGGTCCGAAGCAGACAAGTCCGAGGCCGGAAGCTGCTCCACCAGCTCGCCCCGATACATGACCATGACGCGATGGCAGAGGTGGGCAGCGGCTCGAAGGTCATGCGTGATGAACAGGACGGCCATGCCGGTGCGCTCGTTCCAGGACCGGATGAGCCCCAGCATCTGCCGCTGCAGCGTCATGTCGAGACTGGCGAAGGGCTCGTCCAGGATAAGCAATCTCGGCTCCAACAAGAGCGCCCGGGCCAGCGCGGCGCGCTGCCGCATGCCCCCGGACAGCTCGTGGGGATACCGGTCGAGCAGATCCGGGGACAGCCCCGTCTCGCGGGCGATTGCCCGAATCCGTTCGGCGGCGGAGCCGGGAACGCGATTCCGCCGCGGCTGATAATCGAGTCCTTCACCGATAATCCGGCCGACCCACCAGCGCGGATCGAACGAAGCGAACGGATCCTGATGAACCCACTGGACGGAAGGCCCGACGGTTCCCTCTTCCCCGGCAAGGGACCACTCCAAGGTGCCGCGATCCGGCCGCTCCAGCTCCAGCAGCAAGCGGGACAGCGTGCTTTTGCCGCTGCCGCTCTCGCCGATGAGGCCGACCATCTCGCCGCGGCGAATCGCGAAGGACGCCTCGCGGACGGCCGGCACCGGGGCGGCACGCCGCAGCCAGCGGCGTCCGGCGCGGTAGGTCTTGGTCAAGCCGCTCGCCACCACGACCAGCGGCCCGTCCGGCAGCGGCTTCGCGCCCGGGGCGGAGAAGGAAGCATAGTCCTCGACGAGCTGCCGGGTATACGGGTGATTCGGACGTTGAAGCACCCGCGCGGCGGGCCCGGATTCGACTATCATCCCGCGCCGCATGACGAGGACCTCGTCCGCGATCTCGGCGACGACGCCCAGATCGTGAGTAATGAACAGGACGGCGCCCCCGGTTCGAGCGCTCCATTGGCGTATGAGGCGCAGGATGTCGGCTTGTACCGGCATGTCAAGCGCGGTCGTCGGCTCGTCGGCGATCAGCAGCTCCGGCTCCGCAGCCAACGCGAGCGCGAGCTGCACACGCTGCCGCATGCCGCCCGACAGTTCGTGAGGGTAGGCGTCATATACTCGTTCCGGCTCGGGAAGCTGCATATCCCGAAGCAGTTGCAGCGCCCGCTCCTTCCCCTCGGCGCGGGGAAGCGGCGTATGTATCGCGAGCAATTCCGCGAAATGGCGACCGATGCGGTGCAGCGGATCGAAGGTTCCGCTCGTATCCTGGAACACGTAGCCGACCCGGCTTCCCCGATAGCGCTGAAGCTGGCGGGGATGGAGCTTCAGAATATTCTCTCCCTTGAAGCGGATGGAGCCGGAAGTGATGGCTCCGCCGCGCGGGAGCATGCCGAGCAATGCCTGGGCGGTGACGCTCTTCCCTGATCCGCTCTCGCCGATGAGCGCCGTCACGCCCCGCCCGGGCAAGGTGAATGACAGTTGAGTCAATATGTCGTCGTCTATGCCAGCCGTGGACGGAAGGGTTAACGTCAGATCGCGCACCTCCAGCAGCGGTTGAGTCATCGTCGATCCCTCCGATAGAATTGCGGGCTCCCCCATCGCTGTTGCCCGTCATCGCCCAGGAAGGTGACGGCCAGCACGGTGAGCGCAATGCCCAGACCGGGGCAGACCGCCGCCCACCAGGCTCCGGACAGCAGATGATTCTGGGCCCCTGCCAGCATATTGCCCCAGGAGGGCTCATGCGGAGGAATCCCCAGGCCGAGAAAGCTGAGCGTCGACTCCGACAGGATGGCATGGCCGATTCCGGTCGTCGTCATGACGAGTATCGTCGGCAAGCAGTGGGGGGCGAAATGCCGGACAAATAATTGAACGGGACTGGCCCCCATCACGGCGGAAGCTTGAATGAATGCTTCTTCTTTGAGGGCAAGAATCTCGGTTCGAATCAGCTTCGCCAACGGCATCCAGCCGGTCAGGCCGATAACGAGCACGACCGTCACCATGCTTGGCTTGAGCAGAGCCTGCAGCCCGATCATGAACAGCAGGCTCGGGATGCTGAGCAGGGCGTCGGCGGCCCGCATCAGGATGCGGTCGATCCAGCCGCCGCAGTAGCCGCTGATCATGCCGTAGGCCACGCCGGCCAGCAGCGAGACCAATGCCGAAGCGCACCCGACCGCCAGGGAGACGCGGCCTCCGTACAGAAACCGGGTCAACACATCACGCCCCATCTCATCCGTCCCCAGCAGATGGGCAGGTTGAGGCGGCAGCAAAATCGCGTCCAGTTGGACATCGACCGGATGGTAGCCGGTCAGAAGCGGAGCAGCTGCGGCGCATAGGGCCAGTACAGCCAAGTACAGAACAGATAAGTTCGTCATCCAGCGGCGGGACTTCATGGCGCTCTCCCTCCTGACAACAGCTGCCGCCGAATCTGCGGATGGTACCAGGCGCAGAACAGGTCGATCAGGAGGCTTCCGGCCACGACGACGAAGGTGCTGAGCAGAATGGCGGCCAGCAGCACGGGGTAATCATGGCTTTGCGCCGATTTGAGCGCAAGCATGCCTAGTCCGGGCCAGGAGAACAGCGTTTCGATAACGACCGATCCGGCAAAAGTTAAAGATAGGGACATGCCGATATAAGATAAGAAAGGAAGCGCCGCATTCGGCAGCATGTGGCGGAAAATGATTCGATGCCGGGAGACGCCGCGCATGCGCAGGGCCCGCACAAATTCTTTGTCGTTGATGACGGTAACGTGATTCCGCAATAGTCGAATGTAATAACCAATATGTGACAGCGCGAGGGCGGCGGCAGGCAGCGCAAGATGCCGGAGCCGTCCGATCCAGCCTTCCATGCCGCTGCCCATTCCGGCGATGGGGAACCATTGCAGCGCAATGGAGAACACCAGAATCAAGCACAGAGCGAGGTAGAAGGTCGGAAACGACATGAGCACGAGACTGACCGCAGTCACCGTGCGATCCATCTTCGAGGAAGGCCTCAAGCCTGTCATCGTACCGAAGAGGAGGGAGAGGAGAAGAGTAAGAAATGTCCCGGCCAGCATAAGCTGCACCGTCGGGCCGATGGCTTGGCCAATCAGGACGTCGACGCGTTCGCCGTTCAGATAGGAGCGTCCCCAATCGCCTTGGATCATGCCCTGCAGCCACTTGACGTACTGCAAATAGAGCGGCTCGTCCAGACCGAGGTTGGCGCGTATGCGCAGCTGATCGGCGGGGGTAAGCTTCTGAACCTGATCCCCATAGAGCGCCATGGCTGGATTACCCGGCAGCAGACGAATAAAGATGAAGACGAGCAGGCTGACGATCAGCAAGACGATAACGGCCTCGCCCGCCCTGGAAAAGAGATATCTCAGCAAATCAAACCTCCAATCTGCGGATATCCCGTAACACGAATCATGCAACAAGTAACACTATAGCATGGTGTCACGATTTGGTAAATACGTAACACTGAAAATTGGAGGACTCTGCACAAAATATTCATATATGGAAACGATCATGAAAAAACAATCCCGATCAAAGAGCATGCGCCTGCGCGCTAATTGATCTGACCGGCGATTTCCGATACGATGGTTACAATGAGGAATAGGCACTTCGTGGCCTGCGTAGACGAGGAGCGGGGACGGTTGGAGTGCGGGAGACGAAGGAGTGAACAGAATGGCCAAGAGAGTAAAAGTGGCCGAGATGGTGGAGCAGTTCCATCTGGAGGTACTGGCCGGGGAACCGGGGTTGAAGCGGCCGATTACAGTGGATGATTTGCATCGCCCCGGCCTGGAAATGGCGGGTTACTTCGAATACCATCCGAAGGAGCGCGTTCAACTCCTCGGCAAGACCGAGCTTGCGTTTTTCGAGACGCTGACTCCAGAGGAGAAACGGGATCGGATGTATCATTTCTGTTCGGAAGAGATGCCCTGCATCATCGTGACGCGGGGATTGGATGTGCCGGGGGAGATTATCGACGTATGCCAGGAAGAAGACGTGCCCTTGCTGCGGACGCAGTTGGCGACGACCATTCTCTCCAGCCGCATTACGAGCTTCCTGGAGAAGAAGCTGGCACCGACGACGACGATTCACGGCGTCTTGGTCGATGTCTATGGCGTCGGCATGTTGATTACCGGAGGGAGCGGCATCGGGAAGAGCGAGACGGCGTTGGAACTGGTCAAGCGCGGCCATCGTCTGGTCGCCGACGACGCGGTCGAGATTCGGCAGACGTCGGACAACCAGCTTCACGGTTCCGCACCGGAGCTAATCCGGCATTTGCTCGAGATTCGCGGCATCGGCATCATTAATGTGATGACGCTCTTCGGAGCCGGCGCCATCCGCAACAACAAGCGGATCAGCGTCGTCATTCGCCTGGAGAATTGGCAACAGGATAAGCAATATGACCGTCTTGGCCTGGATGAGGAGACGACGCGCATCATCGAGACGGATGTGCCGCTCGTCACTGTGCCGGTTCGTCCCGGACGGAATCTGGCCGTCATCATCGAGGTGGCTGCAATGAACTTCCGGCTGAAGCGGATGGGCTACAATGCGGCGCTTCAATTCACGAACAAGCTGACCGAGACGATTGCCGAGGACATGGAAGACTTTGATTGAGATTAGCATTCTCAACCCATAAGGAGTGTGGATGGATGGCAACGATGTTGCTGGATCCGGTGGCATTTTCGATCGGCGCGATCAAGGTCCACTGGTATGGCATTATATTAGGCACAGCCGCGGTGGTCGGCTTGCTGCTGGCAATTCGGGAAGGCAAAAGATTTGGGATTTCTCAAGATTTTTTCATGGATTTGCTGCTGTTCGGCGTGCCTTCCGCCATTGTCGGGGCACGTATCTATTACGTTGCCTTCAAATGGGATGATTACAAAGATAACTTATTGGAAATCTTTAAAATCTGGCATGGCGGAATTGCCATTTATGGCGCATTAATCGGCGCCGTGATTTGTGCGCTTATCTATGTCAGAAAAAAAGGATATTCGTTCTGGCGCATCGCGGATATTTGCGCGCCGGGCTTGCTGATCGGACAAGCGATCGGACGGTGGGGCAACTTCGTGAATCAGGAAGCGTACGGAGGGCCCACAACCGAAGCGTTCCTCCGCGATACGCTGCATCTGCCGAGCTTCATCGTCAACCAGATGAATGTGAACGGAACCTTCCATCATCCGACCTTCCTGTATGAGTCGCTGTGGAGCTTCGTGGGCGTGCTGCTGCTGTTCGGCTTCCGCCGGCTGCGCGGGGTGAGAAGCGGGGAAGTGTTCATCGGCTACCTAATCTGGTATTCGATCGGCCGGTTCTTCATTGAGGGGCTGCGTACCGACAGTCTGGCCTACCAGGGATCCGGATGGGTGGAATCGATCATCGGCACGCTATGGTCGCCGATGCGGGTCGTATTCGAGCCGGGGTATCTCGATCCGAATTACGGCAATGTTCGGATCTCCCAGCTGCTGGCTATCTTCCTGATCGTCGGCGGCCTCGCGCTTATCATCATCCGCCGGGTAACCGGGGCTTCGAAGGCGCTGTACCGCGATCCGATTGTATCGACCAAGTCCGCCTCGGTTATGGAAGCGGCCGAGCGCGGCACGAACGACGCCGGAAGCAAGACGGAGGCGGAAGCTCCTGCGATGCCGCAGTCGGGTGAGGAGGCCAGCTCTTCCCGGGACGGGGCCGAGGACAAGCCTGAACCGGCGGAGCAGTCTGCGGCTGCGCAAGAGGAACGTGACATAAAGGAGAAATAGCAACATGATTCGTACCGTATTGTTCGATCTGGACGGAACAATTATCGATACCAATGAACTGATTATCGAGACTTTCCTGCATGTGCTGCTGGAGCGCACGCCGACTCCGCTGACGCGGGAGCAGATTATTCCGAGCATGGGAATGCCGCTCGAATTTCAGCTTCGGAAGTTCAGCGGCTTGGACGATGTCGAGGAGCTTAAAGCCGCTTACCGCCGCTACAATCTTTCCCGGCATGATGAGCTGGTGCGTGAGTTCCCGCATGTGAAGGACGTGATTGGCGCCTTGCATGAGGGCGGCATCCGGCTCGGCATCGTCACGACGAAGATGCGCGAGACGACAGAGCGGGCCTTGCGCATGTTCGGCTTGCTGGATAAGATGGGCGTCGTCGTCACGATTAACGACGTCCAGCATGCGAAGCCGCATCCGGAGCCGGTGCTGCTCGCCATCGAGAAGCTGAAGGCCGATCCGGCGACCACGCTTATGGTGGGCGACAGCCCGGCCGATATCCAGGCGGCCAACGCGGCGGGCGCTATCTCCTGCGGCGTAGCCTGGTCATTGAAGGGCGAAGCGGTGCTTCGCCAATACGAACCGCGCCATATCATCCATGATATGCGCGATATTTTTACACTCGTTGGATGGGAGCGGGAATCCAAGTGAGAGATCTGGAGCGGCATCCTGTCGAAGGGCCGAACAGCCTGTGGCAAATCTACCGGTCGGTAAGCCCGTGGAAGGGCGTCTGGAACTTCATCTGGGTTCAGTTCGCCCGTTACTGCCCTTCGGTGCGGCTCAAGCGCTGGGTTTATGTGCATCTGTTGAAGATGAAAGTCGGGCGCCATACCGCCTTCGGGCTGATGGCTATGGTCGATGTCTTTTTCCCGGAGTATATCGAGGTCGGGGAGAACACAATTATCGGCTACAATACGACGCTGCTGGCCCATGAGTATTTGACAAAGGAATACCGTCTCGGCAAGGTCTGTATCGGCAGCCATGTGATGATTGGAGCGAACAGCACCATTCTCGCAGGCGTGACGATTGGCGATCATGCCGTGATCGCGGCCGGGACGGTCGTGCATAAGGATGTATTGCCCGGCCAGATGGTCGCCGGCAACCCGATGCGGGTGATCCGCGAAGCCGACCCGGCTTCCGGCGGGGCAGACGGTTCGGGGGCCGAATCATGATCCGGCAGTCGAATGGGAGGCTGCCGGTTTTTCCTGTTGGAGGTTGTGGCAGCGGGTGCGTTGTATGCGAGAAATGACAAACATTGGGGAATGTGCTAATGTTGGATAGATGCCACAAAGAGATGGTGTAGAGGATGAAGGGAATGAGGATGAGACGTGCTGCAGGCGCGGTGCTCCTGATTGCTCTGCTGTGCGTTGCGCTGTTCATTGATCTTGACAGGAAGGATACTGTCAGCCGCCCTCTCGTCTGGAAGGGTCAAGCCAACCAAGGCGAGTACGCGCTTCAAGCGGGCGGCGAATGGTATATCCCGGCTGATGCGCTGCAGCAAGCATACGGAGTAGACGTACATATCGTCGATGAAGGATACGAGCTTCAGCTGTTCCCGACGACGAGGCCGGAATCGCAGTGGGATTATAATCCGGTCTTTTATGAGGATAAGGTTGTTGTACTCATGTACCACAATGTGCAGAAGAACCCGGACAACGTCACGTTTATCTCGCCGGAGCAGTTCGAGGAGCAGCTTCTGGCGATAATGAGCAGCGGGTTTCATTTTATAACCATGGATGAATATATCGATTATATGCTGAACGGCGCGCCGGTCCCGCCGAATGCGGTGCTGCTTACCTTCGATGACGGGTACGAGACATTCTATACGGAGGTGTACCCGGTGCTGCGGAAATATCATCTGACCGCCACGAACTTCGTTATCGTCGAGACGATTGATAATCCGAAGCAGACCAAGCACAAGAAGCTGACCTGGGCGCAGATGCGCGAGATGAAGGAGCAGGGGATGAGCTTCTACAGCCATACCTTCAACTCTCATGCGTACCGCACGGTGAATGAACGGGGCTATCTCCGGCCAATGCTGACCTGGAAGAGGTATCTGAAGAAGGAAGATCGCAAGGAGACCGAAGAGGAATACGAAACGCGGGTTCGGGACGATCTGGCCAAGGCGGAGCAGGTGCTGAAGCAGGAGCTGGGCAATACGCACAGCTTGCTGGCATTCCCGTTCGGCGCCTATAACAGCAAGGTGCTGGAGATTTGCCGCGAGCTGGATATCCCGGTTACGTTCACCGTTCGCCCCGGGATTAACGGGCGGACCAACCGGAACGGGTTCCGAATCAATGCAGGGAATCAGCAGATTGCGACCCCAAGGCTTATCGAGCAGATGCGGAACGGGGGAGCGCATACGAAGGTGGCCCGGGTCAAGCCGAGCCGAACCGTGACCTGGAACGGCGCGGAGCTGATGATGTCTGTCCCTCCTATCGTGAAGAACGGAAAATGGTATGTTGCGCTCAACGATTTAAAGCATCACTTCCGGTTGAGCTACAAGATGAGAGATGCGGATCGCAGCATCGAGTTGTTCCCGGGAAAATATTCGGATAATGGCATATAAAATACCGTCACGCGGAAACTTTACTAGTCGAATCCTCCATTAGAAGCGGTGCTTTTCGGTTGAGATCGGGCGAATTTTGACATATAATGTTATGTTGTAAATGTTTTTCATTTTACAACATCCCAACCTTGTTAACTTAGGAGCAGGCGCTGCCGGACTGTACAAACTGGCCGCGCCTGTCTGATCAGATGCTTGCCTGCCGGCAGGTGTCGGAAAGGGAGGACAATGAGCCGAAAAGAGCACATTACTGCCATTCCTATTGTGCGAGCGCTGGCCATGATTGGCGTCATCAGCGTGCATTCCACCTCGCAGGCAACGGTAGATATGGTTGATTCGAACTGGTATTATCTGTACAACTTCTTCAATATCTTTTTTAAATACGGTACCCCGACCTTCATACTGCTGAGCAGCTTCGTGCTCTTCTACAACTATGGCGGACGGGACAAGCTGGAGCCCGCCGTGCTGGGCAAGTTCTACCGGAACCGGCTGCTGTATGTGATCATACCGTATATCGTCGCATCGACCGGGTACTTTCTGATGCAGCATCTAATGTATTACCGTACCCGCGGCTTCGAGGATTCGATGTATTCCTTTTTTGCGAAATTACTGACCGGCTCGGCTTACACGCACTTATACTTTGTTTTTATCAGCATTCAGTTCTACATTTTGTTCCCGTTGATGCTCAAGCTCTTCCGGTCCAAGACGATATTGGCCTGGTCGATTCCGCTCGGGCTGCTGCTGCAGTGGGGCTTCGTGCTGTGGAACAAGTATGACCTCCAGATTGTCAACAAAGGCAGCATCTCGCTGTCTTATGTCAGCTATTATTTTCTTGGCGCTTATGTCGGGCTGAATTTCGAGAAAATTCGGCCGTGGCTGACGTCGCTCGGGCAGAAGGGCAATCCGTCTCGCTACCGGATCGGGTCGCTGGCGCTGTGGGGCGCTTGGCTGCTGTTCGCCATGCTGCACGTTCAGGTGTGGTTCTGGTCGCGTTCGACCAACGAATGGACCAACTCGCTGGTCTATGAGATGCTGTGGAACTTCCACACGCTCACGTCGGCCATCGTCTTGATGCAGCTATCCTTTTTCCTGGAACGGAAGCTGCCCGATTGGCTTCGCAAGGCTCTCGTGCAGCTGGGGGATCTGTCCTTCGGCATCTACCTGCTGCATCCCGTGTTCCTTGCCTTGTACCGCAAATATGCTTGGCATGGAGGCGGGTCGCTCGCATATATGCTGTATATCGCGGGAGGTTATGCCGTCGCGCTCGGCTTGTCCTGGCTCGTCGTCTATGCCGCATTCCGCTTCATCCCGCTCGCTTGGATCGGATTCGGGGCCGTGCCGCGAAGCTTCAAGGCGAAGCGGGCGCCGCGGCAAAAGTCGGGATCCGTCACCCCGGGTACCGGCGCATAATGAATGTACAAGACCGTCTGTCTCTGCAGGCGGTCTTTTTGCCGTGCACGGGAGCGTTGCAGAAGACCTGCCTAGGGATTGACGATGACGATGATCCGTGATAATATTACCTTTAAATTTTTACTTCATTTTGCTAATAAATTAACTTGGTAGTACTGTACCATATTAAAGTAAAATGTTTATCAATACGGGGTGAGTCCATGTCGAAGCCGAGAATGTTCGAGAAGCCGTCCGGCGTGCGGGATTATTTGCCGGAAGCGGTTCGCAAGCTAAGAGAAATCGAGCGGAAGGTGCTCCATACGATGGAGTGCTGGGGATATGCGCAAATTATTACCCCGACGATGGAATTCTATGACACGGTAGGGACGGCCAGCGCCACCTCCGATCAGAAGCTGTTCAAGCTGCTGAACCAGCGCGGAACGCCGATGGTGCTGCGTTCGGATATGACGGGGCCGATCGCGCGCGTCGTGTCTTCCTTGCTCGGCAAGGAGCCGTTCCCGATTCGCCTGTCTTATCATGCGAATGTGTTCCGGGCGATGGAAGACGAAGCGGGGCGGGAGGCCGAGTTCTTCCAGACGGGCGCGGAGCTGGCGGGCGACGGTTCCCCGGAGGCGGATGCGGAGGTCATCGCGCTGGCGATCGCCTGCCTGAAGGCGTCGGGGATCGAGCGGTTCAAGGTGGCGCTCGGCCATCACGGATATGTGCAGAGCTTGTTCGAGGATGCGCTGCCCGGGGATGAGGAGAATCAGCTCCGCCTGAAGCAGCTCCTGATTCAGCGGGACGTGGTCGGCTACCGGACGCAGGCGAGCCTGCTCGGGCTGGATGCCAGGAGGAGCGGGCAGCTGGAGGCGCTGCTGCAGCTCCGGGGCGGGCGCGCGGTGCTGGACCAGGCGCGCACGCTGTCCGGGAAGCCGGAGATGGCAGCCTCGCTTGCTCATCTGGAGCAGGTATGGGAAGTGCTGGAAGCGTATGGAGCGGCGGATCATCTGCTGCTCGATTTGACGATGCTGGGGGACTTTTCTTATTATACGGGCACCATTTTTGAAGGATATGCCGCAGAGATGGGATTCCCGGTCATGAGCGGCGGGCGTTATGATCATTTGCTGCAGCAATTCGGCCGCCCTGCTCCGGCGACAGGCTTCGCGCTCAAGACGACGCGCATTATGGATGCGTTGTCCCGGCCAGGCGAGTACGAAGAGGAGCAGGCGAAGCCGGTGCTGATTCAATATGAGGCGGCCAGGCGGGCGGACGCCTTGGCGGAAGCGGCCCGGCTGCGGGCGGAAGGCGCGATTGCCGTTACCCGGCTGCTTGGTGAAGGTGCGGCGGCAGGAACCTCCCGGGACGGAGCGGAAGCCGAAGGTCTGCCGGACGGGGGCCGATACCACAAAGTGCTCACTTTTAGGCAATCGTGACAGAGGAGAGATGACGGGAGCAGGGCCGGGAGCGGGAAAGGCGCTGCGCCTCGCGGCCCGCGTGAAGACAGGAGGGATATGATGCAGGATTGGTTGAAGGTGGCCATGCCGAAGGGCCGGATCTACAAGCAGGCTTCTACGCTGTTCCGCGATGCGGGGCTGCCGGTCCCCGAGGATGAGGAGGATTCCCGCAAGCTGATCATCGATGTGCCGCAAGCGCGGCTGCAGTTCATTATGGCGAAGCCTGTCGACGTTCCGACTTATGTCGAATACGGCGTGGCGGATGTCGGCATCGCCGGCAAAGATGTGCTGATGGAAGAGAATAAGGATGTCTATGAGCTGCTTGACCTCGGCATTGCCCGCTGCCGGATGTCGGTGATTGGCCTTCCGTCTTGGAAGCCATCCATTCATCTGCGGGTCGCGACGAAGTACCCGAATGTCGCATCGCAGTATTTTCGGGAACAGGGACAGCAGGTGGAAGTGATTAAGCTGAACGGCTCGATTGAACTGGCCCCGTTAATCGGACTGGCGGACCGGATCGTCGATATGGTCGAGACCGGCCAAACGTTGAAGGAAAACGGGCTGGTGGAGCTGGAAGAGATGTTCGGCATTACGAGCCGGCTCATTGCGAACCGGGTCAGCTATCGGATGAAGAACGAAGCGACTCAGCAGTTATGCGACAGGATTCAGCGCGTCGTGCCGCCGCAGCCGTAGGGGGCGCGGGCCATTATGCAGATACAGTTGCGAGGAGATATGGAAGGATAGACGGAATGGCAGGCTCGCGGTTGACGGGACCCGCCGCCGGATAGAGCCGGCGATGCGCCCGGGCGCCTGCGTTACATTTCAGGAGAGGACGGGAGGAGCAGGTATGCGGATTATCGAAGCAGCGGATTGGCGTGTGGAGCGGAAGGTGGATTACGGAACGCCGGAGCAGTTGGAGGCGGTTCAGGCGATTATCCGGGATGTGCGGAAGGAGGGGAATGCGGCGGTTCTCCGTTATACCGGACAGTTCGACCGGATGGAGCTGTCTCCGGCCCAGCTGCGAATCGCACCGGAGGAGATTGAGTCCGCCTACGGGCAAGTGAAGGACACCTTCCTCGCCGCTCTGCGCGAGGCGGCCGCGAATATCCGCGCGTTCCATGAGAAGCAGAAGCGGACGTCATGGATGGATTTCCAGCCGGACGGCACGCTGCTGGGGCAAATCATGCGGCCGCTCAAGCGGGTCGGCGTCTATGTGCCCGGCGGGAGCGCCGCTTATCCTTCGTCCGTACTGATGAACGTCATCCCCGCTCAGGTTGCGGGCGTGCCCGAGATCGTCATGGTCACGCCGCCTTCGACCGGCGGCAAGGGAGGCATCGACCCGCATATTCTGGTCGCGGCGGCGGAAGCCGGCGTGAAGGAAGTCTACCGGGTTGGCGGAGCGCAAGCGATCGCCGCCCTGGCTTACGGCACGGAGACGATCGCCCCGGTGGACAAAATCTGCGGGCCCGGCAACATTTATGTCGCCCTGGCGAAGCGCGAGGTGTACGGCGCGGTCGATATCGACAGCATCGCCGGCCCTTCCGAGATTGTCGTCCTGGCGGATGCGACGGCGACGCCGGCCTATGTGGCGGCCGATCTGCTCTCCCAGGCCGAGCATGACGCGATGGCGTCCGCCGTGCTCGTCACCGACTCGCGCGAACTGGCTGAAGCGGTGGCGGCCGAGGTGGAGCGGCAGCTCGCCACGCTGCCGCGACGGGAGATTGCGGCGAAGTCGCTGGAAGGGTACGGCGCCATTGTAGTGGCGCCCGGGCTGAAGGAAGGCGTGGAGCTGGTCAACCGGCTCGCGCCGGAGCATCTGGAGATTGTAACGTCCGATCCGATGGAATGGGTGGGAGCGATCGAGAATGCCGGCGCGATCTTCCTCGGCGAGTACAGCTCCGAGCCGGTAGGCGATTATTACGCCGGGCCGAATCATATCATTCCGACGAACGGCACGGCGCGCTTCTCTTCGCCGGTCGACGTCGATATGTTCATGAAGAAGTCGAGTCTGATCCGGTACAGCCGGGAGGCGCTGCAGAGGGACGGGGAGCGGATTATGGAGCTCGCCCGCCACGAAGGCTTGGAGGCGCATGCCCGCGCAATTGGAATCCGGCTCGGGCAGATGAACGAATAGAACACCGGCTGCCGGGACAGGGATAGCTGTCCGGCGCCGATACCGCAATACAGCATACACGAGAAGAAGGGCGGAACCATCAATGGAATATGAAGCATTGCACACGCGGGAAGCGGCCATTGCCCGCACCACGAATGAGACGGATATACAGTTGTCGTTCAATGTAGACGGAAGGGGCACGAGCCGCCTGGAGACAGGCGTGCCGTTCCTGAACCATATGCTGGACCTGTTCGCGAAGCATGGCCAGTTCGATCTCGCCGTTCAGGCGAGGGGGGACACGGATATCGATGACCACCATACGGTGGAGGATATCGGCATTTGTCTCGGCCAGGCGCTGCGCGAGGCGCTCGGGAACAAAGCGGGCATCCGGCGCTATGCCTCGGTGTTCGTTCCGATGGACGAGGCGCTTGCCCAAGTCGTCATCGATCTGAGCAACCGGCCTCACTTCGAGCACCGCGCGGTCTATCCGGCCGCCCGGGTCGGGGCGTTCGATACCGAGCTCGTGCATGAATTTCTATGGAAGCTGGCGCTGGAGAGCCGCATGACGCTCCATGTTATCGTCCATTACGGGCAGAATACGCACCATATTATCGAGGCCGTATTCAAGGCGCTCGGCCGGGCCTTGGACGAGGCGACCGCGATCGATCCGCGCGTGCAGGGCGTTCCGTCCACCAAGGGAGTGCTGTAAGCGATGATTGCGGTATTGGATTACGGAATGGGGAATCTGCACAGCGTCAGCACGGCGGTGGAACGACTGGGCTATGAAGCGGCGATCTGCCGCGAGCCCGGAGAGCTGGCGGAGGCCGATGGCATCATTCTGCCCGGCGTGGGCGCGTTCGGCGATGCGATGGAATCGCTGCAGACGACCGGCCTCGGCCGGTCGTTCACGGAGGCGGTGCAGGCCGGCAAGCCGGCGCTCGGCATCTGCCTCGGCATGCAGCTCCTCTTCGAGGAAGGGGAAGAGCATGGCCGCCATGCCGGACTCGGGCTGCTGCCCGGCCGGGTCGTCCGCTTCGAGGGCGGCCATTACAAGGTGCCGCATATGGGGTGGAACCGGCTGCAATGGCGGCAGGCGGATCATGCGCTGACGGCCGGGCTGGAGGAAGGGCATGTCTACTTCGTCCACTCGTACCATGTGCTCGCCGGGGAGCAGGAGGACGTGATCGCCGCCTGCGAGTACGGAGGCCATGCGGTGACGGCGATGGTCGGCCGGGGCCGCCTGTACGGCATGCAGTTCCATCCCGAGAAGAGCGGAGAAGCCGGCCGGGTGCTGCTGGAGCGGTTCCTCCGTCTGGCCGAGGGCCCGCGAGCGGCCCGGGAGTGATTTGCGATCCGGGACGGAAGAGGGTTGATTGCCGAGGCTCTATTGTCGAAGAGGTCTGTCGCGAAGGAGAAGGAGAGAAGGCGGAGGCGCGGGCAAGGAAATGCGCGAGGCATGAGCGGGAAAAGTGCAATGGGGGCGATGATGGGGGAAAGCTGCAAAAGTGCGCGGTATGGGCGATGATGGGCCAAGGCTGCAAAAGTGCAGTTTTTTGACTGTTTCTTCAGTGAAAAGAAGAAATTCCTGCAGCGTTGCATCCATTTCGTGAAATAAAGGGTGGATTGCGGAATCTATGGGCTAGATGATGTATTTTTTTGCAGGATTGGCGTCGCATACGCTTTGCCCCAAAAAACAAAACTGTAATTTTGCAGGATTGGCAGGACAGCGGGAGCGCGTGCAGGTGTTGCATCCGAAGAGAGGAAGTATGTCAGAACGGAAACACAAGGGGTTCCAGTGAAGGGGTTTGAGTGACAAGGGAGGTAACCGTATGACGGCATTTACAATTTATCCGGCCATCGATATCCGGGGAGGACGCTGTGTGCGGCTTGTTCAGGGCGACTACGGCCAAGAGACGGTCTATGATGAATCTCCGCTCGATGTGGCTCGCCGTTGGGAGCGGGAGGGCGCATCCTGGATTCATCTTGTCGATCTGGACGGCGCGAAGGCCGGGCACCCGGTCAATGACCGGCTCATCGGAGAGATCGCCCGCACCGTCGGCGTGCCGGTGCAGGTGGGCGGCGGCTTGCGGACGCGAGCGGATGTGGAGCGGCTGCTGGAAGCGGGCGTGGCGCGAGTCATTCTCGGCACGGCCGCGATTGAGGATCGCGCGTTCGTCGAAGACGTGCTGACCCGGCACGGCGCCCATGTCGCGATCGGGATCGATGCGCGCGACGGCTATGTGGCGACGCGCGGCTGGCTCGAGACGTCGGAGGTGCAGGCGGAAGCGCTGGCTTGCCAGCTCGCCGAAGCGGGCGCGAGGACGTTCATCTTTACGGATATTTCCCGCGACGGCATGATGCGGGGGCCGAATGTGGAGGCGATCGCGGCATTGGCCCGGGCTTGCGGCCAGCAGGTCATCGCCTCGGGCGGCGTCAGCAGCATGGCGGATGTGGAGACGCTGGCCGCTCAGGCCCAGGATGGCGTCAGCGGAGCCATTATCGGCAAGGCGCTGTATACCGGGAGCGTTCGCCTGGAGGAGGCGGTCCGGCTGGCCGGGACGGCCGGAAGCGGAGGGCGTCAGTCTTCCGTGTAAGGATGGCGCTGGCCGATCCGGCCTGAACCAAGGGTCTTGGGAACAGACAGACCGAGCCTCATTTCAGGGAACGAATGCCTGCGAGAACCAGGCGGTTGGAAAACCCCTGTTTTTTGTGAAGGGGTGGAGAAGGTCCATTTTCCTCATCCAAACTTTGGCTCTTAGAGCGTTTTAAATCGATTTTCTCTACCGGGAGAAGAGATCAATCACAAGTAAAAAGCCCCATAGACTACTCAATGGCCTGATTTTACGGGATCCAAGCGACCGCGTCGGATGCTGGGGGCATCATCGCATTATCCGGCCTGCTGGAGGCATTATCGGCCTGCTGGAAGCATCGTTGCCTCCTGGGGCTTGGACGTGCGGAGGAAATTGCTGCTATTTTACAGGAATTTCGGCTTAATGAGTCCACATCCCGAGGAATTGCTGCAAATCTGCATCATTTTAGGCCCTTTTGCTTCAAGCCGAAGCGAAACGGGGAAAATTCCTGTCATTTTGCAGGATTCCCTTTCTGGAATAGTCGTCCATATCGAATTGCTGTATTTATGCAGGATTTCGCTTACTGAATAGGAGCGTCTGGAGAAATCGTGGAGTTTTGCGGATTTCGACTGCCGGATGGGCGTGTCTAGGGAAATGGTGCAGTTTTCAGAATGGTGGAAATATCCGTTTCCCTACTCAAAACTTCTTTCTCAACAGCCTGGAGAACGGAGGAATGCACATGTTAGCCAAACGAATCATCCCTTGCCTCGACGTCAAGGACGGGCGGGTCGTCAAGGGCGTTAACTTCGTCCAGCTGCGCGATGCCGGCGATCCGGTGGAACTGGCCGCCTTGTATGATCGGGAAGGCGCCGATGAATTGGTCTTCCTCGATATTTCCGCCTCGGTGGAGGGGCGGGCCACGATGATCGAGGTCGTCCGGCAGACGGCGGCCGAGATCTCGATTCCCTTCACGGTGGGCGGGGGCATCGGCCATGTCGACGATATGATGCGGATTTTGCGCGCGGGCGCGGACAAGATCGGAATCAATACGGCGGCCGTGCAGCAGCCGTCCCTTATCCGCGATGGGGCGCGCCGCTTCGGCTCGCAGTGCATCGTCGTCGCGGTGGACGCCCGCTACCATGAGGAATGGGGCGAATGGGAGGTCTATATTCACGGCGGCCGCACGCCAACCGGTCTCCGCGTCCTGGAATGGGTCCGGGAAGCCGAGAAGCTGGGCGCCGGCGAGATACTGCTGACGAGCATGGATGCGGACGGAACGAAGGATGGCTTCGATATTCGGCTGACCCGAGCCGTATCCGATGCGGTCGGCATCCCGGTGATCGCTTCCGGCGGCGCCGGGCGCGCCGATCATTTCCTGGAGGCGTTCCAGCAGGGCGCGGCGGATGCGGCGTTGGCGGCTTCTATTTTCCACTATAAAGAGGTGTCGGTACAGGAAGTCAAAGCGATGCTGCGCCTGCAAGGGGTGAATGTGCGATGACAGAATCGGGAAAGACGGCAGGGCTGAGCGCCTATGGGGCGGCATTGGCGGATCGCATCCGCTGGGACGGGCAGGGGCTCGTGCCGGCGATCGTTCAGGATGCGGGCACCCGGGAGGTGCTGATGATGGCCTATATGAGCCGCGAGTCGCTCCTGAAGTCGTGCGAGACGGGGGAGACTATCTTCTGGAGCCGCTCCCGGCAGGAGCTGTGGCATAAAGGCTCCACCAGCGGCAACACGCAGCGCATTGTCGAGCTGGCCGCCGATTGCGACGGGGATACGCTGCTGATTCAGGTGATCCCGAACGGACCCGCCTGCCATACGGGCACGTACACCTGCTTCGACGCAGACCGCAGCGAGACGGATTCGGGGTCTGAAGCGCCGGAGGCCTCGGGAGCATGGCGGGACGGAGCGGATGGTGCAGAACGGGAACGGCCCGCCGATCCGTATCCGGTGCTGGCGGAGCTGGAGCAGGTAATCGCCGTGCGGGAGGAGAGACGGCCCGAAGGGGCGTATACGACCTATTTATTTGATTCCGGCATCGATAAAATATTGAAGAAGCTTGGCGAAGAGAGCGCCGAGGTGCTCATCGCCGCCAAAAACGGCGATAATCTAGAGCTTACCGGCGAGGCCGCGGATTTGCTCTTCCATTTGCTGGTGCTGCTGCGCGAGCGGAAGCTGCCGTTCTCGCAGGTGCTGAATGAGCTGCAGCGCCGGCATCAAGGGCCGCGCCGCGATGCCTATAATGTTCACGGCAAGATCAAGAGTTCAACTGAATCGTAAGCAGCTGCATGGGCGGACGCCTGTTCCTTGACTGCGAGGAGCGGGGGCCGCTTTTTGTGTGCGGGAAGCGGAATCGTCAGGGGAGTCAGGGCGCCGATTCGGGCGGAACCGCCCCCGGGTTCTGCCTGCCTCCCGTCTTCGCTCCACTGCTCAAGAGAAAGCCATTCCCTTTCCGCTCGGAACGGCTTAACGAAGGGGTGGGGGAAGGCGCGTCATTATGGTATACTGAAGGTTATGTATACAACGATGATGCGGCAGGAGGTGCCTTGGCGATGGCAGGAGAGAAGCCACATCGAACCGGCAGGGACAACGCGGATGCGCACGGCAATGTCGTGATGTTCCCGGTAGATGCGGCCGCGTATTCCGATCGCGCGGTAAAATTATTAGATCGGCTGCAATATGACAAGGCATTGCGGTATTTCCGCAGAGCGGTCGAATGCGAGCCCGGCGATGCGATTCACCAGTGCAATCTGGCTGGGGCGTTGGCAGAGACGGGGCGCTTCGAGGAGTCGAATCTCATCCTCCGCCATATTGTGAACGAGCTTGATCCATCTATGAGTGAATGCTACTACTATATGGCGAATAATTTCGCTTATCTTGAATGTTTTCAGGAGGCGGAGGCAGCGCTGGATATTTACCTGGCGCTTGATCCCCAGGGGGCATACCGGAACGAGGCGCTGGAAATGAAGGAAATGCTCCATGACGAGATGAACCGGCCCGGATCGTACGCGGAAGCCAAGCCTCCAGCCAATGCGGCAGCCCTCGAAGAAGCGGCCAGAGGCTTGAAGGAAGCGGCGGCCGCATTGAGCCGGGGGGCAGAGCCGGAAGGAAGCGGCGAGTTGGCGTCTCTGCCCGGACAAGCCCGGGAAGCGCGGAGCGGGCCGGAAGCCGAGCATCAGGAAGCCCGGCGGATGATGGAAGAAGGCCGTTTCCTGGAAGCGGGGCGCGTTCTGGAGCGGCTGCTGGAAGCCAATCCCGGGGATCTGCCTGCCCGGAACAATCTGGCGCTGGCCTATTATTATATGGGCTTCTTCAAGGAAGCCCGCGAGATGCTTCACCAGGTGCTGGCTCTGGATCCCGGTCATCTGCATGCGCTATGCAATCTGGCCATATTCGAGCGGCAGGCGGGACGGACCGAACAGGAGCGGGAGCTGATGGAGCGGATGGCCAAGCTGCAGCCGTTCCATCGGGAGCCGGCCTTCAAGCTGGCGAACACGCTCGGTATCCTCGGCCGGCACGAGGAGGCTTACCGCCATCTGCGGCGCCTGCTCGCGACCGGATCTCCTGCCGAGCCTGGCGTCTATCATTGCGCGGCGGTGGCCGCCTGCCATCTCGGCCGGTACGATGAAGCGGCCGGCTGGTGGGCCGCCTGCCGGCGCCTCGATCCGGAGAGCGGCATCGGCTCGTATTACTTGGAGCTGCTCCAGCGGAGCGCCGGAGGCCTTCCGGATCCGGTGCCGAGTTATCATTACCGCGTTCCTTACGAGGCGAAGGCGCGCTCCGGCCGGCGGGCCGAGCGGTCCGCGGCAGCGGAACGCAATGTCCGGCGCGAAGCTGGGGATGCGGTGGCGGCCGAGGAATGGGAGCGGCAGTTGAAGTCGGATCCGCTCGTACGCTCGTCCCTGTTCTGGGCGCTTCGCTCGGGCGACTCCGCGACGAAGCTGCAGGCGCTTCAGGCGATGAGCCTCATTAATGATGACGAGGCGAAGCAGGCGCTCCGGGGGCTGCTGCTCGATCCGGAGCAGGACGGTTACGTGAAGGAATTGACCGTCTATGTGCTGCGCCTGCTTGGCGTAGAGGGCGCGCTTGAAGTGGAGTGGAACGGCAAGAAGCAGCTCGTGGACGGGTATTATCTGGGGGGCGGTCTCTCCGCCTGGGAACCGGGCTGGCAGCAGGTGATCGATTCGATCCGGACCGGGATGAACGGGCGGTATGACATGATTCGGATGCATGACGCGGAGAAGCTCTGGATTGAATTTCTCCGTCGGTCATATCCTAATGAAGTGCCGCGCATCGCGAAGGCGGACTCTTGGGCGGCGGCGATTGAATATCTTATCGCGAAGAAGCACGGCCATCCGATCACCCGCAGCGAGGCAGGAGAACGGTACGCCGTATCCGCCGCGACCGTCGCGAAGCATGCCAAGCGCATCGAGGAGGCATTCGGCGCAGAGGCAACCGAGACGAACATCTACCAATAGTCGCGTTTTCCCAAGTTGAGAACGCGGCGTGTTCAGAAGGCTGCTTTTTTCCTGAATCCCTTCGGGCTCAAAAGCGTACTTTTTGAATAACCTCTAATAGTGAAGGAGGCCTTTTCATATGGAGAAGAAAGTATATAAATCGGTCGTGATCGGAACAGGACCTGCGGGGTACACAGCGGCGATCTATCTGGCGCGCGCCAATCTGAATCCGCTCGTCATCGAAGGTCCGCAGCCGGGAGGCCAGCTTACGACGACAACCGACGTAGAGAACTTCCCCGGGTTCCCGGACGGGATTATGGGCCCCGAACTGATGGAAAACATGCGCAAGCAGGCGGAGCGCTTCGGCACGACATTCGTGACCGGCTGGGTGACGGATATTGATATATCGCAGCGCCCGTTCAAGCTGACGGGGGAAGGTCTGGAAGAAATCTGGGCCGAGACGCTCATTATCTCGACCGGAGCCAGCGCGAAGTATTTGAACATTCCTGGGGAGCAGGACAACATCGGCAAAGGGGTCAGCGCTTGCGCCACGTGCGACGGCTTCTTCTTCCGGGGCAAAAAAATCGTCGTCGTCGGCGGCGGAGACTCCGCGATGGAGGAGGCCAACTTCCTGACTCGCTTCGCCTCGGAGCTGACGATCGTGCACCGGCGCGACGAACTGCGCGCCTCCAAAATCATGCAGGAGCGGGCGCGCGAAAACGCGAAGATCTCTTGGGCGCTGAACCGGACGCCGCTGGAGGTGCTGTCGACGGGCATGGGCGTCACCGGCCTCAGAGTGCGCAACAACGACACGGGCGCAGAGGAAGTCATCGAGACCGACGGCTTGTTCGTGGCGATCGGGCATAAGCCGAACACCGACTTCCTGCGCGGCAAGGTCGAGCTGAACGAGCAAGGCTACGTGATCGTGAAGCCGGGCACGACCGAGACGAGCGTTCCGGGCATCTTCGCGGCTGGCGACGTGCAGGACATGAAGTACCGCCAAGCGATTACCGCGGCAGGTTCCGGTTGTCAGGCCGCGCTGGATTGCGAGAAATTCCTGGAAGGCAGCATGGTTCACGACTGGAGCACGACTTTGGGGTAACCGTTCTGTGTGGCCGGGGTTTCCCGGACTCGGGAGCGAGACTTCCCGGCAGCGAGATAAGTAGATTTTTTGCAACAATTTCATCGTCGAGACGGAGCCTGCGGGCTCCGTATTTGATCTCGCGGGGCTGGCGGCGAAGAGCGCGCGGAATCGGCCCGGGAAGGGCCCGGATCGCCCCTGCGGGCGGGCCCCGCACGCCTTGACCTGTTTCCGGCGTTCGCGTATAGTGGGTACTGAAGTAACATACGATTAAGGATACGATTACAAGTATAAAGGTGGATGACGCATGTCTGAGCAAATCTACGTGGGTGTCGATTTGGGCGGAACGGCTATCAAGGTCGGTATTTGTGATACAGAAGGCCGGCTGCTGCAAACGTTCGAAGGTCCGACTGAAGTTGCCAAGGGCCCCGATACCGTCATAGACAACATTGAGAACTATATTCGCCGGATCGTGGAGGAGTCTCCTTACGATTGGAGCCAGGTGGCTGGAATTGGTGCAGGGGTCGCTGGGTTTACGAATGTGAAGGAAGGCGTTATCTTGTTGGCGCCCAACGTAGGCTTCAAGGATGTGCCGATTCGTGCCATATTGGAAGAACGGTTGGGCAAGCCGGTCAAGATCGACAATGACGCCAATGTGGCGGCGTTGGGAGAAGCGTGGAGCGGCGCGGGCAAAGGCGTCGACAATTGCGTCTGCTATACGCTGGGAACCGGTGTCGGCGGCGGCATTATTATCAACGGGAAGATTGTGCAAGGATTTTCCGGCATGGCCGGAGAGCTGGGCCATATCGCCGTCATTCCGGATCTGGAAGCGATTCAGTGCGGCTGCGGCAAGATGGGCTGCCTGGAGACGGTCTCCTCCGCAACCGGCATCATCCGCATGGCGAAGGATGCGGTAGAGCGCGGCGATCGCACGTCCCTGTCGCTGCTGGAGGAGATCGCGGCGAAGGATGTGTTCGATGCGGCGAAGGCCGGTGACGAGGTTGCCGTCCGCATTATCGCGCGCGCAGCCTTCTACTTGGGCAAATCCATGGCTGCGGTGGCGGTCACCTTGAATCCGGAGCGGTTCATTATCGGCGGCGGCTTGTCGAAGGCCGGCGAGTTCTTGTTCGAGCAAATCCGTGAGACGTTCATGAAGCTAACACCTGAACCGGTTACGCGCGGCGTATCGATCGTGCCGGCTGAGCTAGGCAATGATGCAGGTATGATTGGTGCGGCTGGGTTGTTCTTGCGTTCGTAATCGGCATTGGTAAGGGAGAGGACGAACGATGATCGATTCAACAGAAACGGCAGCGCTTGCCAAATTAGTCATCATTACGGGGATGTCCGGTGCGGGCAAGACCATAGCGGTACAAAGCCTGGAGGATCTCGGATTTTTCTGCGTAGACAACTTGCCTCCTGTGCTAATCCCCAAATTCGCGGAGCTGATTGAGCAGTCCAAAGGGAAAATCGGAAAGGTCGCGCTCGTTATCGACTTGCGCGGGCGGGAGTTTTTCACGGCCTTATCGGAGTCTTTGAATTATATTAGAGAACATTATACAATTAATTGTGAAATTTTGTTCTTGGATGCGACGGATGAAGTCCTCGTCCAACGCTACAAGGAGAGCCGGCGCCGCCATCCACTGAAGCCGAACGGCATGCCCCTGGAAGGCATCAAGATGGAGCGCAAGCTGCTGGAGGATTTGAAGGGCTGGGCCAATCAGGTGATTGACACGAGCAGTCTCAAGCCGGCACAGCTCAAAGAACGCATCGTCTCGAGGTTCACGCAGGCCGATCAGAACTGCATGTCGGTCAACGTCACCTCCTTCGGCTTCAAATATGGGGTTCCTATCGATGCGGATCTCATTTTTGACGTGCGGTTTCTGCCAAATCCTCATTATGTGGAACAGTTGCGCCCGCATACCGGCCAGGATATCGAAGTGTATGATTATGTTATGAAATGGCCGGAGACGCAGGCTTTCTTGAGCAAGCTGCTCGACTTGCTTCAATTTCTGCTTCCCCAATACCGCAAGGAAGGGAAGAGCCAGGTCGTCATCGGCATCGGCTGCACTGGCGGGAAGCACCGTTCCGTGGCCGTCGCGGAATATTTGGGCCGCACGCTCGGTTCCAGCGAGACGGAGGTCGTTCGCGTAAGCCATCGGGATTCCGAACGCGATCGGCATTGATGGGGGGATACTGAAGTGCGGATAGGAGAAGAGCGCGAGCTGCCGCGCATCGTCGTTATGGGCGGCGGTACCGGTCTGTCTGTCATGCTGCGCGGCCTGAAGGAGAAGCCGCTTGACATCACGGCTATCGTGACGGTCGCCGATGACGGCGGAAGTTCCGGTATTTTGCGCCAAGAGCTGCAAATGCCGCCGCCGGGGGACATTCGCAACGTCTTGACGGCGTTGGCGGATGTGGAGCCCTCGTTGTCGGAGATGCTGAAATACCGCTTTCCGAATGGAACCGGCCTGGCTGGGCACAGCCTTGGGAATCTGATCCTGGCCGCCATGACGGATATTACGGGCGACTTCGTCGCGGGCATCCGTGAACTGAGCCGGGTGCTGGCCGTGCGCGGGCGGGTGCTGCCGGCCGCCAATCAGGCGATTGTGCTGAATGCGGAGATGACCGACGGCACCATCGTGGAGGGCGAGTCAGCCATACCGCAGGCAGGCCAGCGCATCAAGCGGGTCTTCCTTGAGCCGGAGCAGGTGGAGGCGCTTCCTGAGGCCGTACAGGCGCTGCAGGAGGCGGATGCGATCCTGGTCGGTCCGGGAAGTCTATATACGAGTATTATCCCGACGCTGCTTGTTCCGAAGCTGGCACAGGCGGTCAAGGAGTCGGATGCCGTCAAAATCTTCGTCTGCAATGTCATGACACAGCCGGGAGAGACAGATAATTATAAGGTCAGTGACCATCTCGAAGCCATCCAGCAGCATGTGGGCGAGCATCTTTTCGATTATGTCATCGTGAACGACGGGGAGATACCGCCTCAAGTGCAGGACCGCTACGCCGAGCAGGGGGCGCGTGCAGTGCATTTGGACTTGGATGAAGTGACGAAGAGAGGTTACAAGGTGATCGCCGATTCCCTCGTATTGTTCCGCACCTATTTGCGGCATGATGCGGAAAAGCTGAGCCATCACATTTATCAGCTGGTGGAGAATTGGATGTTACGAAAGAGGTGAGCGGAGAATGTCCTTTGCAGCGCAGACGAAAAAAGAATTGACGTTAATGGAGTCCGATGCATGCTGTGAACGGGCAGAATTGGCGGCGTTAATGCGCATGAACGGCTCCGTGCAGCTCTCTTCGAACCGCAAGGTCATTCTGGATATTTCAACGGAGAACGCGGCGATTGCCCGCCGGATATACACGTTCATCAAGAAGTTCTATCAGGCGCATACGGAGCTGCTCGTGCGTAAAAAAATGCGCTTGAAGAAAAATAATGTGTATATCGTCCGCATTCCTTCCCAGGTGCAGGAGATTCTGCATGATCTGCATATCGTATCCGAAGGGTTCCAGTTCACGGATGGAATAGATAAGCGGATTATCGCGAACAATTGCTGTAAACGGGCTTATTTGCGGGGGGCATTTCTTGCCGGCGGATCGGTTAACAATCCGGAAGGATCCTCTTACCATCTCGAGATTTCATCGATGTACGAAGAGCATTGCAAGGCTATTGTCGAACTGGCCAATCAATTCCGGCTCAATGCCCGGTTCATCGAACGCAAAAAAGGGTTCGTGCTGTACATTAAAGAAGGCGAGAAAATTATTGAGTTCCTCAATATTATCGGGGCGCATCAGGCGTTGTTCAAGTTCGAAGACGTCCGCATCATGCGGGATATGCGGAACTCCGTGAACCGGATTGTCAACTGCGAGACGGCGAATCTGAACAAGACGATTGGCGCGGCTGTGCGCCAGATCGAGAATATCCGCCTGATTGAGAAGGAGATTGGACTGGATCAGCTTCCTGACAAGCTTCGCGAGGTCGCGGAGGTTCGCCTGGCTCATCCCGATCTGAATCTGAAGGAGGTCGGGGAGATGCTGAAGGGGAAGGTCAGCAAGTCGGGGGTCAATCACCGGCTGCGCAAAATCGATGAGATGGCTGAAAGAATAAGAAACGGATGAATTTTATTCCTAGTGTACCATCGTTTAAAATGCTATAATGTGATAAACTGAATGAAATGGCGTAAACGTGAATTGATTAGTAAACTATACAGGAAATGTAGGGGGTATGATCCGCATGGCTCAACAACCAGTTGTGGTACGTTTGAAGACAGGATTGCATGCACGACCGGCGGCCTTGTTCGTTCAAGAAGCGAATAAATATTCTTCGGATATCTTCGTGGAAAAGGAAGATAAAAAAGTAAATGCGAAGAGCATTATGGGGATCATGAGTCTTGCAATCGGCTCAGGCACGTCCATCACCATTACAGCGGATGGCGCGGACGCAGAACAGGCTGTAAGCGCTTTAGTATCCTTGGTCAGCAAGGAAGAGTTGGAAAACTAATTGGACCTGAGTGCCGCTTGTAGGCATAAGGCAGATGATACACGAGCGGCCTAAGAGATGGCCGCCCGACTCCATACCGATTGTCCGGCGAACCAGGCGCCTCTCTGCACGCGCCGCGTTGTTCCAGAGCCGGAACCAAGACAGGACCTGAGCATCATGCTCAGGTCCTGTGCCGTATCGAGCCCGGGTTACCATTGGCTGAACACATCAGCGGTACCCTTCACGTTGCCCCTGATGCGGATGCGGTATCTCTCGCCATCCTTGATGCCCTTGAAGGCGACTTCGTCTGCCGTCCAGCCGACATACCCCGTCTTCGTGTCCTCCCTGATCCAGCCGGACCATGGATAGTACCGTTCCAGCTCGACATCGAATTCGGTGTTGTTCCCGGTATTTTTCTCGGTCGTCAGATAGACCAAAATATTTTTGCGGTGGCTGTCTTTCGGAATGTCGATATCGTTCGGAATCTGATAGTGGGTCGTTGTCTGGAAGCTGGCCGTCCAGTGATAGATGGCCGTGCCGTTAAATGGAACCGCATTCTTTATGTAGATCTGGGAGCTCCCGCTTTCAGGTGCATTCTGCGGATTCAAGCCGTGCGCACCGGAACCTTGCGCGAACAAGGTGGCGGGGGAAAGGAGACTGACTGCCATAACGATTGCGGCGACACGTTTCGCCCATTTGCGCGTAAACAACAGAAATTCCCTCCTTTTTCAACAAATAGAATAATGACAACTAGAATGTAACACAAGTTACATCAAATGACAATGAAAATCATGTAGCCCGTCTAGTCGAAAGCGGCGGCCCGCAAGATAGACGGGCAGGCTGTTCGGAAAATAATTCATGCGCGGGTGCAACCTATTTGGTCCTCCCCTCGTTTAAAACGTAAGCAAGTTGCTAAACTTACCAATATAAGCGCTGGAGGGGTATGGGATGATGAATGTGAACGCACATGGACGGAAGTGGCGGCGGACGGCGGTGGCAGCCGTCGTCGTCGGCACATTGCTGTTCGGCGCATGGGGAGCCGCCGCTCCACAGTCGGCACAGGCGGCAGGGGAGGCTGCGATTATGGACAGAAACACGATTACGGTTGCGGGACAAGGCGAATTGGAGGTTGCGCCGGATATTGCTTACGTCGATATCGTCACGGAATCGAAGGCGGATACGGCAGCGCAAGCTCAAAAGCGGAATGCCGCGGCATTCGACAAGGCGAAGCAGGTGTTAACGAAATACGGAATTGCGGATACCCAAGTCAAAACGACCGATTTTTCCGTCAACCCGGTATATAAATATGCGGAGAACAGCGAACCGAAGGTCGTCGGTTATGAAGCCCGCCACGCCGTTCGGGTGACGTACCGCGACCTCGCGAAGCTGGGCAATCTGGTGGACGCGGTAGCCGGAGCCGATGCGACGCGCGTGCAGCAGATTCAATTCGATATCGAGAAGCGCGATGCCTTCGAGTCCCAGGTGCTTGAGAAGGCGGTGAAGCATGCGGCGAGCAAGGCCGGGGCGCTGGCGAAGGCAGCGAACCGCCAAGTCGGCCCAGCGCTTGCGATTGTGGAATCCGGCGCGGATTGGCAGACGGTGCGGGTCATGAACGAAAAGCTGTCGATGATGAACGTCTCCGCCGCTGACGCTGCCGGTTCCGCTCCTCAGGGCGGCCAGGTGAAGCTGCGCGCGCAGGTGCAGGTCCTGTTCGAAATGAAATAAAATCGGAAGTAACGGAAGGCCCCTTCCCGGCTCCGCGCCATTCGCGGACGGGCGAGGGGCTTTTGCGCGGGGTTACAAAAATGTGGGTGGGAGTCCTTTAGCTGGATGAAATGAGTCAATCCATTGAAGATGAATGTATGCAATTGTCGAAATTACGTAAAAATAGTTGTATCACCAAGCAAAACGATGTATATTGAATATGCAAAAACGCCAACGTGAACGAACGGGAAGCCATACCAACGGATATGGCTTTTTTTGCTTAATGGATAAGAGGACAAGGTATGCGCATATGCATTCTTATCGCATATTATCCGATATTCGCGGCGGCGTCGTCCCGACCGGAGCGGCTTGCCGTATCCCGTGGATAGGCTGACGATATAAGGGGTTGATGCTCTTGATACAACTGGTAAACGTGGAGAAGCACTTTGCCGGGCAACCCGTAGTACATCCTTTGTCGCTCACGATTGATGAGGGAGAATTTCTAACGCTGCTCGGCCCAAGTGGTTGTGGCAAGACCACGATTTTGCGCATGATTGCCGGCTTCGAGCTGCCTACGGCAGGAGAGATTCGGTTGGACGGCGTAAATGTGACGCAATTGCCTCCGAACAAACGGGATCTGAATCTCGTATTCCAGCATTACGCTCTGTTCCCCCATATGACGGTGGAGCAAAATATTCAATTTGGACTGAAAATGAAAAAAATTCCGCAAGCGGAACAGCGTGAACGCATTGCCGAGGCGATCCGGCTGACACAGCTGACTCCGCTCGCTGCGCGCTATCCGCATCAGTTGTCCGGCGGACAGCAGCAGCGCGTCGCCATTGCGCGGGCGATTGCAAACAAGCCGAAGGTGCTGCTCCTCGATGAGCCGCTCGGGGCGCTTGACTTGCAGCTCCGCAAGAACCTGCAGAGCGAATTGAAGCAGCTGCAGCGGAATTTGGGAATTACGTTTGTCTATGTCACCCACGATCAGGAAGAAGCGATGATGATGTCCGACCGGATCGTCATCATGAACAACGGCCGCGTCGAGCAGGTGGGATCGCCTAAAGAAATTTACGAACGCCCGGAGACGTTGTTTGCGGCTACGTTCGTCGGCGAGAACAACGTGTTCTATGAGGACAATATGTTCGCCGTCCGTCCGGAGAAGATTCGCATCTCGGAGGAGATGGAAGGGGCGCGGAAGGCAGGAATTATTCAGGACATTGTCTATTTGGGGAATATTCATAAATTGATTGTTCATATGGAAAATGAACAGACAACGGTGACGGCCGTGCTTGATTTTACGGACACCCGTTCCTGGCAGATCGGACAGCGTGTCGGCGTTCAATGGAACGCGAGAGACGAGGTGATTATCGGCCCATGAGACGCTCCTTCGGCATCATTGCGCCGGTCGTGTTGTGGCTGACGATATTTCTCGTCGTGCCGATGATCGCGGTCTTTGCCGTATCCTTCATGCAACGCGACGAGTTGGGCAATGTCGTATTTACGTTTACGCTCGAACATTACGCCCGCTTTTTTGACCCGCTCTATTTGGGCATTTACTGGGATACGCTATGGCTCTCGCTTGTGACGACAGCGATCTGCCTGCTGCTCGCTTATCCGCTGGCCTATTACATTTCCCAGGCGAGCCCGGGGCGGCAGAAGATGTGGCTCATTCTCATTACGGTTCCGTTCTGGATTAACTTCTTAATCCGCGCCTATGCCTGGGTGCTGCTGCTGCGAACGCAGGGCATCGTGAACCAGATGCTCCTGGATCTCGGCTGGATTCAAGAGCCGCTCCAGATGCTGTATACCAAAGGGGCCGTGCTGCTCGGGATGGTGTATACGTTCATCCCGTTCATGGTGCTGCCCATTTATGTCGCTCTGGAGCAGATGGATAAGCGGCTGCTGGAGGCGGCCAGCGATCTCGGCGCAAGCCGCTGGAGCGCATTCTGGCATATTACGCTGCCGCAGACGAGGTCGGGGATTATGACCGGAAGCGTGCTCGTCTTCGTCACGACGACAGGCATGTTCGTGGTCACCGATATTTTGGGCGGCGCCAAGGCGCAGATGCTAAGCAATATTATTCAGAACCAGTTCCTCGGGGCGCGCAACTGGCCGTTCGGCTCTGCCTTGTCGGTGGTGTTCGTCATCAGCGCCCTGATCATTATCGGATTGTTCCAACGGGCGCTCCGATCCAAGTATGAGGCATCGAAGGAGGCGAGGGCATGAAGACAGCATCCGCATCGAAGCAGCACCCGCTGTTGGCTTGCCACTCGTTCCTGCTGCTTCTGTTCATTTATATTCCGATCATATTGATTATGATCTTTTCATTCAATGATTCGCGGCTGAATGCAAGCTGGAGCGGATTTACCTTCAAATGGTACGGGTCGTTGTTCCAGAACCGGCAGGTGATGGAGGCGCTGAGCAACAGCGTCATTATCGCGCTCGTCTCGACGGTGTTATCCACGGTATTCGGCACGATGGCAGCGCTTGCGATGCGGCGCATGCTGAGCCGGGTGAAAAAAGGAATCGCCGGCCTGCTCTACTTGCCAATCATCGTGCCGGACATCATTATGGGCCTGTCGCTGCTCGTGCTGTTCAGCCAGCTGAATATGCCGCTAGGCAAGACGACGGTCATCATCGCGCATATTACGTTCAGCATCTCGTATGTATATGTCATCGTCTCCTCGCGGCTGGCGAATATGGGGGGACAACTGGAAGAGGCGGCTTCGGATCTGGGAGCGACGCCATGGCAGACCTTCCGCTACATCACCCTGCCGTCGATATGGCCGGGGATTATCGCGGGAGCGCTGATTGCCTTTACGCTGTCGATCGATGATTTCCTGATCAGCTTTTTCGTGGCGGGGCCGAACTCGACGACGCTGCCGATCTATATTTACGGCTCGGTCAAGCGCGGCATATCGCCGGAAATTAATGCGCTGTGCACACTGCTCATTTTACTCAGTGTCGGTCTGATTGTGCTGGCGCAGTGGATGCTGAACCGCGGCAACGGCGAGAAGAAAAGCTCAATGCTGCCGTTTTAAAACGAATCGCTGCAACTGAAAATGAAACACGGGGATCCTGCGGATCAGAGAGGGGTAGAAAGAATTGAAAAAAATGAAATGGTTCGCTGCCGTATTGGCGGGAGTGCTGACAATCTCCGCGTTGGCCGGATGCTCTTCGAGCAAAGACACGTTGAATTTGTATACGTGGGCGGATAATTTCAATCCAGAGATGATTGAGAAGTTCGAACAGGAGAATAACGTCAAGGTAAATATGGCGGTGTTCGCCAACAATGAGGAGCTTCTGGCCAAGATCAAGGCCGGCGGAGCTAATTATGATCTCATACAGCCATCGGATTATATGGTGGCCAGCATGATTAAGCAGGATTTGCTTGAGACGATCAACAAGGACAACATCCCGAACTTCCAATACGTAGTAGACCGTTTCAAAAATCCGGCATATGACCCGAACAGCGAGCATTCCATTATCTATATGTGGGGCGTAACGGGCATTGCCTATAATAAGAAGCATATTGCCGAGGCGCCGACAAGCTGGGCCGATCTGTGGAAGGACGAGTACAAGGGCAAGGTTCTGCTGTTGGACGACAATCGGGAGATTATCGGGATGGCGCTCAAAAAAGCAGGCAAATCCAACAGCACGGATAATGAGGCCGACATCAATGCGGCGGCGGACGACTTGCGGAAGCTGGTGCCGAATGTGGTCGCTTTCGATACGGACAACATCAAGCAGAAGATGATCCAGGAAGAGGGCTGGATCGGGACGGTATGGTCCGGCGACGCCGCCTTCATCGCGGCGGAGAATCCGGATGTGGCCTATGTCGTTCCGCAGGAAGGCAGCACGATCTTCGCGGATACCTATGCGATCCCGAAGGGAGCCAAGAACAAGGAGTTGGCCGAGAAATTCATCAACTTCATGCTTGATCCAGAGAACAGCGCGAAGAACTACGAGTTTGTCGGCTACAGCAACCCGGTTACGAAGGCGAAGGAATTCCATAGCGAGGAATACTTGAACAATCCGATGATCAACCTGACCGATGAAGAGCTTGGGCGCACGGAGTGGCTGCTCGATGTCGGCAAGTCGATTCAATTGTATGACCGTCTGTGGACGGAGCTGAAGAGCGGCCGATAAGGGCGGAAGCTGGTATATCAAATCGAAAATGGATGCAAGATTTGAAGTTTATTTTATGGCACTATCCGGAATATCAGTCCGGATGGTGCTTTTTTATGCCTGCAGAATGGGGGGTGGTCGTAAACTGTCGAAAAAGATATAAAAATGATATACCATATGATATAATATAAAAACGCTTACAGACGAAAAAAGTCTCATTCGCAATTTGTCAATTCGATAGTAGGGGGCCATGGGAAATGCGATGGAATCATTTTAAATCCCAGCTGTTGTTTAAATATATACTGTCGTATTTATCGATTTTTTTGGTGCCCTTGATTGTGATGACGTTTATTATATATCAGAATGCCGTTAATAATCTCCGATCCGAGATCGAGCAATCCAGCATCAGCCAATTGGAGCAGGCGAAGCGGAATATTGACGGCCGGATGAAGGAGCTGGAAGAGATCGCGGCCCGGATCAGCTTCGACAGCAAGCTGACTCCTTATATGGTCCGTCACGCCTATTATGGCGGGGAAGCGATCGATACATTGGATAAATATAAGGCGAACAGCTCGATCGTGAATGAAATGTTTTTATATTTTCATGGCGACGATGTGATCTACTCCTCACGGGGGATGATGTCGGTCGACACGATGTTCGACTATGTGTACGACTTCTCCAGCTGGAACAAGAATACGTTCGTGCGGGACCTGAATGCCGTGAAGGTGCCGACGATGCGGCCCACCGAGCAGGTGACGGTGAACCGCCATGGCCAGAACCGGATGCTGGCTTATCTGGTGCCGATTCCGACGAATCAGGGCTATAAGCAAGGCACCGTTACCTACTTGATTGAAGAGTCGATGCTGACGGGGATGATGGAGTCGGTTCTGAGCAATTTCCAGGGCAATGCCTATATCTTTGACCAGGACGGCCGGGTGCTGGCCGCAGCGAGCCATGGCGGCGAGATGGAGGAGGAAGCGGTGCGGCGGCTTGCCTCCGTAGAGGCGGGGATCCATACGGAACAGCTCGGCGAAGTGCAGCAATCCGTCGTCGCCGTCAAGTCGGATTCCAACGGCTGGACGTATGTCACCGCGATGCCGTCGAAGCAGTTTTTCGGCCGCGTCGTTCATATCCAGACCTTTATTTTAATGATTTTCGCCGTGACGATTTTGTTCGGCTCGATGCTGGCCATCCTGCTTGCCAAGCGGCAGTATCACCCGATTCGCGATCTTCTCGAGTTCGCGAATCTGAAGCGCGGAACCGGCGAAGCGGCGGAGGATGGAGTCAAAGGGAAGACGGAGCTGGAATGGATTCGGGAGACGCTGCTCTCCTATCGGAATCAGGTGGATCTGCAGGAGCCGTATGCCCGGAATCAGTATTTGCTGACACTGTTGAAGCGCGGCGCCCCGAGCCGGGAGGATGCGGAGGAAATGCTGCAGCAACTAGGGATTTTCCTCCCTGGCAGGAGCCTGTTTGTTATTATTATCGCATGGGAATATATGGTAGATCGGGTTTATTCCGCCCAGGAACGGGAAGCGTTCGTGCAGCAATTTACGGAGTTCGGGCTGGCGAGGGGCAAAGCGATGGCCTATGGCGTCGAGCTGTCCCACACCGAGCAGTTGGCTCTCATTGTCAGCATGGAGCCAGAGCCGGATACGGATGACGAAGCGCGCATGGAAGCGATCGTGGAGGATGTGCACCGGCTTGTCGAGGAGCATATGACCGCCATTCCGACGATGGGTATCGGCAGCTTGTACGCGAGCCCCGAACGGCTCAATCAATCTTATATCGAGGCCGCTTCGGCGCTGGAATACCGGATCGTGAACGGCAAGGGCAGCGTCACGTTCTTCTCCAATCTGACCTATGAGCAGGATCAGAACTTCTGGATCGCCAAAGATTCTCTCATCAAGCTGACGCAGAGCTTGAAGCAGGGCAATGCGACCGTAGCCGTGGATACGATCGGAGCGGTGTTCCGGAAGCTGCAGCAGCAGGAGCCGGCGATCCCGCTGCTGCGCTGCATGTGCTTCGATGTGCTGAATACCGTGCTGAAGACCGCCTCTGAGCTGGGCTTGACGGAGACAGCGCAGCAGGTGCCCGATCTGGCGAAGTTCGAGACGCTGGAGCAGCTGGAGGCGAAGCTGTGCGAGCTGGTTGTCTATATTTGCAGTCAAGTGGAGCATCAGGAGGAGTCGGAGCAGCGCTCGTTGACCGACGAGGTCGTCACCTATATCTCGGAGCATTATTGCGAATATGATCTGAGTCTGGAGAAGCTGGCGGAGATGTATCGCGTATCCGTCTCTTATCTGAGCCGGTCCATCAAGGAGAAGACCGGGCATACGTTCTCGCAGCATGTGTGGCAGCTCCGCATGGATGAAGTGATCCGCCATCTGAAGAGCGGCAACGAACCGCTCAAGGATATTATTATCCGGGTCGGTTACATGGATGTGCCGAATTTTATCCGCAAATTCAAGAAAGAAACCGGGATGACTCCCGGGCAGTACCGTAGAGCGGTGCAAGGGGAGGAGTCATAGGGGAGGGTAGACATTTACCCACAAGTTACCCACAGTAAGGTGTCATGAACTCATGATCTTCTCGAATCTATCCGGTACCAACTTGCGTTGCCGCTCCGTAACGTGTAGATAGATGCGCTTTGTTGTCTCATCGTTTTTATGGCCTAGTCGTTCTTGGATCACCGCCAATTGCTCGCCTGCTTCTGCCAAAAGTGATACGTGAGTGTGACGCAGGCTATGTGGAGTGAGCCACGTTGGCAGACCAGCGTCCTCGAGCAGACGTTCGAATCGGTACTCGATTGAACTAATGCTCGCCGGATATCCAGGGTACTTGATGGACCAGAACAAGAAATCGGCGTCATGCACTACTTCGCCGTCTTTCAATTTTTGCTCTCTCCATTCTAACTGTGCTTTGATGGCCTTAATTACGCTGTCGCCGATCGACACTTTACGAATGGATGATGCATTTTTAGGCGGGCCAAGCTCGTAATCTTTGATGCTTTTCAACACTGTGAGCGTTTTTGTCACGGAGATATAGCGCTCTTGCTCGTTAAAATCGGAGACCTTTAGCGCTTGCAGTTCTCCAGCGCGCAAGCCTGTATATGCAAGCGTCAAGTAGATAGCGTAGTCTTGTGCGCCCCCCCGGAACCGGACAAAGTTAAGGAAATGTTTCAGTTGTTCCTTTTCCAAAAATTTAGGTAAATCCACTTCTCCTGACTCGATTTGCTCCAATGTTTTTTTGAAGGCCGGAATTACAGCGCTATCTGCTGGATTCTCGGCTATTATCTTTTTTCGGACTGCGTCGTCAAAAATCAGTGAAGCCTGTTGATGGTATTCTCTAATGGTTCCTTGTGTTCGCCCCTTCTTTTTTAAATTATTGAGCCACCGCTGATACTCGTCGCCTGTAATATCCTTGACTTTCGTATCGTCCCCAAATTCTCTCTGCATGGAGTTGAATACGGTTTTCTTGTTGCGCAACGTGTACTTTCGCGGCTCCCTCTCGATTGTGTAATCTTCAAGCCAGCGTTTGCGCCACGCCTCCAGTGTAATATTCTTCTCATCTACCAGCTTCCCGCGCTGCTTGTCCGCTTCGATAAGTATCCCTGCTGCGTATGCTTCTTTTGCTGTTGGGTAGGATTTCGTCTCCTTTTGCTTTCTTTTTTTCTTCCCATCAACAATAACTTCGACACTGTAACGATACGTGTACCGGCCATCCCGTTCCCGGACGCCAGGCGGGAGCTTTTTCTCTTTCTTTTCCTTAGACATATCTTTTCCTCCTCCCCAAACATATGTTCTGTATAAGGGTATATGTAAACAGCCTTACGGCTGGAAAGCGCAAGGTTAGAAATAAAACTTTTGCATTTCTTCCGGAATATAATTCCGACGTAGTAAGTCGGAAACTGATTCTCCAGGTTGCAGCATGTCACCATGAGCAAGCAAATGCACGGCAAACGTGTTTGCCTGGCGTTCGAACTTACCCACGTTGAAAAATGAATGCTCGTCCAGCCAGAAATGACTGATACCAGAATGAAGAACATCATGGCCGAGTTCGTGGGCGCAGATGAGGCGTTGCCAATTCGGACATAGTTTATTGTGGATAACGATGTATCGACGTCGAAGCTTTGTATAATACAATCCCCTTGTCGAGTTTCCGAGGTTGTCATGCACTACCTTTATTTTCCTGTTCTCTGCTATTGTAAATGGGCAATTCGTTTTATGTTTTTTTATCAAGTCCCCGATGATTTGATCCATTGGTTACAAACTCACCCCAGACATTTAGTCATTGTTGTCTGATTTCTCTTTGTATCGTTTGTTTGTAAACTTCTCTTTGCTCTCCTTCTTGGCATCCCAGAATAGGGCCTCCAGAACCTGCATTACGCGCTCCCGGTCTTTTCCTTCGATTGGCACACCATCAAACATTACGGTGGCATCCTCTAGGAGCATCTTCTTGAAGTCTCTTTTATCTTTTGCATTAGCCCATTCTGGAATCGTTGCGCTTTCCGCTGGTTCATATCCAAGCAAATACTCTGGCTTCACATCGTAAAACTCGGCCAGTTTTTTTAACATTTCTAATCGAGGTTTGGCAATGTTCTGCTCCCACGAGTTGTAGCGTGGTCTCTTTATTCCTAATCTGTTAGCTACTTCATACTGCGATAGCCCTTTTTCTTCCCGCAGGCGAACTAATTTTTCTCCGAGAGTCATCATTCATCCTCCAAAAAAATAAATTATCCATTACCCCCTTGACGGATAAAAATATTATCCGGTATAATCGACTTAACGAAAGGAGGGAAGCGAATGGCAAAGAAACGCCCTTACTTTGCGAAGTGTCGCAAGTCAAAAGGGACTCAAGCACAAGTAGCTTCAGAAAACGGAATCTCAACAGTGTATCTTCGCATGATTGAGAATGGAACTTTCACTCCTGGCAGGGACCTGATGTTCCAACTCTCAATGTATTTTGGTGAGCCAGTTGAGTTGTTATTTCCCGACTATTTTGAACAGTCTAGGGATAAGTCTGTCCAAAAAGCGATAAATTAATTATCTATAATGCATTATAGATAATAATATTTATCCAGTCAATGGGTATGGATATTTTTTTGACATCAATGGATAAAAATATTATCCAAATAGGGGCTCAGGCATGAAAATTAAAAAGGAATCGTTATTTAGAATGGCTGAAAGGGCTGGCACCTCGATAGTATTACATTCACAAAACCCATCTTGGGCAAAAGAGCCGGGGGATGTCAGTTGGAAGAGATGGGGACAGCTTTATCACAGACTGTATTCGAGAATGCGGTACGCACAAAAAAGAAAGGAGAGGCGGGCAAATGAATCAACTGGCACTGCTCGAGAGCAAGACGCTGCGGGAATCGGTCATTGACCGGGTGGGCGTGCTCGACAAGGTGAAGAAGCTGGCGATGCTGCCGGACGACATTCATACCAACATTGAGTTAACAGCGGAATATTACGAAGTCGGGGTTAAAGCAATCGAAAGTTTAATTTATGACCACCGTGAGGAATTGGAATCAGATGGTTTGCGGGTATTAACAGGATCTGAACTCTCCTCCTTTAAGAAGGAGAGTCAAATAAAAAGCCGCGCCAGTTCTTTAACCATCATCCCTCGTCGGGCTATCCTCCGCATCGGGATGCTCTTACGAGATAGCATCATTGCACAGACGGTACGGAGCTACCTACTGGATGCAGAACAGTCATATCCGGTCAGGGAATCGGCTGACACTCTACAATTTCGCAAAGAAATGATTTTCCTTGAGGCAGCGAGCAATATACTCCGACTTCCGGAAAGCGGGAAGCTGAAGCTGATGGGCGACTTTGCAAAGCTCCATGGCCTCAATGTACCGTTACCAGCCTACGCGGTCAATGAAGATGTAACGGAATCGGCAACAGTCCTGCTGAAAAAGCACGGTGCACCGTTCGGGGCCGCTAAGTTCAACACCCTATTAATTCAGCGTGGCTTGTTAGAGGAGCGGGAACGGCCATCAAGCAATGGCGGAGTCAAGGCATTTAAATCGTTGACCGATGACGGACTGATTTATGGGAAGAACCTTATTAGCCCGGTCAACCCGCGTGAGACTCAACCGCACTACTATGCGAGTAAGTTTGGCGAGCTGTTAGAGCTCATCAGCGCATCATGACAGGAGGCGAGCACTATGACAAACCCTTCGACAAACAGCCTTCCTCCCGTTTTGACTCTCAAGGACGTGGCAGCGTATTTTCAGCGCAGCACATGGACGATACGTCGACGCACAAAAAACGGTGACATCCGCTTTTACAAAGAAGGTCAGGAGTATCGTTTTCGTCGCGAATGGGTGCTGGAGTATGAGCAGCAATGCATTGAGAAGGGAGAATTGCCATGACCGACATCAAAATCGGCATCCACCCGGTACACCGCCGGATGGCGGAATTGCATTTCATCCAGCAAGAACGCTCCTGGACATCAAAAGAACAGGCTGAAATGATTCAATGCATCCAGGCCAATGCCAAGTTGGTAGAACGGCTGGATCAGCTCAACAACTTGGGATATATCGCCCATGTATCGGGCGATGTGGAATGGGAGCAAGAGATTCGAGCACGAATCGACAAGCTGACTCAGCCGATGAAAGGAAGGGCTTAACGGCTTGGATAAATGTTAGCCAAAAAATCATTAGGAGGAAAAAGCATGAATCAAAAGCCATCAATCGGACGGATCGTCCATTTTGTCGGAATTGCGCCGCGTGCGGCCATTATTACGGGTGTTGTGGACGACGAGACAGTGCATCTGTGTATCTTCAATCCTGCTGGAATTATTTTTGCGCAAAACGTTAAGCGCGGGGATGATTACGACCAGTGGAATTGGCCGCCGCGCGTTTGAGGAGGCGAAGCCATATGAGCACTAGCAAGGAAGTCATCGACCATTGCCCGATATGCGAAAAGGAAATTTACTTCGGGCAAGCGGCCTGGAAAGTAGGGCCTGACCTGTGTTGCTCGGTGGATCACATGGTCCAGCATGCCCGGGTGGTCATCGTGATTGCGGGTCAAGAAGAATCATCCGAGTTAGGGACTTGCAATTACCGAAACTGCTCTAAACCAGCTACGACGAGGGGAACAGTTTTTGCTCGAAAGTCAGAAGGAGAGGGCGAGCTTATACCTGTTGATGTTGTAGCCTGTGACCAGCATAAAAGGAAGGGCGGCTTCTTCCATGACTATTCCCGATGAACTGCTGGATCACCTGGCCGCCAGGTACATCCACTCCGGAATCGATGCAGATTGGTTCCCGTTTGTGACCTGGGCGACCATCGAGGCCGAGAAGATGGGCTTCAAATTCTGATAAGGAGGTGAGAGAGGCATGACGAGGAAGCAACGCCTTCGTAGTCTGGGTAACTTGCTACAGCTGCGGGATACGGCACAATGCAGCCAGGCTCGCGAGATGTACCGCCAGCAATACCAGCGGGCTGCAGGAAGGTTGCACAATGAAAAACAGCTCCAAGCGGGGTAGGAGCCGCCGGGAGCTGAACACACACTATTCAAAGCCAGTTTAGCACTGGCGGAAGGAGAAATCAATGAAAGCAACTGGAATTGTACGTAATCTTGATAGCCTTGGGCGCATCGTTATTCCAATGGAGCTGCGCCGCACGATGGGCATCGGTGAACAGGAGCCTATGGAAATCTATACGTATGGTGATCGCATTGTACTCCAAAAGCATGGGGCAGGCTGTAGCCTTTGCGGCTCCACGGAAAAGAGCCTGAAAAAGTTCGCGCGTGATAGAAGCATATGCGTCGGTTGTATCAACCTCATTGCAGACCGCCGACAGCAGCTGCTTGAGCAAAAAGAACAAAATAAGGAGGACTTATTTACATGAACATCACAATTTCTATCCAAGCCCCTGAATTGGTCGGGGCAATCAATAACCTGGCTACATCCCTGGGCGGCAAGTTGGCGGCAGCCGCTGCGCCGTTAGCCCAAACTACCCTGCAGAACGATCCGCAACAGCCGGTTACCGTATTCCAGCAGCCACCAATGCAATCGGCTTATGGTGCAGCACCTGACCCAGCCGCCCCTGCACAAGCAGCGGTTCCGGTAGCTCCGCCCCAGGCTCCTGTTGTTCCTGCTCCAGCCGCTGCGGTCGGTGTGCCGACAACTGCGCCAGCATACACCTTGGATCAGCTTGCCGTAGCTGCCGGACCTATCGTCGACGCGGGGCGTTCAGGCGAGCTGACATCTTGGCTGCAGCAACGCGGAGTTCAGGCGCTGACACAGCTCCCGAAGGAGCTGTACGGTGAGTTTGCGACGTATCTCCGTAGCCTGGGGGCTAAAATATGACGCAGATTGCCCATGCGGAGCGGGCGCATGCGCTGCTGTCAGCCAGCAGTGCACACCGATGGCTAGTCTGTAGGCCATCGGCCCGCTTGGAGGACGCATTACCTGATACGACATCCGGTGCGGCGAGGGAGGGCACGCTTGCCCACGAAATCGCGGAGTTAAAGCTGCGTCGGGCGCTGGTAGAGCCTATGAGCACCCGATCCTTTAATAGTCGGTTGAAAAAGATGAAAGAGCAAACGCATGAAGGCAAGCCGCTATTTGATGAGGAGATGCTTCGACACACAGACACCTATCTAGAGTATGTCCAGGGTGTAGTGCACGCCTTTCCGGTGCCTCCGTACATCGCGATTGAAAGACGAGTTGACTACTCCGTTTACGCTCCGGAAGGATTCGGGACGGCGGACTGCATCATTATCGGCAGCGGCCAGCTCCACATCATTGATTTTAAATACGGTAAAGGCGCGCTTGTGTTAGCCGAGAACAACCCGCAGATGAAGCTGTATGCTCTCGGTGCCTTGCAGGCTTACTCCCTGCTGTATGGTATCGAGACGGTCCACATGGCGATTGTGCAACCCCGTGTAAGGGAGCACGCTTCCGAGTGGTCGATATCGGCCACGGAATTATTGGCCTGGGGGGAATCAATCAAGCCAATTGCTGCCCGAGCCTATGAGGGCAAAGGCGAGTATGTCCCTGGTGAGCATTGCGGATTCTGCCGGGCAAAAGAGACTTGCCGGGCGAGGGTAGAACATTTGCTGTCCATAGAGCCATTGGCTCCGTTGAAGCCGCCGCTCATCGGCTGGGAGGAAGTCGGCATTGTACTCAAGCGTGCGGAGGGACTTATACCTTGGTACAACAGCCTGAAGAAGTTGGCGCTCGCCGAGGCACTTAAAGGAGGGGACGTCCCAGGCTGGAAGGCTGTAGCGGGTCGAGGTAGCCGAGATTATGCCGACTTGGATGCGGCATTCAAGCACCTACAGGAAAAAGGCATCGACGAGGCGCTATTATACGAGCGCCAGCCATTAACGCCGCCCGCCCTGGAAAAAACGCTAGGTAAAAAGCAATATAGGGAGCTCCTAGAGGAACCGGGCCATGTAATCAGTAAGCCGGGCGCGCCGACCTTGGCCCCGGCTGACGACAAGCGTCCAGCGATTGTGAATCAAATCTCGCCCGAGCAAGCATTCGGGCAATGAAAATATAGGAGGTTAAGAGACTCTATGAAACCATCTGTCGGAAGAATCGTGCATTACTTTGGAGTCGTTCCGCATGCAGCTATTATCACGGATATTTTGGACGATGAAACGGTTCATTTGTGCGTCTTCACGCAAACTGAATTGGAGTTCCAACTAAATGTAAAGCTTGGAGACGAACCGGGGTGCTGGAACTGGCCTCCACGTGTGTAAGGCTTAGCATTTATGGGTGAAATTGCTGATTACTATATCGAACAAATGGTATCTGGCCGCTGGTCTAGCGGCAAATATAACCGATCAGGGGGAAAACGACAAATGACAACTCAAATCGAATCGACAAGCGTTACGACTGGTGAAGTAAGACTGAGCTACGTAAATTTGTTTACGCCTCGCGCAAATAACCCTGGAGAGGAGCCAAAATACAGCCTTACCGTACTTATTCCTAAAACAGATACCGCAACGATGCAGCGAATCCACGCTGCCGTTCAGGCTGCAATGCAAAAAGGGGCTGCCTTGAATTATTGGACGGGTACAGCTCAGCCGGATGTGCCGATTCGGGACGGCGACGGGCGCAAGCCTCAAAGCGGTGAGCCGTATGGTCCGGAGTGTAAAGGCCATTGGGTTATTGCTTTGAGTAGCAAGCAGCAACAATCAGTAGTTGATGTCAATCTGAATCCAATCGTTAATCAATCCGAGGTCTATAGCGGCATGTATGGTCGGGTACACATAAATTTTTACCCATACAGCAACAAGAAAAAAGGAATTGGAGCTGGTCTTGGGCCCGTCCAGAAAACTCGTGACGGTGAACCTTTAGGGGGCCGAATCAGCGCCGAGCAGGCATTCGGTGCCGGCTTCACACCAGCACCGGCTCCGTCTGGTTGGGAGCAGGCAGCGCCGCCACAGCAATACGGTCAGCAACCTACAAACGGATGGTCAATGCAGACTCCTGACGGTGGGCGGGTAAATACTACACCGTCACAGGTTTACGGCCAACCTAGCCATCCGCCAGCACAGCAGCAGACAGGGGGAGCGCCGCAAGGGTACGGCCAACCTGCTCCCCAGCAGCCGCAATATGGTCAACAAGGCTACGCCCAGGCACCGCAACAGCCACAGCAGCCACAGATTGACCCGATTACTGGCAAGCCGTTGAATGGCGGCGTGTGGGGCCTATGACCCGGCATCTGTCAATCGACATTGAAACGTATTCGTCGATCGACATCAAAAAAGCGGGACTGTACAAGTACGTGCAGTCCCCAGATTTTCAAATCCTTCTCTTTGCTTGGTCTTTTGACTTTGACCGCCGAGTGCAGATTGTTGACCTGGCGCAAGGTGAGTCTTTACCGCTGGAAGTGATCCAAGCGCTAAATGACCCCACGGTCATAAAGCATGCGTACAATGCCGCTTTCGAGTGGTACTGTCTCAACAAGTTCTGGCCCTCGCCGATTGAGCAATGGCACTGCACACAGGTTCACGGCCTGTATTGCGGTTATCCTGCAGGCTTGGCAGCTGTGGGCGAGGCGCTGAGCATCCCGCAGGATAGACGTAAGCTCGGTACGGGTGGGGCGCTTATCCGGACGTTTTGCGTGCCGTGCAAGCCAACAAAGAAAAACGGTATGCGCACGAGAACGCTGCCGCACCATGAACCGGCAAAATGGGAGTTGTTTAAGGAATACTGCGTTGGCGACGTAGTAGCCGAAAAGGCGATATTGCGCCGTTTATCCTTGTTCCCGGTGCCGGCGTCGGAATGGCGGCTGTGGGAGCTTGACCAGCGAATCAATGCCCGAGGCCTAGCCTGTGACTTGCAGATGGTTGAGGGGGCCCTAGCGATTGATGAGCAGGTGACGGGAGAGTTAAAGGCCGAAGCCATCCGGATTACTGGCCTGGACAATCCGAAGTCCGTGCAGCAGCTCACGAAGTGGTTGGAGGAAGAGACAGGCGAGGAGATCGAGAACCTGCAGAAAGGCACGGTGTCGAAGCTTATCGATGTGCTGGATGAAGGCAGGGCCCGGCGAGTGCTGGAGATCCGCCAAGAGCTCTCCAAGACGTCAGTCAAGAAGTACCAGGCCATGAAGCAGGCAGCCTGTGAGGATGGGCGCGTTCGGGGGCTGTTGCAGTTTTACGGAGCGAATCGAACCGGGCGCTGGGCAGGACGTCTTGTCCAGATTCAGAATCTGCCGCGAAATTACCTTTCCACGCTGGAGTACGCACGCCAGCTGGTCAAAGAAAAGAAAGTCGATATGCTCAAGTTTGTTTACGGCAATGTCCCGGATACGCTCTCTCAGCTCATCCGGACGGCGTTCGTGGCCCCGGATGGGAAGACACTCCTTGTGGCGGACTTCTCGGCCATTGAAGCCCGCGTAATTGCCTGGTTGGCGGGGGAGCAGTGGCGGCTGGACGTCTTTAATACACATGGGAAGATTTACGAAGCGTCAGCGTCGCAGATGTTTGGCGTCCCTATTGAGCAGATTGGCAAGGGAAGCGATTTACGGCAAAAGGGTAAGGTGGCAGAACTGGCCCTTGGATACCAGGGAGGGAAAGGCGCACTCATCAGTATGGGTGCACTAGATATGGGGCTGACCGAAGATGAGCTTCCGGATATCGTTCTTCGCTGGCGTAACGCCAATCGGCGCATCGTTGACTTGTGGTACAGCCTCGAAGCTGCGGCGCTTGATGTCATGCAGCACGGGGAGACGATTGGCATTAAGGGACTCATCTTTTCCCGAGAGAGCCATTACGGTTCTGATCAGGACTTTTTCACGATTACATTGCCTAGCGGGCGCAAGTTGTATTATGCAAAACCGTTCATAAAGGAAAATGACTTCGGCAAGCCCGCGCTGCACTATTGGGGCGTGGATCAAACAAAGAAGAAATGGACGGTGCTCAGCACCTACGGCGGGAAGCTGACGGAGAACGTTGTGCAGGCGATTGCTCGGGACTGCCTGGCCGTATCATTGACACGATTGGAACAGGCAGGTTACGAGACTGTGCTTCACGTCCACGATGAAGTGGGCATTGAGGCCGATAACCCCGACATGTTGGATCATGTGCTGGAGATTATGGGGCAGCCTGTTCCTTGGGCTCCAGGGCTGCCGCTGAAGGCTGATGGATTCGCCACATCATTCTATCAAAAGGATTAGGGGGGCTTGCCCCATGTCAAATGTTGATCCTTATTTTCAGGATATACCCTGGGACATCATCACGGACGATGCCGGACGAGTGATAGGCACGGTTTATATTCTGTTGCCGGATCCCCCACCGAGGCGGCGGCAGAAGGAGCGGCGGGGCTGGATCTCGCCATCAAACCGAACATATATTCGAGAAAGTGGAGGGGTTGAAGGTGGACAAAAAAACATCCATTCCCCATCGGGACGTTGAATTGAAATCGAGCGGCAGCGGTCCGGTTGTCGAATACCAGCTGTCGCCGGAGGAGCTGGAGCGGTATCGGGCCATGCCAGCTCCGGACGGGAAGGTTAAAATGCCGGTTGGACTTCGGATAGCCGGTAATGATGAACAGAGGCGGCAAAGCAAGAAGGGAAGAAACGAGAAAGAGGGACCGGATTGCGGGCTTACAAAACGGGATTTACTTGAGGCCGTTGCCGCCGGAAAATCGTTGTCTAGCATCGAGCGGGCTTGGAAGATGAAAAACCAAACGTTGCAATATTGGGTAAAGAAATGGGGCTTGAAAGGGATAACTCCAAAGGAGGCGCGCGAGCTGCTTGACACGACGGAAACCAAAGACCCCACCCCGGCGGCGGAGCCGCAAACAGATCCACTGGATGTGCTCATTGAAGCGGATAATGACCTGCAGTCCTGGAAGCAACTGTGTGATAGCCAGGCTGAGTGCATTCTTGAGCAAAGTAATCGAATCATGGATTATGAAAGCGAGCTCGCACGCTGGGCGCAGGTAGAAGCGGACAATCGGCAGCGCATCGTGGAATTGGAAGAAGACGTACACAATTGGCGGCGCACCGCGGAGGAGCTGAAGCAGCAACTGGAGAAGGCCCCAATGGCTCAGCATCCGGAGCATGACCCCGTGGAGCGACCATCCCATTACACCGTCGGTGGCATCGAGACGATTGATATTATCCGTGCCAAGCTAACGCCAGAGGAGTTTCGCGGTTATTGTAAGGGTAACGTGCTCAAATACGTTTGTCGAGAGCGCTGGAAAGGCGGCGACGAAGACTTACGGAAAACCCAGAAATATATCGAGTTTGTGCTGGGAGATGAGAAATCATGAAAGACCGAAACAAATGCCCGGAGTGCAACGAATTTTGGGAAGAGTGCCCTTGCTGTGGTTCACGGTTTTGCCCGGGTTGCCGGACACTTGAGAGTGACGTTGATTATGGGGACGAAGGCGATGACGAGGATGACGCCCTGCTATGCCCCTTCTGCGGCGATGAGCTTGAACACTGGAACCAGGGAATCTACGAATGCAAGGAATGCAATGTCATGATTCCAGATGAACGGGAGGACTAAGAACCATGACTATCACAATCGAATTCTCGCTCCCTACTGGCGGGCCGGCCTCCCCCGAGATAACAGTCACGGAGGAATTTCAGGGTGGCTTACGGGCCGCGATCCGATACGGACTCAAACGGTATGACATGGCGGTAGCTAATTTTTACTCAGGCGATAGGTGGTTAAAGGAAATCGGTTGGAACAGGGGGCAAAATACAATGCTTAGTAACAGGATGAACGAGGTATTAGCGGCTGTTGCCTACGAGCGCCGCCGTCAGGATAGTAAATGGGGCGAGCAGAACCACCAGCCGCCATTGTGGATTGGTATTTTAGGTGAGGAGTTCGGCGAGCTTTGTGAAGCTATCAACGAAACTGTTTTTGATAATGGAGCCGAGGCGCGGAAAAAAGGCGGTTACGAGAACATGAGAGCAGAGGCTATCCAGCTTGCTGCCGTCGCCGTTGCTTTTGTTGAATATCTTGACCGGCATTATGAGAGGGAGGGCGAGGACGATGACAACTAAACTCAAAGTTTTTGTAACGGAAACATTGACTTATCGACGTGAAGCTATCGTGACGCTGCCGACCGGTATGGTGCCGACGGATGAAAATATCAATGGCTTGCTGGACGCGGTGGAAGGACGTAGCGAGTCGGCTGATGATGTGATGGTTCACCTGATAAAGTCCGGGTGTTCTGCGGTGTCGGCGTTTGATGATTCGCTGGAGTCGCCGGATCGGGAAGAGGTGGAGATCGTGGACTACGAGATAACGAAGGAAGGTCAAGGCGTTACGGCAGAGTAGAGCGAAAGGGGCAAGGCGCTGTGAATAACGACAGACAATTAACCATATCGAGCGCCGGCAGCCGGCACAGTACGAACTGGCAGCCTCAGATGATTTACTGGTCGGAGCTAGTAGAGCGGCTGCGGACGGCCGTTCGAGGCACGGAAACGCTGGCCGAGTATCTGGCCCTGCCAAAAAGCCAGCAAGACGACTTGAAGGACGTCGGCGGCTTCGTCGCCGGCTCCCTTTCAGGCGGCCGCCGGAAGGCCAACGCGGTGACAGGACGGGACGTTCTGACGCTAGACCTGGACAATGTTCCTGCAGGCGGCACTATGGACATACTGCGCCGCCTGGATGGACTCGGCTGCGCCTATGCCGTCTATTCTACCCGGAAGCACGAGGAAGCAAAGCCTCGTCTCCGGGTTCTTGTCCCGACCGATCGGACGACATCCGCTGATGAATATGAGCCGCTGGCGCGCAAGCTGGCGGCTATCATTGGCATTGAGCTATGCGACCCGACTACCTTCCAGGCGCATCGGTTAATGTACTGGCCGAGCTGCTGCGCGGATAGTCAGTACGTCTTTACCTTTGGCGATAAGCCGTTCCTGAGTGCTGACGGCGTGCTTGCGATGTACGCCGATTGGCGGAATGTGGCGGAGTGGCCGCAGGTCCCAGGCACGCAGCAGACGCATGTTCGTATGGCCGCTAAGCAGGGGGATCCAACAGTAAAGCCGGGGGTTGTAGGGGCATTCTGCCGGGTGTACGACGTCCTGCAGGCAATGGAAACCTTTTTGCCTGGCATCTATTCATTGGCCGATGACGACAGCGGGCGCTATACCTATGTGGGCGGATCTACTACAGGCGGCGCTATCGTATACGACGATGGCGCTTTCCTGTACAGCCACCACGCTACGGATCCGTGCGGCGGTCGCCTGGTCAACGCCTTCGACCTGGTGCGGCTGCATAAATTCGGCGACCAGGATGACGAGGCGAAGCCAGGAACGCCGACGAACAAGCTACCATCCTATGCGGCCATGTCGGCCTTTGCGATGCAACAGGATCCGGTGGCCGGGCTTCTCAAGCAGGAACGGTATGAAAAGGCTGTGGAAAGCTTTGAGGGTTCTGGGGTTACCGCCGGTTCCGTCGTGGCTCCGGACAATTTGGACTGGATGCGGCGGTTGGAAATCAACAGCAACGGCCTGTACCTGAAAACCGTGGATAACATCCTGATCATCCTGGAGCATGACCCGGTGTTAAAGGATAAGGTCGCCTTTGACGAGTTCGCGAACCGTGGGCTTGTGCTTGGTGCGCTGCCGTGGGATGCCCGAACAGAGCGGCGGCCATGGGCGTCTTCGGACGACGCCGGCGTTTATCATTACATCGAAAAAGTATATGGCATCGCAGTTGAGACGAAGATTAACCACGCGCTGACGATCATTTCACATAAGCGACGTTTTAACGATGTTCGGCGCTATCTGGAGGGGCTGGAATGGGACGGTGTGCCGCGATTGGATACGCTGCTAACGGATTACCTGGGTGCAGAGGATAACGTATACACTCGGGCAGTCTCGCGTAAGTCCCTTACGGCCGCCGTGGCCCGTGCAATGCAACCAGGAGTGAAATATGACTATATGCCGATTCTGGCCGGGCCGCAGGGGCTTGGGAAAAGTACCTTCTTGCGTCTTTTAGGCAAGCATTGGTACAGCGATAGCTTGACCACGTTCGAGGGGAAAGAGGCCTGCGAGATGATTCAAGGCATTTGGATCAACGAGGTCGGCGAGCTGACGGGTATGTCGAAGTCTGAGAGCAATGCGGTTAAGCAGTTCCTTAGCCGGACAGAGGACATTTATCGGGAAGCTTACGGCAAGCGGACAATGCCGTATCCACGACGCTGCGTATTTTTTGGGACCACCAATGACAGCGAGTTTCTACGGGACCGAACGGGGAACCGGCGCTTTTGGCCGGTTGATGTGGGGATCCTGCAGCCTTCAAAAAGCGTTTTCCGCGACCTGGAAGGGGAAGTGGATCAGATATACGCAGAAGCGTTTATTCGATGGCAGCTGGGAGAGCAGCTGTATTTGAGCGGAGAGGCCGAAGAGCAGGCAAAGCAGCAGCAAGAAGCGCACAGGGAAACCAGCGCAAAAGAAGGGATTATTAGAGCGTTTGTCGATCGGCCTGTTCCGGAAGACTGGCAAAAGCGAGACCTGGCTACCAGACTAATGTACTGGAGTGGCGAGTTCGGAAAGCCCCAGGAAGGGGCGTCGGGCCCCCGGGACCGCATATGTGCCGCCGAGATATGGTGCGAATGCTTCCGGTCAGACATCAAGTTTATGAAGCAGACGGATGCACGAGAGATTAACGGGATATTGTCATCTATGCCAGGATGGGAGCCGTATCGGGGGCTGTTCGGACCATACGAAATGCAGCGCGGATTCAGGCGAAAACAACCCTTGCCACATTGACACTTTGGAGTTGACACTTTGCGAAGTGTCAATAATGCAAAGTTGACAGATTTCAAAGTGTCAATGTAAGTGTCAATCAAAGTGTCAACCGCTGAAACCCTTGGTACATCTATATTAATTATACTTTATTGACACTATTGACACTTTGATAGTTAAAGAAGAAATACAAAGAGAATAGAGAGAATAGAGGGTTTTATATACGCCTAAACCGCCTGATTTATAGAAAGTTACGCGTGTGCGCACCTGCGCGAGTAACACACGTCGAGGAGGGTTGTCAAGTGAGAGAACGAGACATAGAGAAATATTTGCGGGAGAGAGTAAAGGCTGCGGGTGGCCGAGCCTATAAATTTGTCAGCCCTGGCAACTCAGGGGTGCCGGATCGGATAGTCATCCTTCCAGGTGGCCGTGTCGTATTCGTGGAGCTGAAAGCGCCCGGTAAAAAGCCGACAGCGCTACAGCTGGCCCAACACAAACACTTTCGGGCGCTTGGCTGTGATGTCCGGATAGTGGACAGCATCGCGCAGGTCGATGGATTGCTGCAGGAGCTGACAGGATCATGAGTGCAGAGCGAAAGCGGTACATTCCTCACGACTACCAGCGGTATTGCATCAACCGTCTGTTGGCCGACGAGGCGCTGGGGTTGTTTCTGGATATGGGATTGGGGAAAACTGTCATTACGCTGACGGCGGTCAATGACTTGAAGTATAATCGCTTCGCCGTCCGGCGGGCGTTGGTCATCGCGCCGAAAAAGGTAGCGGAGGCAACATGGACCACAGAGGCCTCCAAGTGGGAGCACCTGAAGCATCTACGAGTGATTCCGGTGCTGGGAAGCCAGGCGAAGCGGATCCGGGCGCTGAACACGCCAGGCGACGTATGGGTAATCAACCGGGATAACATCGCCTGGCTGGTCGAGTATTACCGTAACGCCTGGCCGTTTGACATGGTGATCCTGGATGAGCTGAGCAGCTTTAAAAACCACCAGGCCAAACGCTTCAAGGTGCTGACGTGGGTACGGCCGCATATTCAGCGGATTGTCGGACTGACCGGGACACCTGCACCGAACGGCCTTTTGGATTTATGGGCGCAGGTATTTTTACTGGACCAGGGGCAACGCCTGGAGAAGTTCATCACACACTACCGGGGAAAGTACTTCGAGAAGAATTACAACGGTTTCGGGTATACGGCCAAGCCCGGCGCGGACGACGCCATTCAGCAGCGGATCGCCGATATCTGTATCAGCATGAAGGCCGAGGATTATCTGGAGCTGCCCGATTGCGTAACCAACGTGATACCGGTAGTCCTGGACGACAGGGCGCAGAAGCAGTACAAGCAGCTGGAAAAGGAGCTGCTGCTGGAGCTGGACGACACTGAGATTACCGCGCCGAGCGCAGCGGTACTTGCGAACAAACTGCTTCAGCTTTGCAACGGGGCGCTGTACGACGAGGAGCGCAACGTGCACGAGATTCACGACTGCAAGCTGGAGGCATTTTTGGAGTTGGTCGAGCAGCTGAACGGGAAGCCGGCACTTGTGTTCTACAGCTTCCAGCATGACAGGGAGCGGATACAAAAGGCACTTGCCAAGTCGGGCCTGCGCGTGCGGGAGCTGCAAACTCCGCAGGATCAAATTGACTGGAACGCGGGACAAGTTGATATTCTTCTGGCGCATCCGGCCAGCGCAGCCTACGGCCTCAACCTCCAGGACGGCGGAAATCATGTCGTATGGTTCGGCCTAAACTGGAGCCTTGAACTTTACCAGCAGGCGAACGGCCGGCTGCATCGCCAGGGTCAAAAGCAGAAGGTTATTTTGCATCATCTCGTCGTACAGGGCGGGATGGATGAGGATGTGATGTCCGCCCTTGAAGGCAAGGCGGCTACACAAGACGCATTGCTGAATGCGTTGAAGGTTCGGGCAGAGAAAATCAGGGGTGGGGGTTGAAGTCTATGAAACAGATTGAGCAGCAAGTCATTGACCAACTGACCGGGTACCGGGACATTGTGGGCCGCCTGCGCGTCCTGGAAACGTATAGCGTGGGAAACGGGATCACCGTGTCCCTGCTCAACGAAGACGACCACCTGCAGGAGCTGCATCGCCGGCTGCGGGGGCTGCCGTCGTATATGTATCTCACACCAAGGGAGCAGCGCCTGGAGACTACAGCGCACGCATACCTGACCCGTTACCCTGCAGGGACTCGGGCGCAGCTTCAGGCCGTCCAGGATTGCGAGCCGGCGGATGAGGAGGATCGGCAGCTGCTGGATGAGCTACAGCGGAAGATCGCGAAGGTCATCGAGGCACGGACGGGAACACCGGAAGGATACGAGGCAATACTGGCGCAGCTGGCGGAATATCAAGATCTCAAGGCGGAAAAGCAGCGGGTTGACACGGTGCTTGATGCTATGAAGGAGCAGCAACCTCACTATGCTGAACTACTCCGACTGAGATATATTAAGGGACTGCCAGCAATAGAGGTTGCCGAGGAACTAGGAATTGTAAGGCGAACATTTAACCGATGGAGACTGCGTGCAATTGGTATTTATAGCAAGTTGAGTGGAATGTCCTAAACGTGTCTCATTTGTGTCTCATCGATGTCCCGCATACCCCGTTCCAACCGTGTTAATATGATAGTGTCGGAAGAATTAGAGATGTGGTCGCGGCCCTACTTTCAGTCACATTAGGCGACCGCATCTCTTACCGACAATATACCGGTGTAGCTCATAGGCAGAGCGCGGAGAAGGGCCCGATAACATGACTCCGAGGTATCAGGTTCGATTCCTGACGCCGGTTACAATACACGGATGTGGTGCAGTTTGGTAGCACGCTTGCCTTGGGAGCAAGAGGCCGCAGGTTCGAGTCCTGCCATTCGTATAATTATGTCGCTGTCTCCTTTCACTATAGCCGTCTCCTTCGTGGGGGCGGTATTCTTATTGGCAGGATTTTCTTCCCTTTTGTCGAAGTATGGCATGAGAGGAAGGAGGAATGGGGATGTCAACGACCCAGGAAAGAATTATAGAATTGGTAAGAACAATGTCTGAGGAAGATGCCAAAAGACAATTAGCGGAAGTATATCTCTTAATATCAGAAATTGGAATCGGGAACTATACAAAAGAGAACTGCTGGACCGATATTGAAAATAGCTATAAGAAAAATGTTGTTCTAAAGATTATTTAAGCACCCTTCGCGGTGCTTTTTCTGTTTTCACTACTTGACTATATGATACTATATGTGATATCATAATTACAGGAGGTGAAACATGGCTAAGATAGAAAAACTCGTCAATAAAATGATGAGGAAACCAAAAGGGATAACCTTTCAAGAGGTGAAAAAAGCCCTTGAACACGCCGGATACATAGAGGTGAGAATAGTCGGTTCACACCATCATTTCCGAAACGCACAAGGGCTTTTAACCACCGTGAAGCGCGAGAATCCAGTCCATCCAAAGGCTGTGGAAGATGCGCTTACGAGGTTGAACAAGCATAAGGGGGAGTAATTCCCCTTATGTCCCCTATCTTAAGCCAAACATTATGGAAAAGCAAAAGGATCTCAATTATTACCTGAGCCTGCCATATACCTTTCAAGTGAAGCGTACAGAGGATGGCTTTTGGGCAGCGGTAAAGGAGTTGGACGGTTGTCATACGTCCGGCAACACGTGGGAAGAGGCATATAAGGATCTTCAAGAAGTATTCAAGACACACATTGAAATAAAGCTGGAGTACGGTGATCCTATTCCGGAACCAGAAGATGAGGAGTACAGCGGAAAGTTCCTTGTTCGCATGCCGAAGTCTTTACATCGACACTTGGCGGAGAAGGCAGCAGCCGAAAATGTGTCACTAAATCAATACGCGCTTTACAAATTAAGTCGCTGACAGAGTTCAGCGGCTTTTTCTTATTTCATGGAGGGGAGCTGATAACATGGCAGGAGACCGGAAGAATAAGTATCATTCACACGTTGAGCCCAAGCTCCTGCTTGTAGAGGCATGGGCGAGGGATGGCACAATAGACGAGGACATAGCCAAAAAATTAGGCGTTGCTTACTCGACATTCAGGGAGTATGTCAAGAAGTACCCGGCATTATCGGCAGCCTTAAAAAGGGGCAAGGAAGTAGCTGACGTTGAGGTGGAGAATGCTCTATTTAGGCGTGCGGTCGGCTATCAATACGATGAAGTGACCCGGGAAGCCGATAAGGTGATCGATCCGGAAACAGGTGAGCTGGTAGACGTTATGGTCGAGACCAAGCGCGTGACCAAAGAGGTCCAGCCGGATGTAGCAGCACAGATATTCTGGTTGAAGAACCGCCGACCTGATAAGTGGCGCGATAAGCAAGACATCCAGCACAGCGGCAGCATGGACGTGAATAACCCGATGAAGGGCCTGACCACCGACGAACTACGGAAGCTGATACGCGATGGTTGACCTGGAGACAATCAAACGATATGCCCTTATCGAGCTCGCTAATCGCGAGTTTTTTTACTTTTGCCAGGCGATGGCACCGGACTTTTACCGGGATGATCGGGCATTTCTAGGCGAGCTGTGCGGTGAAATGCAGGATTTTTACGGTTCCGACGATGATATCCTAATCATTAACCTCCCGCCTCGACATGGTAAGTCCAGGACGGCCTCCATGTTCGCCCAATGGGTATACGGGAAGAATCAGCAGGAGAAGGTCATGACCGGATCGTATAACGAGACATTGTCCACGACATTTAGTAAAGCCGTTCGGGATGGCATCAGCACCGAGAAGGCAGATAAGGACAAAATCGTATACAGTGACATCTTCCCGGGCGTCCGCATTAAGCGAGGAGACGGGGCAATGAACCTGTGGAGCCTGGAAGGTGGATATAACAATTACCTGGCGACGTCTCCGACTGGTACGGCGACCGGCTTCGGGGCCACTATCTTGATGATTGATGACTTGATAAAAAATGCTGAGGAAGCAAATAACGAGGCCACGCTTGAGAAGCATTGGGATTGGTTTACGAATACGATGCTGTCCCGTCTTGAAGAGGGCGGCAAGATCATCATTATCATGACCCGGTGGGCAACCGGCGACCTGGCCGGCCGTGCGCTTGAGCACTTTGCAGCCGAGAAAAAGAAGATCCGGCTGCTGACCATGAAGGCGCTGCAGGATGACGGCACGATGCTGTGCCCTGATATCTTGTCGCGAAAGTCCTATGACATGAAGGTTCGGGCCATGGGCGAAGATATCGCCAGCGCGAACTATCAGCAGATCCCGATCGACATCAAAGGCAAGCTATACAGCAGCTTCAAGACATACACGGAGCTGCCGAAGGACGCCAGCGGCAATCCTTTGTTCAGCGGCATTTACGCTTATTGTGACTCCGCCGACCAAGGGGCCGATTACCTATGCAACATCATCTGGGGCGTGTACAACAAAGAGGCATACGTCCTGGATGTCATCTATACAAAAGAGCCGATGGAGATTACAGAGCCGGCAGTCGCGAAGGCTCTTTTTGAGCTGCAAGTCAACAAGGCTCGCATCGAGAGCAACAACGGCGGCCGGGCCTTTGCGCGCAATGTGAAGCGGCTCCTGGAGGAAGAACACCGGAGCAACCGAACGGACGTGAGCTGGTTTCATCAGAGCAAGAACAAGATCGCCAGGATAGTCAGCAACGCTACCTGGGTCATGAATCATATCTATTATCCCGTCAACTGGCGGGACCGCTGGCCGGAGTATTACAAGGCCATGACATCGTATCAGCGGGAAGGCGAGAACAAGTATGATGACGCGCCGGATGCTACAACGGGCGTAGCCGAAACAATGTACCTGTTAGGAGCGTGAGAAAGTGGGGTGGTTTAAAAACATGATTATGAAGATGCTGCGGATCAATCCGGCACCTGAAAATAGAGTCATCACGATTACAGAGCCATTTTCGTATAACACGAACGTGCTGCGGAACCGGCTTTGGTATCGGGGCGATCCGAGCGAACTGGATCAATTTTATAAGCAGACAGCATTGGACCCGGTGAGCAAGTCCCGATTTTGGGCGGCGGTGCCGAGCGAGGACTTGTCAATCAGGAAGATTCATTCCGGGCTGCCGGCAATGATTGCGGAGCGACTGTCTGACATCGTCGTGGCCGACCTGGACGGCATCGAGCTGGAGAGCCAGGAGCAAACGGACTTATGGGAAGAGATCGCCAAGGACAACGACTTTGACGAGCTGGTTGGGGAATCCATCATTGAGACGTTGGTCGCGGGCGACGGGGCGTTTAAAATCACCGTGGATCCAGAGGTTACCGGTTATCCGATCATCGAGTTTTATTCCGGCGAGCGGGTGGATTACCGCCGGACCAGGGGCCGACTACAGGAGGTTCTGTTTTATACCGACTACGCCGTCAAGGATAAGGATTACCGCCTGTTGGAGACATTCGGCCGGGGTTATATCCGGTATCGGCTCCTTAACTCGGAGGGCAAGGAAGTGCCACTCTCCACGGTGCCGGAGACGGCCGAGCTGGCAGATGTGACGTATGACGGCGACTTCATCATGGCCGTGCCGTTGGCTTTCTTTCGCTCGAAGAAGTGGAAGGGCCGCGGCAAGTCGATATTCGATAGCAAGGCAGACA